>JAICPY010000009.1 GCA_025929585.1 Steroidobacter sp.
AGGCGCCTGAATGAAGCATCGAGCGTTCCGGTCTCCTCTCCGACCTTGACGATGCTCACGTATAGATGCGGAAAGATCTTCGGATATCTCGCAAGGCTCCCGGCGAGGTCCCGGCCGCCTTCCAGATCCTTCAGAACTTCTTCGAGTGTCTCGCGCAGCACCGGGTTGTGCGTTGATGCCGCTAGACCTTTGATACCGCGCAGCAGCGGAATGCCGGATTTCGTGATTGTGTACATCTGCCGCGAGAACATCACGAGATCCGAGATAGTCGGTGCGCCCACACCGAATCGGCGCAGGGCACGCATCACATCATCGTCATTCTTCGGTGTCGCCGCCTTGATTTGAATCGGAGTGATGCCGTTGCCGATCAGGCGCGAGGCAACACTGTTCGGCGAGTCTCCCTCCATGAGGCCGCTGGCGAGCTCGCCTCTGCGGGAACGACCTGTGTAGGTGAAGACGGGCATGGGGAGAGGTGAAGCGGTTGGCGGTTAGCGGTTAGTTAAGAGGGGTCGTGTTCGTCACAACGTCTTCACTCTTTTAGTTTCAGCAAGGACGTCTGCGAGGAGCGAATCGGTCTCTACCTGAGACACGAGCTCGACTTGCGGGAGTTCGGGCTCGTTGTCGTCGAGGCCGGCCGTGATGGACATTGCTTCGGCGACACTGGTCGTGCCGTTCGCGACCAGCTCCAGTGCGGCGTCGGCGAGTGAAGTGAAGTCTTCGCGCTTGCGCGCAATGTCGGCGAACTGGATCGCATCGCCGCGGCGAATGGCATCGGCGAGCGAGCGGTCCAACTCGAGCAGCTCGTAAATTGCTGCTCGTCCGCGATAGCCGGTTAGATTGCAATACGTGCAGCCGACTCCCATTTGGAAGTTCATCTCCGCGATGCGACCCATATCCGTTTGGGCGTATAGCCAAGCGCGCTGCTGGGGGTTGGGTTCGGCCGGTTGCGCACAGTTATCGCAGACTCGCCGCACGAGACGCTGCGCGACGATGCCATGTACTGCAGCTGCAATCATGTAGCCTGCCGCGCCCATGTCGAGAAGCCGGTGAACAGTGGCCACTGCATTCATCGTGTGCAACGTTGAGAACACGAGATGGCCCGTGATGGCGGCTCGCAAGCCGATATCTACGGTTTCTTGATCGCGCATTTCACCGACGAGGATGATGTCTGGATCTTGCCGTGATGTCGTGCGCAATACGCGCGCGAAATCCAGGCCGATCTTCTGATTGACCTGTACTTGGTTGATGCGGTCGAGCCGGTACTCGACAGGATCTTCGACCGTGATGATCTTCGTATCCGCCTGGTTCAGGAAATTCAGCGCGGAGTAAAGCGTTGTAGTCTTGCCGCTTCCGGTCGGGCCGGTGACCAGCACCATGCCTGCGCTGCGCGAAATCAATTCGCGAAATCTTTCCAGCATCTTCGCGGACATGCCGAGCCTGTCTAGCGTCATCAAGCTAGCTGATTGATCCAGTAGTCGCATGACCACCGACTCGCCATACTGAGTCGGCATCGTGGACAAGCGCACATCGATGGATTTGTCCTTGACCTTGAGCGAGAAACGCCCGTCCTGCGGCAGACGCTTCTCGGCGATATCCAGGCCGCTCATCAGCTTCAGCCGTGTGATCAACGCGCCTGCGACACGCCGACCGTCGATCTTCTGCTCTTGGAGTACGCCGTCCACGCGTTGGCGTACGCGCAAAACGTTATCGCCCGGTTCGATGTGCAAGTCCGAAGCACGAACCTGCACGGCATCTTGGAACATCGTCTGAATGAGGCGGATGACGGGCGCGTCCGGCGAGCCTTCATCCG
Source organism: Steroidobacter sp. (assembly GCA_025929585.1). Lineage (GTDB taxonomy): Bacteria > Pseudomonadota > Gammaproteobacteria > Steroidobacterales > Steroidobacteraceae > Steroidobacter. The sequence continues at coordinate 1,811 of JAICPY010000009.1, forward strand.
CGCTCAATTGCTCCAGGTCGATATCGCCTTCGCGAAGCTCTTCACGAACTTCCTGCGCAATCGATGCGATCTCATCCGTACGTCGATAGACGATATCTACGGTTTTTAGCAGATCTGATTCTTTGACCAGCGCGATTCGTAATGGCTGCTTGAGCCGATTCGAAAGCTCGTCATACGCCATCAGATCGGTCGGATCCGCCATGCCGATCAGCAAACCGCGGGCATCTGACTGCAGCACCAGCGCGCGGAAACGACGCGCGTGCGTCTCGGGCAGCATCCGCACGATGTTTTGATCGAGCGTCAACTGGCGCACGTCGATGAACGGAATCTGCAAGCTCTGCGCAAGAATCTCGTTGAGTTTCTCCTCGCGCACCATATCCAAATCAGTGAGCACGCGCCCGAGCTTGCGCCCGGAGCGCTTCTGCTCGGCCAACGCCTGCTGCAATTGCTCCTCGGTGATTACCTTCTGCTCAACGAGCAGCTCACCTAAGCGGACTTTCTTGCGAGGAATGGATGACATAAGAGCTAGGAAGTCTGCAGTCTGCAGTCTGTAGTCCGTGGCCAGAGGGCACGCCCGCTTCCGCGCAGATCTTGCTGCGGACCGCGGACTGCGAACTGCGAACTGGATGTCACTTCAGTCCTCCCTTATTCGCCAGCGCATCGATCCGATCCGTCGGTTCTCTCACGAGCTCGGTCCAGTCGTCGTCATCCGACACCACCAATGGCCGAAGAAGGATGACTAGCTCAGTCGTGGTCATGAGGTCGCGCTCGCTGCGGAATAAGCGGCCGAGGCCGGGCACATCGCCGAGCAGCGGCATCTTGTAGTCTTGACGCCGGCGTGTTTCGCGCATCAGGCCGCCGATCACGATGATCTGGCCGCTGCGTGCTTTCACGATGCTGTCTGATTCCCGAATTTGACTCAGAGCGAGCGGTAGGAAATCGACGCTGCCACGAACCGACAACGTTTTCTGCTGATCCTCCACCTCGCTGATCGTCGGATGAATATGCAGTATCACGCGACCGTCTTCGCTGATCTGGGGCGTGACATCCAACGCCACACCCGAGAAGAAAGGAGTGAGCTCGTACTCGACCGTCGTGATTGCCCCGACGCCAGTGGCCGTCGTATCGCTCTCCACTCCGGTGACGAAGAATTCGTCTGTGCCCGCTTTGATGATGGCTTTCTGATTATGGAGCGTAGATACGCGCGGGCTCGAAAGCACGCGAGTGCGACCCTGCAGGCCGAGCAGCTCGATATAGGCATTGAAATCAGTTAGGTCGGCAGCCAGCGTGAACGCACCACCCAAGGTATCCGTGATGAAGCCGTCGATCGGATTCCCTGGAGCGACGATCACTGGGTTGTCGTTCGGCGCCAGAGGATTACCGTCGAAGCCTCCAGGCGGAGTGTGTTGGCCGAATGTGTACTGCTTGTTGCCGTCCGTCAGAACCGCGGTCCAGTTGATGCCGGCTTGATAGGCTTCGCTCAACTCGACTTCCACGACCTTCGCTTCGAGCACGACCTGGCGAGTGACCGTGTTCTCGGTTCTCTTGAGGTAATCGGCGACGTCGCGCAGCTCGGTCGGCATTGCGCGCACGACGATCATGCCGGACTGCGGATTGGTCACGACGCTGCGATCGCCTTCGCCGTTCGCGCCGATCATGGCTTTTAGATCCGCCTCGATTCGCTTCCAGAAGTCCGAATCGTTGCGCGTCAGCACGGCTGTTCCCGTGACATCTACTGACGATGAACTCTCTCCAGAGCCGCTTGCTTCGGAGGAAGAACCCTCATCACCTTCGCTTTGAGTGACTTGTCCCGAGCTGATGCGAGTGCGCGAGACTCCGTAGCGTTGCAGGTCCAGATAGTTCAGGTGGAAGATGCGCGACTGAATCGTGGCGGGCAGAACGAGGAATCCAGTGCTCACGCGCCGGTAGTCGTAGCCATACAGATCGCGAACGGCTTCCAGCGCTTCTTCGACGGTGACCTGCTTCAGCTTCAAAGAAATGCGGCCGGAAACCTGAGCATCGACGAGCATGTTGTATGGGGTGCCATCGACAAGGCCCATGAAGAAGGCCCGCGCTGGTGCGTCTTCGACGTTCACATCGAAGCGGGTGTGCGAAATGCGACCGTTCAACTGTCCGGTTGCACGCTCTTGAGCAGACGCACCGGAGCAGCCAAGCGCAATGCTCAGAGCAAGAACAAATTTAGAGATCGCAACCGTTGCGCGTATTGAGCGAGCGTTCATGTTTCTTCCTCGCTCTGCACGACGTTCGAGCGTACGGTGATGGATTTCGCGACCAGGCGTGCGGTTTCGCTGCGGCCGGCGCGCGTATAACGAATCGAATCGGAGTGGATTTCATCTATTCGGGCATCCCCGATGCGATCTCCTTCGCGGACGATCTTGCCGTTCACGATCGCAAGCAGGCGATCCTCGGAGCTGAGAATCGCCTCGAGGCGAACGCCTTGGTAAGCATCGCGCGCAGTTTCCTTCGCGTTCGACGGGCGAGTTGGATCGACCAGACGGTCACCGAGAGCTGCGTTCGCGGTGAATGTCAGCAACAGCGTTGCCAGATAGGGATTGGATAGTGATTTCATGGTTGCCATCGGTCGGTATCAGACCCCGATCCATTCCTTCTCCAGGCTCAACGTGCCGAGCTCGATGCGCACGCGATTCAATGGGTACTCGGTCGATTCAAGCGATAACTGCTTCCAGTAGAAGTGCCAGGACAAACTTTCGAGCTCACGCAAGTAATTCATTACATCCAGATAGCGGCCTTCGATGACGAGCTCCACGGGGTGCATGTAGGGGCCGCTGTCTATTGCGGTGCTCGCCTCATCTGAAGCTTGAGTGCTGGGAGAAAGCTCCGAGGTGTTAGCGGGTGCAACGAGGCTTGCGACGGGTTTGTTGTGCAAGCTGATCAGCTTGACGCCATGCTGTTTGCTCAAGACGTCATGAATGACCTGCACCATTCGCTCGGGCGGAATGAGGCCGGCGGACTGCGAGTTGAGCTGGCTATTGATCTCATCGAGCCGCTGCTTGAGTTGTTTCTCTCGTATGAGCGCCTTGGCTACCGGATCACTGGCGGCAGCCGCCTCGAAGGTTTCGATCGTTGAGCTCATGGAATCCTGGATGCTCGTCATTTCGGCCTGAAGTGAGTGCTGTTTCGCGCTCAACGGATCCGAGATCGCAATCATCCAGATCATTACGACGGCCACGACTGTTGCCGCTGCGATCAGCACGCGCTCGCGAATGCTCATCTGATCGAATTTCGCCGCATGTTTTTCGAGGGTTGCGGGAAGCTTCATGAGGAGGCCTCCTTGCTCGCCTGCTTCAGTGACGCGCTGCCCGCACGGAAGCGAACCAGCTTTGGGTCCAGCCGCTTCGACTTCTTCCCTGAGTCCTCCGACTCTTCTTTCACCGTGTCCGTCGTGGGGCGTTCGATGATGAAGTCATCGAAGCGAGTGCCCGCCAAAACCTTATCCTGGGCGAGGCTGCGTAAGTACATCGGTACGATATCCGGATTGAATGAGGCACCGGCGAGAGTCATCGCCCCGTTCGCGCCTGACATCTGCATCGAATCAATCCAAAGCCCCTCCACATGACGGCGTGCAAGTGCTTCGAGTCGGGGAGCGAAGCCAGCGGTGGTTCCCGCGGCTCCGGACTGCAAGACTTCCAGCGCTCGGCCTCGAGCGCTTACCAAACGATCGAGCTGCTTCACGCGTGCTTCCACAGTCTCGCTCGATTCAGCGGCGCCCGCTCCCAGCGTGTTTTCTTGCTCTGCCTGCTGCGCGCGCAAGGCTTCCACTTCGATCGCTAACTGCTTGACCCGCATGCTGGAGCTCACCGAGAACGCGGCCAACGCGGCAATCAGGATGAGCAATCCGATTCCGAAAGTGGCAGCCGAGAACGACTTGCGCGCTTCGCTGAAGATCGGCTGATACAGATTGATTTGTTGGCGCACTGTTACGGCTCCGTCGTGTCCGTACGCAATGCGGCGCCCAATGCGATCAATGTCGGCCAGTCGGTGGCGAACTCGCCGGTCTTGTACACGCTGAGGATTTCGCGAACATCCAGAACCTGCACACGCAAACTCGTTTCGTTCCGCAAGCCTTCGGCCAAGACGCGGGCACGATCGTCGGCCGGCGCAACGACAAGATCGCCGATCGGCGTCTGATCGTATTGGCTCTCGTAGTAGTCCAGCGAGCGCTGCAGCTCCAACGCCAGGGAAGCGGGATCGATGTCCGCGCCGCTCTCTTGTGTATGCGGGGAGAAGCGACGCGTGGTATCGATTCGACGCGTCAGGTACAACGTGCCCTGCCGAGTCAGAACGAGCTGCGCGAAGTTTTCGCCCAACGCAAGCATCGCCACGCCTTTCGCATCTTGCGGCAGCAATGCGCTGATGTTGCGTAGGCAAAGCTCGGGAATGTCTACCGCCTCGAAGCCCTTGCTGGCGGGTTTGACCACTGCGGAGATTCGTTGGATGGCTGAGTCGCGCGCGGCGACTGCGAACAGCATCTTCTGCTGCGTGCGGCGAACTGGATCCGGAATCTCGAATACATCTACGGCGGCTTCATCGACGCTGAAGTTGAGGGCGTCGCGTAATCTCCACCGGATGGCAGCGCGCATCTCCGACGGCAGCACTTCAGGTGCTTCGACTTGCACGATCTGATAGTCGTCGCCATCGATGACAACGCATGCTTTTGCGCGAGAGACGCCGAGCTTGTCGAGCGTTGTCTTCAGCGCGCCAACTGCGTCTGCCTTATGCGTTTGCACTGCGCAATGTTGAAGAAACGGCTTGCCCTCGGTCTCACGATTGACGATCGCGAGCGCGAAGGAGCCGTCCCCCAGGGCGACCCCCACGCGGCAGTTACCGCTCCTCGACCTTTTGAACAGAGAGAACACGACGACCTCGCTCGCTGTGCGACGCTTCTGCAACAGATAACGGGTCGGTACGCACAAACTTGACGAAACAACGGGAGAACTGCGGACTGGCGCACACGATCCTTCAGGGTTGTGCCCATACTTTGATAAGGGCATGGATTTGCCGGTTTCGCGGCAAACTCCCGCCACCGTGCGATGCTGCATTCAGGCAGCGGACAGAAATCCTTGTGTACATTGCCCGCCTTGAAAGACGTTGACTGACAGCGGCGGGCGAATCCGTCTATATTCCGGGTTTCCCGGAGGCGAACAGCCGGGCGCAGGAGTGTCCAGCCAGCTCTTTCATGGTCGAGAACTGATCATGGGTGTGAGTGTTCGTGGCGGGTGGGGAATCTTGATGAGCTGATGCAGGATGCTGCTGCGAGGAGGGTTCGAATAGTGAATATGTTGACGGCGATTTCGATTGCGTTGGTTGGGTTCGGCATCGCGGGCTCCTCGGCGCTCTATGCGGCCGAAGAAGCGGCTCCGTCCACGTTCGTCTCCCTGAAGTTCGAGGGCGCGTGCGACTCCAAGAACAATCGGCTGTTCCTAGCGAACACTCATACATATAAGACGATCGTTACGCGGGTACGGTGGCGCGCGGCTGGGGGAAAGGATTTGAACGAAGAGTTCTATCCTGCGCCGAATACGAATCGCGAAATCGGCTGCGCCGCCGAGGCGGAAATCCTCAGCGCTGAATTTGCCGCCTTCTAGCAAGCTAGAAACTAGGGCGGCCTTCTGGTTTGAGCCATGAAGATTGTTTGACGGCGCAGGTGGACTCACGGACGCGCATTTCGGCTCCGGCTTTTAACGATGGTGGCGGCGCAATTACTCGAGCTCGGGAATGGCGAATCTATCGCGGTTCACGTCTATGAGCCCGCGACCTCCCCGCGTGCCAGCGTTGTCATTCCATGCGCGATGGGGGTCGCGCAGCGCTACTACTCACACTTCGCTCGATGGCTCGCAACGCAGGGCTATCTTGTAGTTACCTTCGACTATCGGGGTGTCGGCATGTCCGCGCCGCGATCGTTGCGCGGATTCGACGTAGACATATACGGCTGGGCGCGATTGGATTGCGCTGTCGTCATCGATCACGCGAAGGAACGCGTTCCAAATGTTCCCTTGTATTGGGTCGGCCACAGTTTGGGCGGTCAGTTGCTCGGTTTGATCCCGAATCGCGACAAGATCGACCGTGTGATGACGATTGCGACCGGAAGCGGCTATTGGCTCGAGAATAGTTGGCCGACGAAGCGCATGGTTTGGTGGCTGTGGTTCGTGGTCGTGCCGATCACGCTGAGACTCGTCGGTTACTTTCCAGGCAAGCGTCTGCGCAAAGTGGGCAATCTGCCGAAGAATGTGATGGCGCAATGGCGTCGATGGTGTTTGTCTCGCGAGTACGTGGTCGGTGCGGAGGGCGATCAGGTGCGCGCGGCGTATGCATCCTTGCGCACGCCGATAGTGTCCGTTTCATTTACCGACGATGAAATGATGTCTCCGAAGGGCGTGCGTTCTCTGCATGCACTCTATGTGAATGCACCGATCGAGTACCGTCAGATTGCGCCTCGCGACATCGGCGTGAAACGCATCGGTCACTTTGGATTCTTTCGTCCGCAGTTCGAGCAGACCTTGTGGAAGATGGTAACGGACTGGATCGAAGCTGCTGCGCGATGAGGTGGATGAGGTGGATGAAGTGATGAAGTGTATTGACAGCAGATAAGGTTGATCTCGCATTTTGCCCGTCACCCGTCACCCGTCACCCGTCACCCGTCCCTCAGCCAAAAAAAAGCGTGCGCGACAGCGTCAATCGCGCACGCCTGCATCCGATTAATGGCTCAGGGGGATGATCCACCATCATCGTTAGCAAGTTTAAAAAAGAAACTACAGAAGAGACTCCGCATGAGACGCCACACGGCGTTCGAGTTACTCATTGCACGAGGTGTGCCAGCGCGTCAGGCCGCGTCAATCAACGCTCGCGGCATGTAATCCGAGCGGTCCTGCACCTATCGCGTGCATCGTCGGGCGCTCCTGCGCCAACAGGGATCAGAGTAGGAGCGGAGATGGTCACTCGTTACCGACAGAAGCCGCGGGAGCGGGGGAAACCTCCGAAGTCGAATGTTTCGTGACTCGCAAGACTAGAGTAATGCCGACAATCAGCAGTGCTGATGACAGTAGGAATGCTGCACCCGGCACATGCCACTCGTGATGTGCGATGAACGTTGCGAATACTTGGGCAAAGATCAGCGGGCCAATCATGTTCGCGATGCCCATCAAACTGCTGCTCGCGCCCTGAAGCTGACCCTGTTCCGTCGGGCGCACGAGCCGAGTCATCGAGGCTTGAAGCGCAGGATTCAAAAAACCCCAGATCGACATGAGGATGACACCGACAACGTAGGCAGGGGGCGATGTTGCAAGTCCCTGGATGAGGAACCCGATTGCTCCTCCTGCAAGTCCCAGAACCATCGTGCGGCGCGTGCCAAACTTGTTGACCGTGCGGCCTACGAGACCAGCTTGCACGATGATCTGACACACGCCGACGGCCGCGAGCAGCACACCGACTTGCCTTGTATCCCAACCGTATCGATATCCCATATATAGGACTGCGGTTGCCGGCAGAGCAACGTGCGCAAGATTGCTCAAGAAACTCACGCTTGCAAGGCCCCACAGCTCGCGATGCGAACGCAATAAGCGCAACGCTCCCATCGGATTTGCTTTGCGCCAAGAGTACGCCGTGCGTTTTTCCGGTGGTAATGATTCGGGCAGAACGAATAATCCGTAGAGGGCGTTCGTTAGGCTGAAGCCGGCCGCGACCCAAAAAGGCAAACGAGCATCGATCTCGCCGAGGAATCCTCCGAGTGCAGGCCCCACCACGAATCCAAAGCCGAACGCTGCACCCAGCAAGCCGAACTTTGCGGCGCGCTGTTCTGGCGGAGTAACGTCTGCGATATACGCACCCGCGGTGCTGACGCTCGCGGCTGTAATACCCGAGATGATGCGGCCGACGAACAACCAGCCGACCGTTGGTGCCAATGCCATCAGGACATAGTCCAGACCCAAACCGATGTTGGACAGCAAAATGACTTTCCGTCGGCCGAAGCGATCCGACAGGGATCCGAGAATCGGCGAAAACACAAACTGCATGAATGCCCATGCCGTGCCGAAGATGCCGTAGATCGCCGCCGCCTGTGCTGTGTCGCCGCCCATGAAATCTTCGATCAACTTCGGCAGCACGGGAATGATGATGCCGAGCGCGAACATGTCTAGCAGCACGGTGATGAAGACGAACGCGAACGCGGCGCGGCGTGCAGGGATGAGCGAAGCGGTCATTGATGGGGTGGGTCGGAGCAGTGTGTAAAACGTAGGGGTGGAGGTGCGGAGTGCAGAGGTGCAGAGGTGCAGAGGTGCAGAGGTGTGGAGGTGTAGAGGTGTAGGCGTGTAAGGTCAGAAGCGCAGAGGATCCGATTGACGTCTACACGTTTACACGTCGACACGTCGTACACCTTCTTTTACCCTTTCCGGCCGCTCTCCCATTCCTCCACGCTTTTCGGCCAATCGCTTTTCAATAGTCGCGATAGCGCGCGATCGGCGAGCAGCTTGCCGCTCGTCTGGCAACGTGGACAGTAATTGGTTTCATTGTCCGCATAGCGAATTCTTTGGATAGTCGTGCCGCACACGGGGCAGGGCTTGCCGAACCTGCCATGGACGGCCATGTCATCGCGGAACGCCGTCACTTTCTCTGGAAACGCTCCTTGATTCTCGTGGGTCAACCGATCGATCCACTCTATCAGGGTGCTTTGGGTGGCCTCGAATAGCCGATGCCATTCGACATCCTCCAGCGATTTTGTTTGAGTCATCGGCGAGAGGCGAGCGCGATGCAATATTTCATCTGAGTAGGCATTGCCGATGCCGCTGAGAATCGTTGGATCCGTGAGTGCGCGCTTGAGGGTGTGATTGCGCTCGCTGAGCTTGGCGCGGAAGGTCGCGAAGTCAGCTTCCAACACCTCCAAGCCGCCTCTGTCAAAGTCCTGTAGCGCGCTGGCATCGGACACAACGTGCAACGAGGCACGTCGCTTGGTGCCGGCTTCTGTGAGCGTCAACGTTCCGTTCGAGAACTCCAGGTAAAGAAGTGCCGCCCGAATGCGGGAACTGCGCTCGGTCGGATACCAGTGCAAGCGGCCGGCGATCATCAAGTGAAGAACCATCCAGATATCGTTGTCGAAGCCAAGGGCGATTCGCTTGCCGATGCGCCTGAGGGCGATCACTTCATGGCCCTCGCACGCCTGCACAGGTGGCTCGGCAGTACGCAATAAGAAGGGATTCTTCAGCAATACGCGCTTGAGAGACCGGCCAACGATGCGCGACTGCAAGGCGGCGAGGTACGCACCGATATCGGGAAGCTCAGGCACCTACAATCCTTCGTGAAACGGATCGTGATCAGCGGGTCGCGGGTGGCAAGAGATTGGCAAACAAAATCCGTCCGGACCTCTTATCCGACCGACTACCCGCGAGTCACGAATCACGAGTCACGGGCGCAAGTCCTTAAAGCTCTCTCAACCCTGTCGTGATCGGCATGCGTGCCGCGCGCAAGCTTGGCATCAACCCGCCGAGCAAACCGATCACGATCGAATAGATCAGTCCTTGCACCAACAGTTGCGGTGTGACCGTGAAGGCAAAAGTGATCTGGCTGAAACTCGCCCAGTTCATGGTGGATGCGCGAATGCCGTTGAACGCGAAGTACGCAATCAGCATACCGATCGCACCGCCAACCAAGGCGAGTAATAGAGACTCTATGAGTACGGAGATCACAACCGGGCCGCCGCCGAATCCCAATGCTCGCAATGTGGCGATTTCACGGGTGCGTGCGGAGACGGCGGAGTACATGGTGTTCAATGCTGCGAAGAACGCGCCGAGGCCCATCAGAACCGCGATGGTGGTGCCGATACCGCTGACCATCGCACGCAATCCGCGAGACTGCTCTGCGTAATACTCCTGCTCGGAGAAGACTTTTACGTTGAGTCTCGGATCGGTTGTCAGGGTGTCTTTGAACGAGTTGAACGCGGATGCGCTTCTGAGCTTCGCGCGAACCGATTGATAAGAAGCGCCGCGGTTGTAAGCCCCTTGCAGTACCGTTGCATCGGTCCAGATCTCGGACTCCGCAACGCTCCCGCGGTCTTTGAAGATGCCGACGACAGTCCAATCGGTCGTGCCCCAGCGCAACTTGTTGCCGATGACCAGTCCAGCAAACTGCTGTGCCGCTCCGCGACCCGCGATGACCTCGAATTTGCCGGGCACAAAATCGCGACCCTCGACGATGCTGTAGTCCTGGCGGAGTTTCGCGGCTTGTTGCGAAACGCCCCGTAACGGCACGTTTGCCGAGGTGCCGGTGCTCTTCATCGGAACGTCGACGACGACATAGAGCTCGGGTGAGGCGATTGGGCCGTTGGCATCCCGCGCGACATCTTTCGCATCGGCAATGATGCGGGTTTGCTCCTGTGACAGTCCGCTGCTCATCTCATCGCTCGAGCCGCCGCGTAACACGATTGCGACATCCGGCGATCCAGCCAAATCCAGAACTGCCCGAAAGCCTTCACTGATCGACAAAACGCCGATCAACACCGTCACCACGCCGGTGATACCGACGAGCGCGACGATCGAGGAGGTGATTCGCTGGCGCATGTTCCGCACATTCAATGCGGTGACTGCCATGGCTTGCGATGCTGAGGTGGACATACTGAAGCCTCGAATGCGTATCGGTGAAGATCGAGCGGTTTACGGTTCAGGTGCGACGCAATGCATCCACGATCTTGAGCTGCCATGCCTGCACGGAAGGCAGCGCGCTTGCGATCGTGCCGAGCACCAGCGCAATCGCGATGCCGAGCACGAAAGTCTCTGCGGGCATGCCGATCGTGGGTAGGAACTGGCTGAGCATCTTCGCAAGGCCCGCGGCAGCAAAGAACGCAAGGATCAGGCCGATGGCTGCACCCAAAAGCGTTAGCAGCAGCGCCTCTCCGATGACCATCGAGGTGACAGCGGAGCTCGAAAAACCGAGCGTCTTCATCACAGCCAATTCGTTGGTGCGCTCTCGAACCGATTGGCCCATGGTATTCGCGATCACCAGCAGCATCGTGAAAAACACTGCACTCGCCACCGCGCTTACGATCGCGCCGATGTTGCCCATCTGATTCGCCCAACCTTGAGCGAAGGCTTTTTCGGTCGAGGTTTTGGTTTCTGTGGACGAGTTGGCGAACAAGGCGTCCACCTTCTTCGCGACTTCCGCTGCTTGATTCGGATCATCCAGCCGAGTCACGATCCAACCGATTTGATCGCGATTAAAAGTGCGCGACTCATCGAGATACTCGTGGTGGAAGTACAAGGTTTGGGTATCGCCGTTGGTGGCTTGGTAGATACCCATGATCTTCATCTGCCAAACCTGCGTGCCATCGGAGTTGGTGAAAATGTTCGAGCGAATCGGCACGGTGTCGCCGACCTTCCATCCGAACCGTTCGGCGAGTCCAGGTCCGACGATCGCGCCAGTGCGTTCGGCGACCCACGCCTTCTTCTGCTCTTCGGGCAAGGAGTACTCCGAGTACACCTCGAAGAATGTCGGTTCATCGACGGCGATCGCCACGATCTGATTACGGTCTTCCTGATACACGCCACCAAACCAATCGTGCGAGCAGGCGACGCGCACGCCGTCGAGACCGCGTACTCGCGTTAGATAACTTTCGGGCAATGATTGGATCAACGATATCTTATGGATTGTGACCAGCCGATCCGCGCCTGCGAGCTCGGCACCGCCGGTGAGCGCCATGCGCATGGTTTGCAGGATGCCGAACAACAGGAAGGCCACGATGATCGATGCAAGCGTGAGCCAAGTGCGCAGGCGTTTGCGCTGCAGATTGGACCAGAGCAGAGGAAGGTATTTCATAAGGGAAGGAAGCGGTTAGCGGTTGGCGGTTAGCGGTTAGGCAGAGCGCTTCGCGTTTTACTTACGCGGCTTCGACCGCGAGCTCCAGCTTGCCTTTCTCCAGATGCAGCGTGCGTTTCGCACGTGCAGCGGCGTGCGGATCGTGCGTCACCATGATGATTGTCTTGCCGTGGCGTTCGTTCAGCGCCTGCAGCAGATCGAGCACTTCATCGCCAGACTTGCGGTCGAGATCACCGGTCGGCTCGTCGCAGAGGAGCAAAGTCGGATCGGAAACGATCGCGCGTGCGATGCCGACACGCTGTTCCTGACCGCCAGAGAGCTCCCGTGGTTTATGTTTCGCGCGATCGCTCAGACCGACAAGGCTCAAAGCTGCCTCGGCTCGCTTGCGTCGTTCGGCACTCGATAATTTGGTGAGCAGCAGCGGCAACTCGACGTTGCGCTGTGCGGTGAGGACCGGAAGCAAGTTGTACATTTGAAATACGAAGCCCACGTTGTCGGCTCGCCAACGGCCGAGTTGCGAATCGCTCATCGTGTCGGTTCGTTGCCCGGCGACTTCGATGCTGCCGGCGGTTGGGCGATCCAATCCGCCTATCAAGTTCAATAACGTCGATTTGCCGGATCCAGAGGGTCCCATCAGCGCGAGGAAGTCGCCTTTGGGAATTTCCAAATCCAGTGCATGCAGCACGTGAACGATTTCAGAGCCGCGTTTGTAGTCCTTCGCGACGCCTCGCAGTCGAACCAGAGTGTCTGCATTCACGTTTAATCTCCGCTCAAATGTGTTGCTATTGCTGGGCGAGCTTGACCGGCACGCCTTCCGCTAATCCTTCGACTTGCTCCGCCACGACAACGTCGCCGGGATTGATTCCAGCGATCACGTCCACGTTGCCGTCTCGCTCGCCCGCTGTTCGTATCGCCACGCGCTCGAGTTCTTCATCGCGTACTCGCCATACATAGCGAGCGTCGCCTTGTTCGAAAACAGCGCTGGAAGGCAGTCGAACCGCGGGGCGTGATGCGGGAGTACCCTCACCCTCGGGGCGATCTTCTAAGAAGGTCACTTTCACGCCCATTTGCGGCAGGATGCGTGGCTCGAGAACATCGAAAGCGATGCGAACGCGGACCGTCGCTTTCTGGCGATCCGCAGTCGGAACGACGTTGATCACATGGCTCGGAATCACCCAATCGGGATAAGCATCGAGCACCGCTTCTGTTTTCTGATTGTCGTGAACACGATTGATGAACGCTTCGTTCACGTCCACTTCGATCTCGCGTGAATCCATATCGACAATGGTCGCAATACCGGTGCGTGTGAATCCGCCGGAAGACATCGGCGAGACGATTTCACCAGGCTGCGCATCCTTGGAGACCACTACACCGTCAAATGGCGCGCGCACGAGCAAATCGTCTAGGTCTTGCTCTCTGACCTTTACTGTTCCTTCGGCCACTCTGACTTGGCTACGACTTGCCTCCAAACGCGCGCGCAATGCGGCGACTTCGGACTGTGCTTGATCGAGTTGCACTTCGCTCACGAGCTTGTCGGCGCGAAGCTGGGAAGTCCGGCGCAAGTTTCGTTCGGCTTCCGCGAGGCGCACCTCGATTTCTTCGAGATCCTTGCGAGCGGCGTCGTACTGGCGTAACGCAAGCTCGTGCGAAGGACGCACGGTCGTGTCCTCAAGGCGAGCGAGCAGCTGACCTTCTTTGACTTGCATGCCTTCTTCGACGTGCACTTCAGCGATCTTGCCGGTGACTTGCGCAGACACGGTCGCTTGACGACGCGCAACGACGTAGCCGGATGCATTCAGAACAGCTGAGGAGCTATTGCCGCCATTTGTGCTGGCGACAGCGGTGGCCGTTTTGACTTCGATAGGCTTGTCGCGCAAGAGCGCATAGGCGCCGGCCACGACCGCAAGCGTCAATACGACGATAATCAGCCACTTATATATGGGGCTTGAATTATCGTTGGTGGGTTCAGGGCTGCGTTCGATGCGCAGACTGTCGAGCGCGTTGTGATCAAATGACATGAGTGCTCTACGAAAACCACGTTGTTGTAAGAGCAAGCGCTCCCTTCGGCGCGGATTCTAATCTGGTCTCTCCACGCGCGGTAACCCGCTATCGGTAAAAAGCAGGTGTAAGCCGGTGAGATGCTTGCGCGTGGCGGGGAATGCTTACCAACATCGAGTTTCGCACTAGGGCGAACCGATCAGGGTCTTTCGATCGAATCAGACGGATCAGACGGGGCTTGCGTCGCGAGCTTGCGATGGCTTAGTGACCAAGAATTCGCCAGTCAGCGGCATCGTCGGCAAGGTGAAGTAGAACGCGGCACCCTCCTTCGGCTTGGCCTCCGCCCAAATCCGGCCTCCGTGCCGATCGATGATGCGCGAAACAGTCGCAAGTCCCAGCCCCGAGCCGTCGAATTCCGCCGCACTATGCAGTCGCACGAAGGGTCGGAATAGCTTCTTAGCCTGTGCCATGTCGAACCCAGCGCCGTTGTCTCGTATATAGAACGTCGCCATGTTCCCGGGAGCGGCCTGGCCAATTTCAATTCGAGCCCCGGATGTTTTCGAGGTGAACTTCCAGGCGTTGGCCAGCAGATTTCGTAATAGATCGTGGATCAACCGCTGATCGCCATGCACGCTCAGGCCGGGTTGGATCGAGATCTCGACGTCGCGAGACGGATCGCTCTGGCGCAGCTCGCTCAGGATCGCCTCCGCCATCGCGCTCGCATCGATGATCTCCCGACGCAGCGTGTGTCGTGAAATGCGCGATAGCACGAGTAACGCATCGATCAACTCCGACATTTGCTTGACGCTATTCTGGATACGGTTTAGCCGGCGCCGTTGTTCTTCGTTCGCATACGGGAGAGACAACTCTAGTAGCCCTGCTTGACCCGCGATCGTAGTCAGCGGAGAGCGAAGATCATGCGAAGCGGATGCGGTGAACGCTTCGAGCTCGCTGTTCGCGCGAGCCAGCGACTCGTTCGCGGTGCGAAGCTCGCGTCGGCTCGGCAGCGTGAGTAGGTCAGGCAAGGAACGCCACAGAAGTACGGCGGTCGGAATGGATAGCACCGCGGTCATCAGTTTGATCCATGCCTCTAGCCAGAACATCGTTTGCCATATGTTCAGCGCGCGCACCACGTGAGTGATGCCGCTTGCGATGATGAACAAACAAAAGCACGCCACCAGCCAACCGAATGCCAGATCTCGACGTCGAGAAGCGACTCGGAAGAGGACGAGAGGGATCGTGAAGTAGGCCAGTGCGACGACCAGATCCGAGATCGCATGCATCCACACGAGCTTGGGATTCCATAGAAATGCCTCTCCATAGGAAACAAAGGAGTCGGCAGCGGTCAGGAAGTGCAATTCGTCGGGCATCCACACAGGATAGAAGGCGAGAGGGGTAAGCACATAGGGGAAAGCCCCGCTCTTTATAACTTTCAGCTATTTGCGGCTGTACCGGCTGGACGGTATTGTCCCGTCCAGCCGGTACAGTGCGACCTATTCTGAGGCTTTAGAACCCATGGCGGAAATTCCTGTGGCGATTGCGCCCGCGCGCGATCGCATTCTCGAGGCCGCAGAACGAGTGGTCGCCGATGTTGGCGCGGCCAAACTGACCTTGGACGTCGTCGCCCATTCCGCGGGTGTCAGCAAGGGCGGGTTGCTCTATCACTTCCCGTCGAAGGAATCCTTGCTCAGCGCACTTGCGCAGCGTTACGTGGACAGCATGGAGCACTGCGTCGAGGCTGCGAAGGTCGATCTCGGCAACGGGGTGCGCGCGCGGGATCTGAAAGCTTGCATTGTCGGCATTTTGGGCAGCGATCCGCGCTCCAAAGCGATGGGCGCTGCGTTGTTTGCGACGGCAGCGAACGATGTGACGCTGCTGGAGGTCATTCGCGAGTGCATTGCGAAGTGCACCAATGATCTGGCTCAAGATAAAAGTCTGAAATTCGCGCGCGCGGCCATTGTGTCGCTCGCGGTGGATGGTTTGATGATGCGCGAGTCGCTGCGCATCTCCGCATTCACCGAGGAGCAGCGCGAGCACATCGTCAAAGAGCTCATCTTGCTTGCGGACGAAGCGCATACGCCTGCGTCCGAAGCTGGCAAAAAGAATCCACGGTCCGGGTCGTCATCGTGAACATGACGAACACGTGTCAAGAAATAACAAACGGCAATTGGGTACTCTTATGCGTGATCTCAGTATTTTCGTTTCAAGATCGATCGTAGTCCTCGCCCTATCGAGTCTAATAACCGCATGCGGCTCGGATGCAGCGCCCGGTCAGCCTCCTCCTCCGGAAGTGGCGGTGCAGACCGTCGATGATGCACCTGTTCCGCTGGATCTAACGTACACGGCGCGCACGGTTGGTTCGCGCGAAGTGGAAGTCAGAGCGCGTGTCGGCGGCATCTTGTTGAAGCGGCGGTACGAGGAAGGTAAGCCGGTCAAGCAAGGTCAGCCGATGTTTCTGATCGATCCGGAGCCGGTGCGTGCTCGCGCTGCCAGTGCTAGAGCGGAGTTGGCGGTAGCCAAAGCACGGCTGGACGAAGCACGGCGCGAACGCGACCGAGTGTTGCCGCTGTTCGAACAGAATGCCGTGAGTCAGAGCCGCCGCGATGAAGTCGTGTCGGGCTTCGAAGTTGCGGCAGCGAATGTTGCCGCTGCCGAATCGAATCTGCGAACCGCGCAGCTCGATCTGGAATACACCGACGTGCGTGCGCCGATCTCGGGTCTGACGAGCCGCGAAGTGCTTTCGGAAGGCAGCCTCGTCTCGACCGATCAGACCTCGAGCTTGTTGACCCGCATCGTTCAAGTCGATCCGCTTTACGTGGAGTTTGCAGTTCCGGAATCCGAAGCGAGCCTGATCCGAAACGAGCTCGCGTCGGGTCGAGACGCAATCAACGTCAAGCTGCTGCTGGAAGGCGACGAAGAGTATGCGGAAAGCGCGAAACTGAATTTCGTCGACAATGCCGTCGAACTGGAATCCGGCACAGTGCGCGTTCGTGCCGTGCTTGCGAACCCCGAAGCACGCCTCATTCCCGGTCAATTCGTGCGCGCTAAGGTGGAAGGCGTGACGCTCGCGAATGTGCTGTCCATTCCGCGCAAAGCCGTAATGTCCGGTCCGCAGGGTCGCTTCGTGTACCTCGTGGACAAGGACAACAAGGTGGAGATTCGCCCGGTGCAAGTCGGCCGCAACATGGGCAACAACATCATGGTCACACAAGGGTTAGCGGCAGGCGAGCGCTATATCGTCGAAGGTGTGCTGAAAGTGCAACCGGGCATCGTCGTCAATGCGGTGTCGGCGGATGCGCAGGCAAAGCAGGCCGAATCGAAGGCCAAGCCCGCGACTGAGGAAGCCGCATGATTTCTCAATTTTTCATCAGGCGACCGATTTTTGCCTCCGTTATTTCTGCCTTCATCGTGTTGGCGGGCCTCGGCGGCATTCGCGCGCTGCCAATCTCCGCGTATCCAAACATCATTCCGCCGCAAGTTACGGTGACCGCCGTCTATCCCGGCGCAACCGCAGAGACAATCGCAGAGACGGTTGCCGCACCGCTCGAAGAGCAGATCAACGGTGTCGAGGGCATGCTGTACATGCAATCGGTCAACGCCGGCGACGGCACGCTGACAATCAACGTCACGTTCGAAGTCGGCGCTGATCCCGATCTCGCGACGATCAATGTCAATAATCGCGTTCAGGCGGCCGTGCCGCGCTTGCCCGAAGAGGCGCGCCGCCAGGGCGTGATCGTGCGCAAAGCATCCGCCTCGATTCTGCAGATCATCACGCTCACCTCACCCGACGGCAGCATGGACGCGCTAACGATGAGCAACTATGCGTTGCTCAACGTCGTCGATGAGATCCGCCGCGTGCCGGGTGTCGGTGATGTACAGATGTTCGGTCAGAACTATGCGATCCGCATTTGGATGCAGCCGGACAAGCTCGCACAGTTGGGTCTCACGCCTTCGGACGTCACGGCCGCAGTGCGTTCGCAAAACTCGCAGTTCGCGGCCGGCCGCGTCGGTGTCGAGCCGATGGAAGGTTCGGTCGATTTCACGTTTGCAGTGACTGCGCAAGGACGTCTATCGACGCCCGAGGAGTTCGGGCAAATCGTCGTGCATACGACCGAGGCCGGGTCGATCGTGCGCTTGAAGGACATCGCACGCATCGAGCTTGGCGCGCAAAACTACAACATCGATTCGTACAGCGGCGGTAAGCCGGCGGTGTTCATCCTTACGTTTTTGCAGCCCGGCGCGAACGCGATCGCGACGGGCGACGGCATCATTCAACGCATGGACGAGCTGTCCGCCGAATTTCCGCAAGGCCTGGAGTACGGGCTGCCGTACGACACGATTCGTTTCGTGAAGGTCTCGATCAAGGAAGTCGTCAAGACTTTGATCGAGGCAATGATCTTGGTGTTCTTCGTCGTGTTGGTGTTCCTGCAGAGGTGGCGAGCGACGCTCATTCCGATGCTCGCGGTGCCGGTGTCGCTGATCGGCACGTTCGGCGCGATGTACTTGCTCGGATTCTCGATCAACATGCTGACACTGTTCGGCATGGTGCTCTCGATCGGCATCGTCGTCGACGATGCGATCGTCGTGCTCGAGAACGTTGAGCGTCTCATGCGCACGGAGAAGATGTCGGCGATGGCGGCCACTGAAGAAGCGATGCGAGAGGTCACGCGGCCCATCATTGCGATCGTGCTCGTGCTCTGCGCGGTGTTCCTGCCGGTCGCATTCCTCGGTGGGTTGGTCGGAGAGATGTACCGTCAGTTTGCGATGACAATTTCCGTGTCGGTCGCGATCTCCGGTTTCGTCGCGCTCACATTGACGCCTGCACTGTGCGCGACGTTGCTGCGGCATGAGGAGGACGCGACGCTGCATCGCGGCATCCTCGCCCGCTTCGGCGATTGGTTCGAGCGCATGACGGGTCGCTACGAGCGCGGAGTGCGTTTCATGATCCGTCGAAGCGGGATAGCGTTCGGTGTGTTCGCGGTGATGATCGTTGCGATCATCGGGCTTTTCCGCGTGGTGCCGGACTCGCTCGCACCGACCGAGGACCAAGGCTACATCTTCATGGTCGCGTTCCTGCAAGAAGCGGCATCGCTCGATCGCACGAACAATGCGGTTGCGGCAATGTCCGAACAGATGAGCAAGCACCCGGCGGTCGAGACCGTCGCGGGCGTCGCGGGCATCGATCCGCTGACGTTCGCGTCACGCACGAACGCGGGCGCGGTCTGGTTGCCGCTCAAGCCGTGGGACGAGCGCAGCGATGAAGAATTGAGCCCCGGTGCAGTTGTCGGCGCCGTATACGCAGCTAGCGGCGCAGTGAAGGATGCAATTTTCCTCGCGTTCGAGCCACCGCCGATTGAAGGTCTAGGTACGACCGGTGGGTTCGAGGCGTACATTCAGTCGCGCGGTCGTGGCGATCCGAAAGAGCTCGAGCGCGTCACGCAAGAGTTCGTGCAAGTGGCCTCGAAGCACAAAGAGCTCGCCGGCATCAACACCACGTATAGCGCAAGTGCACCGCAGATTCGCATCGATCTCGATCGCGAGAAGGCGATGACACTCGGGGTGCCAGTCAACGAAGTGTTTGAAACATTGCAGAGCACGTTCGGTGCGCTGTATGTCAACGACTTCAATCGTTCCGGCCGCGTCTTTCAGGTGCAGTTGCAGTCGGAGCCGCGTTTCCGCGCGTACCCGGAAGATATTCGCGACGTCTATGTGCGCTCGGGTTCCGGTGATTTGGTGCCGCTCACGGCGCTGGCAACGGTGCGCGAGGTCACAGGACCCGAAGTCATCGAGCGCTTCAACGTGTTCACCGCGGCGAAGATCATGGGCAGCGCGGCGCCGGGATACAGCTCGGGCGATGCACTGACTTTGGTCGAGCAGCTGGCCGAAGAACACTTGCCTGCGGGCTATTCACTCGCGTGGACAGGCACGGCATTCCAGGAGAAGGCGAGCGGAGGTGCCTCGCAAGGCGTGTACCTGCTCGGCGTTTTGATGGTGTTCTTGATTCTCGCTGCGCAGTACGAGCGGTGGACGTTACCTTTCGCGGTGATCCTTGCAGTGCCCTTCGCTGCCTTCGGTGCACTGCTTGCCGTTTTCATTCGTGGACTCGAGAACGACATCTATTTTCAAATCGGCATGTTGACGCTCGTCGGACTCGCAGCGAAGAACGCCATTCTGATCGTCGAGTTCGCGATGATGAAGCATCACGAGGGGATGTCCGTTGCGGATGCGGCGATTGAAGGCGCACGTCTGCGCTTTCGGCCCATCATCATGACGTCGCTGGCGCTGATCTTCGGCGTATTGCCGCTCGCGGTGAGCAGCGGCGCCGGTGCAGCGAGCCGTCATTCGCTCGGGACGAGCGTCATTGGTGGAATGCTCGCGGCGACATTCATCGCAACGCTGTTCGTGCCGCTGTTCTTCAAGCACATCGCTGGATGGCAGACGAAGGGTGAGAAGAAACAAGAGTCAAGCGGAGAGACTCATGTCGCGACTTGAGAAGAGTAGAGCAAAGATGAATCGGAACATTTTGGTGATGTCGATCGCGTTGGCGGTAAGCGGCTGCGTAGTCAGCCGCGTTGATCCCAAGGTTCCAGAGCTGCCTTTGCCGACGGAATTTCCGACGCAAGCCGCGAACGTACCTTCGCTCCCCGATCCTTGGTGGAGAGTATTCAACGATTCGACGTTGGATAAGCTCATGGAGGAAGCACTCGCTCACAATCCTGATGTGACGATTGCCGCGGCACGCGTGGATGAAGCACGAGCGCTATTGCGGATTGCGAATGCCGATCGATTGCCGTTCTTGAACGTGGAGGGCACAGCAGCACGAACGAAGGATCCTGCATTTCTGATCCAGCCCGGTCTTGATAGGCATCAGACGATGTACACGGTGCAAGGCGTCGTGGGATATGAGCTGGATTTCTGGGGTCGCTATCAACGTGCCTCTCAATCCGCGCGCGCTCGGTTGCTCGCCACGGAATTCGGCAGAGAGGCCACCAAGCTCAGCCTGACCGGCGAGGTTGCTCGATCGTATTTCGGCTTGATTGCGGCCGCCGAGCAACTCGCTCGTGCTCGAGACACACTCGCGTCACGCGAAGAGTCCACTCGATTGGAGCGTTTGCGGCTCGATGCGGGAGAGAGTGACGAGTTCACGTTCAAGCGCGCAGAAGCCGAAGCTGCGGCCACTCGAGTTTCGACACGACAGTTAGAGCTCGAAGTCATCCAACGCAGCAATGCTTTGGCAGTGTTGCTAGGACGCGCGCCGAAAGATCTCGTGGAGAGTGCGATCGCGATTCAAGGGATTGCCCTTCCGAACGCGGCAACCATTCCTGCGGGCGTTCCCTCCTCGGTTCTTGAACGACGACCCGATGTCGGCGCTGCGGAAGCCGCGCTTGTGGGCGCCGCCGCAGATATCGGAGCGGCACGAGCCGCATTGTTTCCCAGCATTACGTTGACGGGTGCATTTGGATCGACGAGTCCCGAGCTCGACGACTTGTTTACCGACCCGTTCGAAGCTTGGTCCGCTGTCGGCGGAATTCTTCAGCCGATTTTCCAAGGCGGACGCTTGCGCGCAAACGTCAGGCGCGCGGAAGCCGTTCGAGAGCAGCTTCGTGCCGAATATGCGCGTACGGTTCAGGTCGCATTCCGCGATGTTCTCGATGCCTTGCATGGCCAAAGCCTGATCGCAGCCGTTCGTGATGCGAGTGCAGAACAGGTGTCTGCTCTAAGCCGCGCGACTGATCTCGCAGAACTGCGCTACGGGCAGGGCGATATCGGCTATCTCGAACTGCTGGACGTGCGGCGCAGTTTCTATCAAGCCCAGATCGATTTCGTCGCCACACAGCGCGATGCGCTTTTGAACACTGTTGATTTGGCATTGGCCATCGGTGGCGGCCTCGGCGCAAGCGCAGAAATACCGATCACAGCGCGCCGATAATCTATTGCAAAGCGTCCCCGTCAGTCGTATAGTTTTCCCCAGTGATGTTAACGGTAACATGCAGCGCGCAAAAAGCTCGTCGCCGGGCTGCTGCATAGAACGGTTTTCGCGGGCTTCGCTCCACACGTCGTCCCCCCCTGCTTCTTTGACGTGTGGGGCAAGTCCGCGGTCTCTCTCCTCTAGTCTCCTCCCAGTCCCACCAGCCCCAGTCCCGAGTCCCACGTCTCACGTGTGACTGACAGCGCTGTTGCCGCAGTTACCGCTGCAACTTTTGTAAAGCCCAGTCGCTCTGGTACGAAAAACCTCCTCGGCTTCAGGGTGAGCGCGATTCCGGCGCTACGGCCTTCCCTGAATTCCGCCGTTCCGTCCTACAGAACTTCCCTGGTTCGTCCGTTTTCTTCAAGGAGCCCGAAGGACCTACTAAGAAGGAGAAGACCCGTGTCCGCAAAATTGCTGGAAGCCTTGGGAGCAGAGCACTCCCGCGAGGCGGCGCAAGAGCGTCGCATCAGCGAACGTAAAGTTGTCAGCCTGCGCGCCAAAGTGGAATTGCCGGATCACACCATTCTCGATGGTCAAACTGTTGACCTATCAAGCACGGGTGTCGGGCTGTACTCCCCGAGACAGCTGCAGGCGGATCAGGACTGCCGCTTGACGATCGATTTATCAGTGTGCGGTGAAGATCTCGAGCTCAAGCTTTTGGCTCGCGTGTGTTACTGCACCGAGAAGGCGAAGGGGCGATTCCGCGCGGGCATGCGCTTCATCGGCATCGAGCCGAGTGCTGCTAAGTTACTGGGACAGTTGCTGGGCTAGCCCACAAGGGAGAAGCGGGTCGTGATTAGCGGGTCGCGGGTAGAAAGACAGGGATAGAGATCCCCACCTCCGTTTACGGGGGAGGGTAGGGAGGCAGTAAGCGAACGCGTTATCGCAAACGAAGCCGCCAAAAAGCAGGCCGACGATTCCTCCGACTACCCACGACTCACGAATCACGAGTCACGCATCACTCCACGCGGCGGCTTTACATATTTCTTTCCATCTCGATGGCCATTACGCTGAACGCGCGCTAATTAGATCGTGGGTGCCGCAATGTGGGTCGATGATGTTCTGCGCTTTTGGTTCGAAGAGACGGCGCCAGCCGCTTGGTTCGAAAAGAATCTGGCACTCGACGCCGAGATTCGCAAACGCTTCGAAGATCTTCATCGAAGACTCGCCAACGATGAAATCCAAGTGCCGATGACGCCGCGCGGCCATTTGGCAGCCGTGATCGTGCTGGATCAGTTTTCTCGCAATATGTTTCGTGGCACCACGGCCGCCTTCGCATCGGACGCGCGAGCATTGCAGCTGACGCTGCATGCAATCGAGAACGGCTACGACAGCGAGATGACGAAAGCGGAGCGCCAGTTTCTGTACATGCCGCTCATGCACAGCGAAGACAAGACGATGCAATCGCGTTGCGTGGAATTATTCGAGCAACTCGCGGACCCCTACCTCTCCGGTTTTGCGATCGAGCATCGACAGATCATCGAGCGATTTGGCCGCTTTCCGCATCGCAACGCCGTGCTTGGTCGAAACTCGACCGAGGAAGAAAGGCTGTTCATGCAACAACATGCAGGCTTCTGACTTGCATACTCGCATCGAAAAAACTTCCGCGGCGCCGTTGCAAAAAATTCAATAGAAAGTACGGGCAAAAAAGCTGTATCTGTAAAGGCGGCGTAGGGATCCTTTCTATTCGCCGCGCGTTGATTCCAGCGCGCCAAACCCGGCGCCTAAGACGAGGTATCAACGATGCGCGTATTTGAACGAGGGCAGCCGAGCTCTCGTATGGGGATCTTTCGGCATGCAGTTCGAGTGTGGTTTGCGACGGGTACGCTGATCGCGCTGAGCGCGTGCGGCGGCGGCGGAGGCGGAGGCAGTTCGCCCCCACCATCGAATCCACCCGCGAATCCTCCAACCAATACGGCGCCGACAGTTGATGCCGGTGCGGATCAAACGATTCAGTTGCCGACGAACGAAGTTGAAGTCACCGGCACTGCAGAGGATCCGCAAGGTACCGCTGTCACTTATGCGTGGACTTCGGATCCAGCCGATGGCGTGACGTTTAGCAGCGCAGACGCTGCAACCACGACAGTGACTTTCGCCGCAGCTGGTTCATATACATTGACCCTGGCTGCGAGCGACGGCTCGTTGAGCGGCACGGATTCGCTCGTGGTTACGGTACAAGAAGAGGGTCCTCCGTCGGGTACCGCACCCGTTGTTTCGGCGGGCGATGATCAAACGGTCGAGTTTCCAATGCCTGCGACGTTGAGCGGCAGCGCGACGGATGACAGTACGACTCTGACGTATAGCTGGACAGCTGAGCCGGCGGATGGTGTGACGTTTGCGGATGCGGCTGCAGCCTCGACAACTGCGAAGTTTCCAGCGCCGGGAACGTACGAACTAACGCTCACTGCTAGTGACGGAACCGAATCCGGCTCCGATTCGCTCTCGGTGACTGTTGGTGACCCGCTCTATCCGGCAGTCGATAGCACGGATGATGATCCACAGCGCGGCTGGACATTTGCTGCAGCAGCGGATGTAGGGATGGACGATGCGCTTCTCGAGCAAGCGCGAGTGTATGCAGAGACCGGCGGTGGTTCAGGCGTCATCGTTCGTTACGGGCGCGTGGTCAAGGCGTGGGGTGCCATCGATACACGCATGGCGGTGCAGTCGACAACGAAGTCGATCGGCGGTATCGCGCTCGGGCTAGCGATGGATGACGGCGCGATCGCGCTGACCGACCTCGCCGCGGACAAAATGGTTGGATTTGGTATTCCTCCTGACACAAATGCCGATACGGGCTGGCTCGGTCAAATCACGGTGCGTCAGCTAGCGACGCATACGGCCGGCTTCGAGAAGAACGGCGGATATTCGGATCTCATCGACGAACCCGGCACGGTCTGGCGCTATTCGGACGGAGGCTTGAATTGGTTGGCCGATGTGCTCACCACTGTCTTCGCTCGTGACCTTGAGGAGCTGTTGGTGGAACGCGTTTGGAACGTGCTCGGCGTGATCGAAGGCGATGACGTCGAATGGAGAACGAACGCGTCGCACGACCCAACCAACGCGGGCGGTATCGCGCAGCGCGAATTGGCATCAGGCATGACGATCAACTCGCAAACGATGGCGCGAGTTGGGTTGTTGTTCCTGCGTAATGGCAGTTGGGCGGGCACGCCGGTGGTGTCTAAGACATTCGTCGACCTAGTTCGTACTCCGACTGCAGAAATCGCCGATCTTCCCATCATGGAAGACATTCCAGGTGATTTCCCCGGCGCGACGACCTCTTACGGCATGCTCTGGTGGACCAACGCTACCGGTGCGCTCCCGAATGTACCGACGGACGCTTACTGGGCATGGGGGCAGGGGGACAGCTTGATCGTCGTCATACCGAGCCTCGACATCGTGGCCGCACGCGTAGGCGACATTCTGCCGGCGGTCCCCGCCGTGCGGGCATGGGGCGAGAGTGATTGGAATGGTGATTATGCAGTCCTTGCTCCCTTCCTCGATCCAATCGTTCAATCAGTGCAAGAGTAAGTGACGAGTCTCTGAAGCACTTGGCCCCGCGGCAATCCCGCGGGGCCTTTTTTATTTCCGCGGCAAGCTCGACTACAGCTGCGTCTCGGAATGTTTGCGATGCTTGCCGCCACGGTGCTGCTTCATCTTGGCCCTGGCCTCTTCGATCAGCTGTGGGATTCGTGCCTTTTGTTCCGGCGTAAGCAGCGCATAAATCTGCGAATTCAAATCGCTCCGCTGCTGAATCGCTTCACTAGCCAACTGCTTGCGTTTCTCGATTAGCGCCGCGTAACTAGGGTCGTCCGGTAACGTATTGAAAGAAGCCGCCATCGCTTCTCTATTCTGATCGCGCAAAGCTTGGCGTTGTGCCTTCGATGCTTCGAGGATGGAATCGATGCTCTGACGTTGCGCATCGCTCAGGTCCAGCTTCTCGATCAAACGCGCAAATGTCGGCTCGCCGCCGAAGTGGCTTCGATGGATACGCTCGTGGCCCGGATGCGCTGACGCGACCGCCACTGCGCCGATCATCATCGCGCCAAAAACAACTTTTCTGAGATATTTCATGACATCGACCTCACTACTGATCTGGCGAACATGATGTTGGCACCAGAATACTGAACACTCGCTTATCAACGTGGCGAGGGAGGTTCGGTTGACAGGCAGAAGGAGTGGCAGAAGTCTTCGGAGCAAACACCTCGCGGCCAAGAGGTCAGCGTCTGTCCAAGTGCAGCGACTCTGCGTTCACGCACCGGAACGCATTCGTCGTTGCGTCGTAGTCCCATCGCTCCACGCTGCAGACCAGATCGCCGCGTGAATGCTTCAGTACGTTGACAGAGTTGGGTACGCGGCCGCGGATTCGCCAGGAGACCGCAGTGCCCGCTTGCACTGCCCACAGCTTGCGGGGTAGATCGGTGAATCGATCATTGAGCGCGCGCACATAAGGTAGATGAATATGTCCGCCCATGATGATGTCCGCGCCCGCTTCGGCCCAGGCACGTACCGCGAGCTCGTGTCCATGTAGCAGGTTTGCTTCGTCTTCCGGTCGTATGACATGTACAGGCTGATGGGTGACGACGACTCGAACTTGTTCTCGCGACGCTCTGCGCATGCGTTCGCTGATTCGAATCACCTGTTGCTCGGATATTTCCCCATCCTTGTGTCGCCGAGGACGCGTCGTATTCGCACAGATGATGAGAAACGCCTCGGATTCGAACTGCGGCTCGAGCTCGTCGCCGAATGCAGCCGAGTAATTCCCATAGGGCGAGAACATGCGCGCGGCGATGTTGTAGAGCGGGATATCGTGATTGCCCGGAATCGCGATGACCGGCCGCTGGAGATCGTCGACGAAGCGTCGCGCGGCTTCGAACTGTGAACGTCGTGCGCGCTGAGTGATGTCGCCGGAGAGCACGACAAGCTGCGGTTGGAGGTGCCCACTCAATGCCGCGAGCGCCGTTACCACAGGTTCCTGCTCAGTGCCGAAGTGAGCATCGGAGATTTGCAGAAGCGTGCTCATGCGGCGGGCGGCGCGGAAGCTGACACCATCAGCATCAGCGGCTCGGGTGCAATCGAGAAATTAAGCGGCGTGCGCATCCACACGAGCTCACCGTCGGTGGAGACTTTGACGCGACTGCCCGCTTGGCTTCGGACGTCCTTGACGCATAAGGAACGGAAGGAGAAGTTCCGCACATTAGCGTCTTCGCCGAGCTGTCCCAAGGCCCCGCGAACCGCGAGCCAAACCAGCTGCGCAGAGCCGACCGGCTTTACGATTACGGCAGCAAGCCGATGGTTCTGCACATCCTGCGCTTCCGGCAATCCGATTCGATCTAGCTGCAACGGATTGTTGCCGACGAACAAACTGGGTGTGCGTAACGTTTCGCGACCTTCATCGTGTTCGATGTCCAAGGTGAGCTGACGATAGCCCTTCATCAAGGTAGCAAGGCCGGCCCAGATCGCCACCGAGCGGTGCCTCCCGTACTGCTTGGTGTAGTTCTCGCGTTCTTGAAGTAGATGCGGATGTAGGCCAAGGCTCGCGTTTACGAGGAAGATGCGTTCATTCAACGCACCGACTTGAATGGGTCTCAAGCGGGCGTTCAGCAACGCTTGGGTTGCTTCGCCGACGTCCATCGGGATCGAATAAGTCCGGCTCAGATAGTTGAACGTTCCTTGCGGAATGACACCGAACGGGCGACGAGTCTTCAACACCGCGTGAGCCACTGCGTTGATTGTTCCATCGCCCCCTCCGACGACGACGGCTCCCTCGTTCTTCACGGCCAACTCGACTGCTTTGGCGGCTCGGTCCGTCACTTCGGTGATGTTCTCGATCAGCAAGAACTCGTGCGGCCGACCTGCTGCAGTGAGGATTTCCCGCATCTGCTCCTGACACTCACGTGCCTTACCCGAGCCGGAACGGGTATTCAACACAATATAGAAGGGGGTTTCGTGCGTGATCGAGTGGGTTGTCATGTTTGATGTTCGCCTGTCGCACGATCAATGCGCGGCGAGGTAACAGTGTTTCCCACGGCACCGTGCACCCGGACCGACTACAATTGTTCCATTCGTTGCCACGATATGGAGAAGAGCATGAATGTTCTGCAACGCGTGTTGATCGCAGCGGCGCTGGCCGGCTTTTCGGCTTCCGCGATCGCAGAGGATGTCGCTGCGAATGCAGAGCCCTCAACGGCGGCGCATGAAAGTCAGGCCAGCCCTTTCCCGAAGGGTGTCGTTCACAAGAACGCGAGCTGCGGGTGTTGTGGGGCCTGGATAGATCATATGAAGCATAACGGCTTCGAGATGACCGCAAACAATGTAGACAACCTAGGCCAGATCAAAGAAAAGGCGGGGGTTCCCTATGGCATGGGTTCCTGCCATACCACCGAGATCGGCGGTTACTTCATCGAAGGACACGTGCCGGCTGCTGAAGTGAAACGCCTGTTGACGGAGAAACCCAAAGCCAAAGGCTTGACGGTTCCCGCAATGCCAATCGGTTCGCCTGGCATGGAGAGCGGCGATCGAGTCGATCCTTACGAGGTGCTGCTCGTGCACGAGGACGGCACGACAAGTGTTTACGCGAAGTATCCGAAGGAAGAATAGAAGTTAGATCGGGGATAGGGGATAGGGGATGGTCAGAAGTCAGATCTGCCTATCCCCTATCCGCTATCCCCTATCGCCTTCTCTCCTCCTCTTGAACGTTCAGCGGCACGATCTCTGCCGTCAAATTACCAGAGCCAATAACCAGCTTCGCGATGGTGACGGGTAAGCTGAATCGCCTTGGCCCCGCGCTGCCAGGATTTAGATACAACACACCCGCTTGCTGGGTAATGGAAGGTCTGTGTGAGTGTCCACTCACGACGGCTGAGATGCCTTCGGCCGCCGGATCGATCGCGAGATCGGCAATGCTGTGCAGCAGGTAGACGCGTTTGTCTCCTAGATTGAGCAATGAAGTTTCTGGGATTCTCATTGCCCAAGCATCGCGGTCGTTATTGCCTCGGACGGCGCTCACCGGGGCCAAGCCTCGCAGCTTGTCCAACACCTCTTCGGATCCGATGTCGCCAGCGTGCAGAATGTGATCGACACCCTCCAGAGCTTCGCAGGCTTCGGGGCGCAATAATCCATGTGTGTCGGAGATCACCCCGACGATATAACTCGCCGCGATATTCATTCGTCGCCGGGGTTGCGGCGCAAAGGGACAAACCGAACAGGGGCGATACTACGCGTGTGCAACTCGCCACCCTCATCCTTCTCGATCAAACGCAACTGTTGGACGGAGTACACAGGTCCAACCGGCAAGATCATGCGGCCGCCCTTCCTCAGTTGATCGACGAGCGCCTGAGGAACCTGTTCAGGGGCGGCGGTCACAACGATGACATCAAATGGCGCGTGTTCGGGCCAGCCGCCATAACCATCGCCGCTGCGCACGGTCACATTTTCGTAGCCCAGTTCGCGCAAGCGTGTGGCGGCAGTGCGTGCCAACTCCGATTCGATCTCGATCGTATAAACGTGATCTGTCAGCTCAGCTAGCACGGCGGCTTGATAGCCCGAACCCGTCCCCACCTCCAGCACTCGATCCGAAGGTTCGGGGCGCACGAGCTGAGTCATCAGCGCGACAATGTATGGCTGCGAGATTGTCTGGCCGTGAGAGAGCGGCAAGGGCGTGTCGCGGTACGCATGCGGCTGCTCGCTCGCAGCAACGAATCGATGTCGAGGCACACGGCGCATCGCCTCGAGCACATCGGAATTGCTGATCTCGCGCGTTTGCAGTTGCTCGCGAACCATCTCGGCGCGGGCGCTCGCGTAGGCGATTTCCTCCTCTTGATTCATGGCAATGCCCTTCGTTGCAAACAAAAGAGACAAGCCGATCGCGGCAGCTACGCGCAGTCGTTTGTTGCACGGGTCCACGTACATATGAAACCGGATTGGAACCTGTCGAACAATCGTGTGTTATCGCTAATGGTGCCGGTTTCGATCGCCCCGCCAATCCGGAGGATTTATGCAATTGCCATCTCGCCGTTTCGCTCTCTCCCAGCGCCCTAGAAACCTAGGGTCGACGGAGCGATGGCTCTCTGCCGCCGCGGGTATAGGGTTGCTGCTGTCGGCCGGGCGCGGAGGTACCTTGGGGAGACTTGCTCGCGGAGGTGCTGCGCTTTCATTGCTCACACGCGCGAGCACTGGTTATTGTGCAGTCAAAAGTACGTTGCAAGGCGAAAGCACGCTTCCGGACGGATTGCGGCAGCAGTGGCAAAGATTGTCCGAGAGCATCAGCAGCGCAGCTTCGGCGAGCGATACGCCCGCGCGGATCGAGAGCATGGAGGACATGTACGCAATCGAATTGCAGGAACTGCACAGTGCAGAGGTCCAATTCTGTGCACTAACGAACAAATTGGTTCCGATCATCACGAATGGACCGCTCGCATTTCGCATCGAGGAATACGCAACCGAATTGCAGTCGCGAACAGTCGATCTCGAAAGCCTGCTTGCAAAGGCCGGAAGCGACGTGCGAGAGCACCCCGACGATGCGATGCTTGCGTTGATTGACGAGACGAACAAAATGGCGCGTGTTTGCGCCGAGAAACTGCGCGACGCAGCGATCGCGGCTTCAGTACAAAGGATCATTCATTACAAAATTGCGGGATACGGCACGATCGCCTCCTACGCAAAGGCATTGGGTCGCTTGGAGGAAGCCGGACACTTCGCCCAACTCGTCGATCGCGACAAAGCAATCGATGCTGAGCTAACAGAGCTGGCGAAAGGCACACTGAATCCCGAGGCAACCCAGGCGGCGAGATTGGAGCCGACCTCAGTGACGACGCACTGAGGTGTGGCATCGCAGTGATCAGTGATTCGTGACTGCTTCACTCGTGACTCGTGATTCGTGACTCGCGGGTCGTCAGAGTGCGGCGCCTGTCTGTCCTGCTCTTACTCTGACTGCCCGCGACCCGCTAGTCACGACCCGCTCTGCAAGCTGCACATCTCCTGGCACCGCCTCATCTCCACACACGCGCGACGCACTTCACATTCCGCTTCGTGCAAGCGCGATGCTCTTCACAGAAACGGAGTTAACCCTCAAGCCTCGTGATGGTCTTACTGCTCATTCGTCGCTGTATAACTGGAAGAGTGGCGATCGACGAGAGAGTAACGGAATAGTGCGCACGGATGCGCTCACTCTTCGTGCATCGGTCCTAACACCAACAACACGAGATCCGTCATGCTAACCGAAGCCAGTGTCGTTTCAGACACAGCGCCGCGAGTGCGCCGGGCGAAGTCTCTGCGCAGCCGCGCCAAACTGCGCTTGCCTACATTCACTGTCGTCGATGTCGAAGTCGACCGCGTTGCATTGAATGGCATCAGCCTGTTCGTTCCAAACAAGTTACCGGAAGCGGAGTCGTGCGCGGTGCAAATGTCGTTGTTTGTAGAGGGCTGCGCACGCGAGTTGCGCGCTAAGGGCACCGTTGTGTCCTGCTCGTTGAGCGGAATGAATGGCTTCCGGGTTGCTGTTCGCTTCACTGATATCGATCAGGACAGCGCGATCGTGTTGGAGAAGTGGTTGAGGTGAGTGGCGCGAGGCTTGCGGCCTGCGGCGCGCGTCTAGAGGCCCCCACCCTAGCCCTCCCCCGCAAGCAGGGGAGGGAACCAGAACATTCGCCTCTCCCTTCAGGGAGAGGCCGCGAGCGTCGCGGCGGGTGAGAGTCTGCTTGCGCAATTCACCTCAGAGACACCAGAAAAAGTCATCGCGCTCGATCCTCGCACGTCGCACTCACACCAACGATCCCGGCTTCGGCACCCTTACCACGACCGTTCCTGCGATCTTGTCGTGCCAGGCTTGGCGTTCGGGATCGAAGATGATCCAGATGAACCCGAGCAGCACGGCAGCCAAGGACAGGAAGCAACCCAGCGCGCGAACGATCGAGGTGGCCCAATCGATCTCTCGTCCATCGAGGCGTACGACGCGCAGATTACAAATGATGCCGCCGACAGTGGTGCCTTTCAGTTTCCACATCAGCGCACCGTAGATCGCAAGCGCGAGCAGCCAGATGTCCCCGGAACCGGGAATCATGTTGGCGATGATGCCTACTAGAATGGCGTCGATCAGCAGAGCGCCCATCCGAATCAAGAACTCGGCACGGGGCAAGGTGTTGGCGGGTACCGCGAGGTCCGGAGCGAGCCGCGCTTCAGTGCTCGTCGTTGTGCCGCTGGTGCCGAATGCTTGCACTGTTGGCTCTGTTTCAATCGGCACGCCGCCAGCGGTCGCAAGCGCGGGCTCGGTCGTTCTTCGAGCGCGCGCTGAAAGCAGTATCGTATAGATGATGACGCCGAGCGCGAGAACGCCCAGCAAGTTGAACACGATAAAGCCCACGACCGGGACCATATACAGGGCGGTAATAATGATGCCGCCGACGAGCACCGCAAACGCGGCATGGCCAAACGGCCCGCTCGTCGAGAAGCCGGTAATCCGCCGACCGATTACAGCAAGCACGGCGGTTTTACCGAACAGACCCGCGATGAACAGCGCGAGGCCGAAGAACGGTACCAAGATGATCCCAACGACGGTGATGCACAGCAGAATGAAGACGACCGGAACGAGAAATACGCTGATGAGCGCGGTCAACGTCGATTCCCCCGGGTGAGATTCGAGCGTTTGCACACACCGATCGATGGTCTGGCGGAACGCGAGCGATAGCAGCACGTAAAAGGCGAGGAAGCCTCCCGCGAGCCACCAAGCCCAGTTGATACCTGCGATCGGCGCAAGTGGACGGCCAAGAAGTAAACATTCCTCGACCCATGGCCGCAGCCAGCGAAGCTGCACGAAGTCTCCGCCGAAGCTGACCTCCTCGATCCCTCGCGTGACTGTAGCATCAGGATGCCGTCGGATCGTGCCGCCCACTGCTACTGCTTCGCCGAAGATTTTCGCTTCAGGACCGAGCTCTAGATTGCCGAATGCCGCAACGACATCGCCATGTATAGGGCTGTTCACATACGTGTCGCCGAAGACCGAGACAACATCACCGGCAGGCCCGGTGACCTTGGTATCTCCGAAGACCGACACGACACCTTCGCGAACATCGCCTTCGCTGGTGGAGGATCCGAAAATCGACACCACCGTTTCTGCCGACTCATCGGCAGCCAGATGCGCATCCGCGCCGAAGCGCACGATCGCATTGCGATGAACATGTGAGCGTTCTTCGTCGTCGCTGTCGGTGGGGTCGGCGTCGGTGTTTGTGCTCTCGCCTGGATCTATTTCAACATCCAATTCGATCGAAGGCTCGGCTGCCTCTGGTGCTTGCGTTTCGGTCTGCGCAGGTGGAGCAGGCTCCTCCTGAGTCCATCCCTGTCGCGCTACGAAGAGCGATGGCCACATGAGTATCGCGGCGAGGAACACTGCTTTTGAATTTGTTCTGATCATCGAGCAAGTCTCTGACGGTTATCCAGCAAGGCACGGTAAGCCGCGGCGCCGGCGCCGAAGCAAGTCGCATACATCACCGCGATGACGCCGAGAACGGCGTATGTCCATTGCGCAGGAATGCTGTTCGAAATCGAGGAGCCGATCGTCATCAATGCTTGCCACAGCGCCAATCCTCGGCTGACGCTCATGGGCATTTCCAGATCGACCGCTGTCAACATCCATTCGGGCGCTTCAACTGCAAATGCGATGAGTGCAAGCGAGGCGATCCAAAACGCGATGCGCGCAGCAGGCGGCCAAGCTTGGAATCCCATCTGCCACCACGCACGCGCTTCGCGTTGTTCGATCTCAGCGAGCACGCGCGCCGCAAGGCTACTGGGCGCCGATTGCAATGGCTGCTCGCGCAATACGCGGTCCACAAAGCGTTCGAGCGATTTTTCTTGATCGAGATCGGTCATGCTTGTGCCACTTCGTCGGCCGTGACGCCGATCCGCTCGAGCGCTTTAGCCAGCGCGGCGCGGCCACGGTGAATGTCCACTTTGACTTTTGCCAAAGAGATCTTCAGCTGTGCGGCGATCTCTTCATAAGGCATTTCTTCGAAATGATAGAGCACCAGAGGCAGACGTTGATGTTCAGGCAGGCTGCGTAATGCTTCCTCGATAAGGACGCTGCGCTGAGCTCCGAGGGTTCCGTCCGCGGTCACTTCCGGTGATGGCAGGCCATCTTGAAAGTCGCCTCCCTCGTCTTCCTCTCCGGTCGCCATCTCGGAGAACAACCGCCACCGGCGGCGATGGCGCGTGGCATAGTTGAGGCTCAAGTTTCTGGCCACGGTTCGCAGCCAGCCACCCGCGGTTTCGCTAGTACGCAGATTATCGAAATGTTCGTAGGCCTTGATGAAGACCTCCTGCGCAATGTCCTCCGCCTGTGCCGCATTGCCGGTTATGCGCACGGCGCTGGAGAACACGAGATTCTGATGGGCACGCATGAAGCTTGCGAAGTCGTCCTGGCGTTGGCGGATCGTCGAGCTTTTCACTGTCTTGAGGGGCTTTAGTCGCTTAACACCGCAGATTTCGAAAAGTTACAGATGGGCCGGCAGCGCGCTCGAGACAGGCCGCGACGCCCGCAAAGCGGAAATTCTCGTTGTAGGTGGTTATTGTCCTCGTTATCTGCAGGTTCATGGAATATCCCACTCCATCGACTTGACTACTGGCGTAAAATTTCTTCGGCGACTGCCGTAACCTTTTTCCGCGTAGCGTAGTCATAGAGGGGCAGGGCGCGTCACGGCCGATTGGACGCGTCTAAAAAGTCGTAGAACCTTAACTATCCAGTGCTGCGCGGTGCGGCGAGAGCGATGGAGTCGTTGTGAACACTCAGGCAAGGCAGCAACAATCAGTCATGGACACTTCGGAGCCACGGAGTGGAGAGTCTATGGAAGAACGCGATTCGTCCGGGCGCATTGCGGCATTCCCAGGTCGCAGCGGCGATATTGACATGTATACACAGTCGCGCCCTGCTGACCGCGGTCAACGCCTCAAGATCATTCTCGTTGCCATCGCGGCGTTGATCGTCGCGGGAGTCGTTTGGGCTGTGATGCGCGATCCGGCGCCGGCGGCCGCGGATGGGACGCAAACGCCGGTCGCTCCTTTAGAGCTCGCGGCAGTGGACGTCGCGCGAGCTGAACCACGCGTGCTCACGCGCGTGCTGCCGCTTTCCGGTTCGATTGCACCCGTTGTGCAAGCCACAGTGAAAGCGAAGGTGAGCGGTGAGGTCGAAGCCGTCACCGTGCGCGAGGGACAAGATGTTAAGGCAGGCGCGGTGATCGCCCGCATCGACACACGCAATCTCCAAGCCCAATACGAACGAGAGCTTGCAGCGGTCGATAAGGCGCGTGCCGATCTCGAGCTTGCGACACTCAACCGAGACAAGAATCGTACGTTGCTCGAGCAGAAGTACATCTCTCAGAACACCTATGAGACGACCGAGAGCGCATATGCAGGCAGCGTTGCCAGCCTGAAGCTCGCCGAGGCGCAAGCGCGGTTGGCAAAGATCAGCTTGGAAGACGCGGTCGTACGCGCACCGTTCGACGGCACGATTTCACGGCGTTTGGTAGAGCCGGGCGAAAAAGTATCGCCGGATACCTCGATCGTAACGCTCGTTGATCTGCGCCAGATGTTATTGAGTGCTGCCGTGCCGGCGGTGGAGATTCCCTCTGTCGAAGTAGGCCAGGTCGCGAAGTTTCGCGTCGGCGGCTTCGGCGATCGAGTGTTCGAAGGCAAGGTTCAGCGCATCAATCCGATCGCCGAAGATGGCTCGCGAGCCATTAGCGTCTATGTGGCGGTAGCGAACGAAGATCGTGCGCTGAAAGGTGGAATGTTCGCGCAAGGCTCTTTGCAGCTCACTTTCACCGAGCCTGTACTCTCGGTGCCGCAGCGCGCATTGCGGTACGAGGCGGGAGCGCCGTTTGTATACACATTGCAAGACGGAAAGATCGCACGCAAACCGGTCGCGCTCGGTATGCAGGTCGAAGGTGAAGGTTTCGCCGAAGTGCGCAGCGGCCTGAGTGCCGGTGAGCGAGTCATCGTGGCCGACATCGGCGATCGCAAACCTGGCTCCGAAGCGAAAGTCGTAGACGCGGAAGGAAGCCGTTAGGCAAGGTTACGCCGGTCTCTCGTCACCGCCTCCTTAAGTTTTGCATGCCGAGCGGGAACATACGCCGGACGTATCACGCCTCCTGATTCTTGCCGCAGACCGCTAGCCGCAGACCGCGGACCAGGATTTCTCATATGTGGATCACTCGCACCAGCATTAATCAACCGGTCTTCGCGACCATGGTCATGCTCGCGTTGGTCGTGCTCGGCCTATTCTCGTATCGACTGCTTCCGGTCGAGCAGATGCCCGAGGTAAATGCGCCTGAGGTGTACATCAACGTTGCTTATCCGGGTGCATCTCCCGAAGCAATCGAGAACGACGTCATCAAGCCGATCGAGAACGTCGTCAACTCGGTCAATGGCGTGAAGGATATCTATGCGACCGCCCGCGAAGGATCCGCAAACATCCAAGTGAAGTTCGAGCTCGATGTCGACATCGCGACGTCCACTCAGGAGATTCGCGACCGCGTCGCTCAAGTCAAACCATCCATGCCTCGCGAGGTGCGTGACCCATACATTACGCGGGCAAGCACCGATGGCAGCCAAGATCCCGTCGTTTCTCTCGCCGTTTATTCCGGCTCGCGAAGCCTGCGCGAAGTCTCGACGCTCGTCGAGCAGCAAGTCGTCAAACGGTTGGAAAACGTGCCGGGCGTTGGACACATCTGGACCGGCGGCTCCGTCGAACGCCAGGTACAAATCTTCCTGCGCCCCGAAGCAATGCAGAGTTATCGGGTCGGTGTGGATCAGGTGATTGCCGCGATTCAAGCGGCAAATCAGGACCTTCCTGCCGGCATCATCACGCACGGCGCAAGCGACCAACTAGTACGCGTCGAAGGCAAGATCAAGGATCCGCGCGGCTTCGAGCGCATCATCGTTGCAAATCAGGGCGGCGCGCCGGTTTATCTACACCAGGTCGCACAAGTCGTCGACGGCGAAGCGGAGCAGACCTCGATCTCGCGCACCGACGGCAAGTCTTCGGTTTCCATTTACATCTATCGTATTCAGCAGGCGAACGTCGTAGAGGTCGGCAAAGGCGTCGATGAAGCTGTAAAGGAGCTGAAAGAGCAGCTGCCTGAGGACATCGAGATCTCGACGGTTTGGTCGAACGCAACGTGGGTCGAAGGTTCGCTCGATCGCGTGAAGAGCACCATCATGGAAGGCGCGTTGCTCACCGTCCTGATCGTATTTCTCTTCTTGCACTCCTGGCGTTCCACCGTGATCACGGCATTGACGCTGCCGATCTCGGTCATTGCGACGTTCATCGCGCTGCACTTCTTCGGCTTCACGTTGAACTTCATGACGCTGATGGCGCTGTCGTTGTGTATTGGCTTGTTGATCGACGATGCGATCGTAGTGCGCGAGAACATCGTACGACATGCCGCGATGGGCAAAGGGCATCGCGAAGCCGCACTCGAAGGCACTCAAGAGATCGGATTGGCCGTGATGGCCACCACATTCGCGATCCTCGCTGTGTTCGTGCCCGTTGCCTTCATGAGCGGTGCAATCGGACGTTTCTTCCTGCAGTTCGGTATCACGGTTGCCGTTGCCGTTGCGGTTTCGCTCTTCGTGAGCTTCACCTTGGACCCGATGCTGTCATCCATTTGGCCGGATCCACCCGAGGGCCGCTTACGTCGCGCGCCTTGGTTGGGCCGAATCATGGAGAAAGTCGAATCAGCTATCGAGGCTGCGCACCGTTTGTATGACGTGATGCTCAGATGGGCGCTAAGTGGGCGGCGGTATGGAATACCTGGACTCGCGAAAATCGCGCGCAGCCGACCTGCCGCACAAACGAGACCTTTGCCGCGCTGGGCGAGCTTGAGTCCGCGATCGATGCTTCTGGTACTCGCGGCTTTCACCTTCTTTGGCAGCTTCTTACTCGTGCCGGCAATCGGCGTGGAGTTCGTGCCCGAAGGCGATGACGGCATCATCTTCATGCGCATGAACACGCCGATCGGCTCGAGCTTGCAGTACACCGACGCGAAGGTGCGCGACGTCGAAGCCGGATTCCGCGAAATCCCTGGAATCGAGACGATCGTGACGACGATCGGCACGGAGGAAGGACGCAACTACGCTCAAGTGTTGTTGCGGCTCACCGATTTAGAAGAGAAGCCTCGTCCCTCCAAGAAAGAGATCGAAAAGGAAATTCGCGATCGCATCAATCGCATGGCCGGAATGAAAGTGACCATCGGTAACTTGCCGATCTTCATCTCGGTCCTGGGTCCCGACAACACGAAGCTCACTGAGTTGTCGCAAGAGCTGATGTCTCGCTTGTCGAAAGTGCCTGGCATCGCCGATCTACAGAGCAGTGAAAAGGGCGCGACTCCGACGATCGCAGTTCGAATCAACAACGAAATGGCGAGCGACTTAGGTCTTACGACGAGCCGCATCGGCAATGCGTTGCGGCCGTTAATTGCCGGCGATGAGATCAGCACTTGGCTGGGCCCTGACGGCCAGGATTACCAAGTCATCGTGCAATTGCCGAAGCAGCAGCGTGAGATCACGGCCGATCTGGGCGATCTATACATCAGCAGCACTCGGGTTGATGAGAATGGCAACGCGAAGCTGGTACCTTTGCGGCAGGTCGCGGATCTAGTGCCGACGACGACGCCCGAGCAGATCAAACGTTTGAACCTGCAACGCCGTGTTTCCATCTACGCGAACTCGGAAGGCCGACCGACAGGCGATGTGGGCTCGGATGCCGAAAAGATCGCTCGCGCCATGGAGTTACCGCAAGGCTATCGAATGGAGGTAGGCGGCGAACAGCAGGAAATGTCGGAGCTCGGCAGCGCAGCGCTCGCCGCCCTAGCGCTCGCTGTCATTTTCATCTACTTCGTATTGGCCTCGCAGTTCGGCAGTTTCGTGCAACCAATCGCGATCATGGCCTCACTCCCGTTGTCGTTGATCGGCGTGTTGCTTGCGCTGCTCGTAACAGGCACGACGCTCAACATCTTCTCGATCATCGGCTTCATCATGTTGATGGGTCTGGTCACGAAGAATGCGATCTTGCTGGTGGACTTCACGAATCACGGTTTGCGTGAAGGTCGCTCACTTCATGATGCGATTTTGGAAGCCGGTCAAGTGCGCTTGCGCCCCATCCTCATGACAACGATGGCGATGATCTTCGGTATGTTGCCGATGTCGATCGGCGCCGGCAGCGGTGGCGAGCTGCTCGCACCAATGGGCCGTGCCGTGATCGGCGGGGTGATTACTTCGTCACTCCTGACGCTTCTCATCGTCCCTGTTCTCTACACCTATATCTACGGCCTCGCACGCAGGATGAAAGCTAGGCGGCACAAAACCACGGTGCAAGAAGCGGAGCCCTCGATGGGCTTCACCGATCGCAGCACGAGACGCCCCGAGTCGCTGGTCGTGACTCGCGTTCCAGCGCCAGGTGATGGGAAGACATCTTGAGAGTGAAGTGATGAGGTGATGAGGGCAGGTGAGGAGAAGATCCTAATTTTGCTGATCGTCACGCGATCACCTTGTCGACCTATCGTTCATCACGTTTGTAATGACGTCCTTAGACGGTCACTACCAAAAGGCGTGCTTTCTCCTTTGTGTCGTCATCACCTCATCACGCGCTTGACAATAAAAAAAGGGCCGACTCGCGTCGGCCCTTAGCTCTTCTCTCGTCGACTTTTGTTCTTGTTTCTAGTCGTTCATTACCGAGGCGCTCTGCAGGTTCCGAGCGTGCCGCCCAAAGCTAGGATCAGCTTGGTCAGGCTCTTCGGTGACTGCACGTCCGCACCGTACAAGCAAGTACGGATCCGATTTGGAATGGTTACGGTGATCGTTTGCTGAGCACTCGTGCTTGCACCATCGCTGGTTGTCACGATCAGTGTGTAACTGGACTTGTTGAAGTTGATCGAGAGCGGACGCGAGGCGCGAATCACGCCGTTGCCTGAACCGATCGCGAACAAGTTCTTGCCTGTGCCGCCCACGATGCGCCAGTTTTGGAAGTCGGTGAACCCCGGCTCATTCGTGTCGTCGGCATCGGTCGCTTGCGCTTCACCCAGCACGTTACGGCTGCCGCCGTCGACGGGGAGTCTCTGCCCTGAGCTCACGACCGGCTTGTTGTCGTTCAGGTTCGTAACGTTGATCGTCACGCTCTGAGCTTCACTGCGGCGGAAACCATCGTAGACAGAAACGTCCAAGGTGTAAGAGGTCGTCGTTTCGAAATCGAGTGCCGCACCGTCGACCACGGTGATCGCACCGGTATCAGCATCGATTGCGAACACGGGAACACCGCTTCCGCTCTCGATCTGCCAAGCCGACAGCGTCTGGCCAGCGTCGACATCGGTCGCAACAACCGTTCCGACCGCCGTGCCATCAGCCGAATTTTCAGCAACGTCGAATTCCTGTGCTTGGATGACAGGTTCGTTGTTGGACACATACGAGACCAGCCAAGTCAGTGCAGGACGTTGGGCGCCTGCAGAAGCGCCTCCCCACATCAGCCAGTCGCCAGACGTACGACGCCAGTGGGTATTCTGATGATATCCCCACAGCGTCACACCTTCGACAGCGGGATGTTCCCAGAACACAGGGAAGATGCGCTGATAGTTGGCTAGTTGCACTTCGTCTTCGGTACCGGGGATGTCCAACTCCGTGATGTGGATCGGCAGGCCTGCCGCGGCAAGGCGATCAAGGTTCGCACGATGGTTGGGCATCGGTGCTGCCTCGGTCGTCGAGAAGCCGTGTGCCTGATCGCCCACGATGTCGATCAAGTTTTGGGCCTTCAGCAGCTCGATGATCCCGAGGTAGCGAGTGGTCGCATTGCCATCATTCGTGATGCTGTAGTCGTTGAGCATCAATTTAGCGGTGGGCGGGAAGATCTCGCGCGCCAATTTGAAGGCGTTCACGATCCAGGTCCACTCTTCAGGGGTGCCTGCCGTGCCTCGGCCGCCCAGCGCGTCGCCGTAGTTGCCATTGCCCGCACCGAACGGCGGATCATGCAGCGGCTCGTTCACGACCTCGACGAAATCGATACCGGGATAGCGTTGAGCAATGAGACCCCAAAGCTCTTTGATTTCGGCGAGCTGCTCCTCGGGCGGCAGCGACTCGATCCAAGTCGGTTGCTGATTACCCCACACCAGCACGTGCCAATGGAACGGCCAGCCATTTGTTTCCGCGAGATTGTAGGCCTCGTCGGCGGCAGCCCAGTTGTAGGTGTTGCGAGTGGATTCGATGGAAGCCCACTTGCCGCCGTTCTCCGGCGTTACTTTGTTGAAGTAGCGATCGAACTGGAGGCTGGCTTCCCCTGGGGAGTGTGCGCTGCCGAGGAACTTGTCTTTGCCGGTCGCCATCGGCGGGCCAGAATGTTCATACGGCGGTGGCGGTGGCGGTGGTGGTGGGGGGCATGTGCCCGTTGCGGCGCTGCCGGCATCCAAGTCGGCGACGGTATAACAATTACCGGCGCGCCCGAACGCGAACTTGTCCATGAACATGCCGTCTTCGCGCGTGGACCAATAGAATGTCTGCGTCAGTGCGCCTTCGGGCACTGTCCACGCATTGGGCCCGAGACCGCCGCCTCGATTCGGCAGCGCGGTCAATCGCACCCACTTGAAGACTTGCGTGCCAGCGGGGCCGTCAGGCAGCACGGTCGCCGTCGGATCCGTAAAGCCGCCGCCGGAAGTGTTGTACAGAGGCCAATTGTTCGTAACGCCGAAACCATTGCCGAAGTACCAACTGTCGTCGTCGCCGCCCCCAGGGCCGACGCGCATGCGCGCATACAGCTCATAGTCGCCTGCGGCCGGAAATGTAATTTGATACGACGAAACGCGTGGATCCGTCGCGCCGGTGGGACCCGTCGTGACGTTAACAGCCGCGGTCACATAGGTGGCATCGCCCAATGTGCCCGTCGTGACGCTCGGACCCAGCGTGCCGCTTTCGGCCTCGACTATCACAGGCTCGGTCTGTGCGAATGCCGCCAATGGCACAGCCGCGAGCAAGGATGCGCTCAAGAGCGCTCTTGCGGAAATTTTCATGGATCTATCCCCTAAACTCTGATTGGCAGTGACTACTGCCGTTATGGTCCGTGTTCCACCGTTCGCTTGCGCAAACTCTTGAATCGGACTGAAAGTTAAACTCAAACTTGCGATCGATTAGGACTGTCTCAACTTCTTCACGGGACTCTCCCTGCTTCTAAGGCTCGATGAGGATCCCCCCTGCTTATCTGATCGATTGCGCGATGAGCGCAAAGACGCACGACGGACAGGATCCGTTCCGCCACGCGTGAGATATTTGCCGACTCTTGGAGGCTGAAGATTGGAATCTCGAAACAATGCGTTCTCGTCCTTAGCAACGCATCGATCATCCCTGTCTTGCTGCCGATCGGCATCTCGTGCCGCCGCCCTGTACGTAAGAGCGGAAAGCTAATGCTCCACGCATGACTAGTCAACGGCAACAGTGCGGTGCGTCGCAAATACGGGCTTGAATCTGGACACATGTGAAAAGATGAATCCGCCGATTCATTTTTTCTGTAGCGAAGGTCAAGTATCTTGACAGTCGCGATGCACGCTGCGGTCGTGGCTCCAAGTACCATCACGTGCGCTGCAATAAGAAAACGCAACGCGCAATGTAATTTTCGAAGAACGAAAGGTGTCCAAGTGAAGTTAATCGATCTTGCTCGAAAAGTAAGTTTCCAGCACTCGCGGATGCGCACGTCGTTGCTCCGCGTCAGCGTTGTCCTTGTCACAGCGACGCTGTCTGCGACAGCGACAGCGCAGGACACGCGCATTGCGCAGCTGACGATTCGTGCCGATCAGCCGAAGAGCACCATCAATCCTCACATCTATGGACACTTCGCGGAGCATCTCGGCCGGCTCATCTATGACGGCATCTGGGTGGGAGAAGACTCCGCGATTCCGAATACCCGCGGTATCCGCAACGATGTGCTCGCCGCGCTGAAGCATCTGAAGGTGCCGGTACTTCGCTGGCCTGGCGGCTGCTTCGCAGATGAGTACCACTGGCGCGACGGTATCGGAGCTCGAGAGAGCCGACCGAAAAGGGTCAATGCAAGCTGGGGAGGCGTCGACACTAACGCGTTCGGCACGCACGAGTTCATGGATCTCGTGGAGCTGCTGGGCGCAGATGCGTACATCAACGTAAACGTCGGTACTGGCACGACTCAAGAGATGATGGACTGGATCGAGTACATGACCTCGGATTCGCAGTCCACGCTCGCCGACTTGCGGCGGCAGCACGGCCGAGACAAGCCTTGGAAGGTGACGTATATCGGCATCGGCAACGAGATGTGGGGCTGTGGCGGCAACATGCGGCCCGAAAACTATGTCGATGAGTACCGCAAGTTCGCAACCTTCGTGAAGGATCACGCGAGCGAAACCAAGCTACAGAGGATTGCTTCCGGTCCGCACGATGATCGCTACGATTGGAGCGAAGCGCTGATGGGGCAGGCCACCAAGCACATGGAAGGCATGTCTTTGCACTTCTATACCTTGCCTACCAGCGACTGGAAGGTGAAGGGCTCTGCGACGCAGTTCGGCCAAGACCAATGGCACTCGACGCTCGAGCGCACATTGCGTATGGACGATTATCTCAGCAAGCACTCCGCGATCATGGACAAGCATGACCCGGATAAGAAGATTGGGTTGATGGTCGCTGAATGGGGCACGTGGTACGACGCCGAACCGGGCAAGGATCAAGGCGCGCTGTACCAGCAGAGCACGGTACGCGATGCTGTCGTCGCAGGCATCAATCTGAATCTATTCAACATCCATAGCGATCGCGTGCGCATGGCCAACATCGCGCAAGTCGTAAACGTATTGCAGGCGGTGATATTGACCGATCAGGAGAAGATGCTGCTCACGCCGACCTATCACGTATTCGACATGTATAAGGTTCATCAAGGCGCGACGTCGATTCCAGTGGAGCTCGATGCACCGGCGTATCGATTCGGGTCAGCATCCGTGCCTTCGCTGAATGCGTCGGCGTCCAAGGATGCGAATGGCGTGCTGCACGTGTCGCTGGTCAACTTGGATCCTAATCGGGCCGCTGAGCTCACCATCAATCTTCAAGGGACCAAAGCGACGCGTGTGACTGGACAGGTACTCACTGGAAGCGCGATGAACTCCATGAACACGTTCGAACAACCAAACACGGTTCGCCCGACTGAGTTCAGGTCGATCCGACGTAGTGGCCAAAGGATCGTGGTCGAGTTGCCG
Source organism: Steroidobacter sp. (assembly GCA_025929585.1). Lineage (GTDB taxonomy): Bacteria > Pseudomonadota > Gammaproteobacteria > Steroidobacterales > Steroidobacteraceae > Steroidobacter. The sequence continues at coordinate 45,845 of JAICPY010000009.1, forward strand.
TCGAAGTCGGTCGTGATGTTGGAGCTCACGCCTTGAAGGAACTCACGAAACGATACGCAGCGGTAGGATGGGTGAGTCTCATCGCCGTGTGTTCGAGCGCGTTAGCTGAATCGCACCAGTACTTCGAGCGTTGGCCGGCCGGCGCCTCGCCTACAGAAGTGGGTCGCAAGGTCACTGAACGGTTTTTGAGTTCTCGCGAGCACATGCTGTGGACCGACTACGGCACCTTGCACTATGCCGAGGTCGCAACTTGGTACGGGGCATTGACGTATTCACAGCTCGCGAAGGCGTCCGAGAATACACAGCGGCTCGTCGCTCGGTTCGAGCCGTTGTTCTCGACGAAGGAATCGCTCGTTCCGCCGATTAATCACGTCGATCACAGCGTCTTCGGCGCGCTGCCGTTGGAGATTTACATCCAAACGGCCAATGCTAGTCACCGCACACTCGGGCTCGCCTTTGCCGACGGCCAGTGGGATCGACCCGATCGCAGCGGTCTCACGAATCAGACGCGATTTTGGATCGATGACATGTACATGATCACGCTGCTGCAAGCGCAAGCGTTCCGTGCAACAGCCGATCTGAAATACATCGATCGAACCGCGAACGAGATGATTGCCTATCTAGATCGTCTGCAGCAGCCCAATGGCTTGTTCTTTCATGCGCCGGATGCACCGTTCTATTGGGGGCGCGGCAATGGCTGGATGGCCGCCGGCATGACCGAGTTGCTGCGCTCGCTACCTCAGTCTCATGTTCATAGGCCGAGGATTCTGGCTGCCTACCGCCAAATGATGACGACGCTTCTGAAATACCAAAGCGACAGCGGAATGTGGCGCCAGCTCATCGATCGTCCGGCAGCTTGGCTCGAGAGCTCATCGACAGGCATGTTTGCGTTTGCATTCATAACTGGTGTCCAAGAAGGGTGGCTCGATTCTTCGATCTACGGTCCAGCGGCGCGCAAAGCGTGGCTTGCCCTTGTGCAGCAGATCGATGCGAAGGGCGATGTTCGCGAGGTATGCGTCGGGACCGGAACGAAGAACGATTTGCAGTATTATCTGGACCGTCCTCGCGCCGTGGGCGATTTCCATGGCCAGGCGCCTGTGCTGTGGAGCGCATCCGCATTGCTACGTGAAGATGGGTTGACGGTCGACCGTTGACAGTTGACGGCCAGAGAAGAGCAAGGTCGCCGGTTAGCGGCCAGACAAAAAGAAACGTTGACGGTGGACCGTGGCAGTTGACGGCAAGCGCAAAAACATCGACCGTTCGCATCTGGAATAGATCTGCCACGGCTTAGCCGACATCCGGCTGTCAACCGTCAACTGTCAACCCTCAACGGCCGAAGGCCTCCTTATGCACGATGAACAACGACGAAGGTTTCTTATGCAAACTGCAATGATCGCCGCGGCAGCGCCTCTTGCCGGGGCGGGCGCGCTTGCGCAAACACCGAAGAAAAAACTCGGCGTTGCCTTGTGTGGCCTCGGCGGGTTGAGCACGAATCAGATCGCTCCGGCGCTCCAGAAAACGCGGCACTGCGAGCTCGTAGGCGTCGTATCCTCAGATCGCCAGAAATCGAAACAGTGGCAGACGAAGTACAACATTCCCGATCGCAACGTGTACACGTACGACACGATCGAGAAAATGATCGACAACCCAGACATCGACATCGTGTATGTCGTCACTCCGAACGCTTTGCATTTGGATCACTCGGTTGCGGCGGCGAAAGCGGGCAAGCATGTCTTTTGCGAAAAGCCGATGGAGATTACCGTCGAGCGCTGCCAAAAGATGATCGACGCGTGCAAGAAAGCCGATCGCTTGCTGGGCGTCGCCTACCGTTGCCAAACTGAACCCCATCATCTCGAATGCATCCGCATCGCCCGAGAGAAGGAGCTGGGGAACATCAAGATGATCGAAGGCGGATTCGGTATTTCCGTCGGAGACCCGAACCAATGGCGCTTGAAGCACTCGCTATCCGGCGGCGGTGCGCTCATGGATGTCGGCATCTATCTCTTGCAAGCAACGCGCTATATCACCGGCGAAGAGCCGGTTATGGTCACCGCACTCGAGAGCAAGACCGATGCCAAGAAGTTTGCCGAGGTTGACGAAACCATGACATGGACGTCGACCTTTCCAAGCGGCGTGGTCGCCTATTGTGGTGCGAGCTTCAACACTGCGCTCATGAGCCGATTCAACGTGCAGACCGATCGCGGCTCGTTCGGGATGGAGCCGGCATTTAATTATGGTGGCTTGAAGGGTCATCGAAGCGACGGCAAGCCGCTTGATTTCCCGCAGGTCGATCAATTCGCGACCGAGCTCGACGACTTCGCGCGATGCATTCTGGAGAACAAGCCTACGAGAGTCTCCGGCGAAGAAGGCATGCAGGATGTGAAGATCCTGACCGCGATCTATGAATCTGCACGCACCGGCAAGGCGGTGAAGATATAGCGATTCGTGATTCGTGACTAGCGGGTAGTCGGAGGAAGGCAGCCTCTTCGTTTTCTTCTTACTACCCGCGACGCGCTAGTCACGATCCTGAGGTTTCGCAAAAACTCGTCGGAATCCTTCCGCTGGGCTCAGGGCGAACTGAAACAGCAGGAATTTCCGCGTTATTCGCCGCTCCAAATTTTCTGGCGAACGTCGGGTCACGTCCCGCTCTGCTTTACGCCGCACAGGCGACGAGCCGTCCCAACTCTGGCATTCTCGTTGCTACGTTGTGGTTCTGTGACGAATGTAAAAAGGTTTTAAAGCGCGCATGAGACAACTTCTCTTCATTTCTTGCTTAGTCGTTCCGATGGCTGCCTCCGCCGAGCCGGCAAAGTCCACCGAAGGTGGATGGATTAATCTGCTCGACAAGGATTTCAGCCAGTGGGACGTCTATTTGAGCTATCCCGGCGATGTGATCATGAGCGTCATTCAAAAGACGGCGCCCAAAGGTCTGAAGCCGATCGGCCTGAACAAGGACACGAAGAAAGTATTCTCGATGATCGAGGAGAATGGTCAGCCAATCCTGAAGATCACGGGCGAGATCTACGGTGCGGCAGCGACCAAGCAGGAGTTTGCGAACTATCACTTCAAAGCCAAATTCAAATGGGGCGAGAAGAAGTGGGAGCCGCGGCTTGCTGAGCTCAAGGATTCCGGCATTCTCTATCACAGCGTCGGAGAATTCGGCGTCGACTACTGGCATTCATGGATGGAGGCGCAAGAGCTCCAGATCATCGAAGGGGGCATCGGTGATTACTGGACCATCGCCGGCGCGCAGATAGACATTCGAGCGCACAAGCGGTCCGGATCGGAGCTCTACGAATATTCTGCCGAAGCACCTCTCTTGCACTTCGCGGCCGATCCTGCGAACAACGAGGCCGTTGCGAATCATTGCCGACGAGGCGAGGACCGCGAAATCCCGAATGCGTGGAACGAAGTCGAGCTCCTTTGTTATGGAGCCGACTGCCTGCACATCGCGAACGGCGGGGTCGTAATGGCGTTACAAAATTCTCGCCATCCCAAAGACGGCAAGCTAGTCGACCTGGAACGCGGAAAAATCCAGATCCAAAGCGAAGCCGCGGAAGTGTTCTATAAAGATGTGATGATCCGCAGCATCGATGCGATGCCTGCGAAATACCGCAGGTATTTCGAGTGACGAAGTGACGAGGTGACGGAGTGACGACGTCAGAGCGGACTCCTCTTGCTTACCTTCCGACTTCGTTACCCTGTCACTCGATTTTCGCCGCTCGCGGCGAAAATCGCCCTATCGTGGAACTTCCTACCTCTCTCACAGGTATTCGTGTACCTAATAGAGAGTTCTTACATGAAAATCTGGCTGGCGGTAGTGACCCTGGTTTGGTGCGGCGGTGCGCATGCGTTCGAGTGGCGCGCCCTGGAATGGCGGGTCGGAGTGGCTTATGCCACCGGACTGAGCGATGTCACCGACCTTCACGAAGAAAATCTGCGCGCGAGCGGCCTGGAAGCGGACGTCGACCTGAAAGTGCCTTTGGGAATCGCCGGCGGTGTGACCTACGACTGGACGTCTGGCATGCGTGTCGACGTCACGCTGGGACCGACGTTTTTCATCGGTGGCGATGTCAGCCACTCGGAGCTGCCGCTCGCGGCGACCATCGGCTACAACTTCGCGCGGGACGCGGATATTTCACCTTTTATACGTGCGGGCGTCGTTCACCACTTCGCCAGTGGTGACTACGAGACCGGTTCTAATCCAGGCTTGCTGGTCGCTGCCGGCTTGGATTTCCAGCGCCTCACGATCGAGGTCGCGATGGACAACTCGGAGATCGAGTTCGAATCCGTGCAGTGCGACGCAGCGGGCGCGAATTGCACACCGGCCGTGCGAACACTCAATACTTATGATGTGTTGGCGAGTGTGTATTGGCGCTTCAGATAAGAGCCGAAGTGACGGGTGGCGGGTGACGGGCAAGAATAGATATGAGGAGCTAAGCGGCTCACGGACGCTCGCATAACAAAGCGTGTACGCGTCGCGGTTGCTTCTTGCTCGTCACCCGTCACCCGTCACCTCGTCACTGCGCCGCAGGCGCACAGCGCGGAACTTCCCCCATCCTCTGTAGTTTTACCTCCGACGCGCGCTGAAGCGCGTGATCGTCATCGGGGAAGCTATGTCAGTGCGCAGTCATCACCTGCTCGCAGTGCTCGCGCTTGCGGGACTGATGAGTGCCTGTTCGAATGGTCGCGGCAGTGTCGCTGAAGTGCCAGCCGGAAACTCGCCTCCGCCATCGACGCCAACACCAACGCCTGAGCCACCTCCAACGCCTGAGCCCGCAGAGCCGCCTCCCGAACCAACTCCACCGCCAGAGCCGCCGCCTCCGGCACCACCACCACCCGAACCTGAACCCGAGCCTGAAGGCACACCGCTCGCGGGCTTTTGGAAGGGTCGGGTAGTCGATCAACGATCCGGCAACGAACGCGAGGGCGTTGCGCTCGTCGATCTATCTGGCGAGTGGCAGTTGTTGGTGCTCGAGGACGACGAGGAGCCGCAATTCGTCTTGCATGGCAACCTGTGCTGCGAATCGCGAATCAATGGTGAGGTCCGAGGGCGTCGGTACCTGGACATGCGCGAATCCGATGCGAGAATCGAAGTGGATGCCTCTGCTGGTTCACTGCGCGGCACATTCGAGTTCCGAGGACGCGAGTACGACTTCGATCTCGCGCCTGACGATGCCTACGCACAGCCCCTGACTCTGGAATCACTTGCTGGCGTCTACACGCGAGCGACGAATCCAAGTTTCGATCCTGCTTCGACGCTCACTTTGACTATCGATGCGAATGGAGCGCTCAGCGGCTCTCATTCGAACGGTTGCGTTTTCAGCGGCTCGGTATCGATTCCCAATTCGTCGCGCAACATGATCCAGGTGAATGTGGATCTCGCCGATTGCGGCGGCAGGCAAAGCTCGCGTCGCTGGAATGGCGGCTACGAAGGACTGGGCATTCTGCTGCGTGACTCCGTCTCTCCCACAGACGGCTCAACTCGCGAAGATATTTTCTATCATAGCGTCGTGGGTCCGACGTGGTTAGGGCCGATGGATGTTGGGCGCTGATGCGCGTGTAAGGTGTAGTGTGTAGTGTGTAGGGTCAGAGTTAGGGAGTCTTGCACACGTCTACACCTCTACACGTTCACACGTCTTCGCACCATCTCCACATGCGGAATCCCATCCTCGAGATAGATATCTGAGTCCGTCCTGAAGCCGAACTCGGCATAAAAGTTCTGCAGGTGCGCCTGAGCACCGATCCGCGAGACCTGATGCGGATATAGCACTTCCAAATGTTCTACTCCGCGCCGCATCAGCTCTCGGCCCAGACCTGTGCGTCGATATTCAAGTGCAGTCAACACGCGGCCGATCGAAGGCTCGGCAAACTTCACGCTCGGTGGAACGATTCGCAAATACGCCGCGACACGCTGTTCATTCCAGGCAATCAAATGCATGGATTGCGCATCCGTGCCATCCATATCCTGATACGCACAATTCTGCTCGACGACGAAGACAGCTGATCGTATGGCCAGAATCGCATAGAGCTGCGATGGCGTGAGTGAATCGAAGGAGGAAAGATGCCAGGTGAGCGGGGCGTTCATGCGTAAAGCTTGCAGTCACGGTGAGGGAGTCCACAGTCCGTGGTCCGCAGTCTGTAGCCGGAATCATCGGAGTGCTGTCGCGGCCAGTAACTGTGCATCAGCTAATGGGCTGTCGTTCCGGCCTGCGGACCAGGGGCTGTAGACTACAGACTGATCGCCGCTGTCGCGGCGATCAGTGCGTCATCGCATACAGAATGTAATTGATCGCGTACTGATACGCTCGCGTCGTGTACTGCAGGGCGTATTCGGGAACATCGGCGTGTTCCCAGGCATCGCCGAGGTCCATGTTGAAGTTGATCATGACCATCAAGCGGCCCTCGTCATCATAGATGCCGCGCCAGTGTGGCTCGAAGCCATCGCGTTCATACGGCACGCCGCTGTAGACGAATTGGATACCCGGAATCTGAGTGCGCTCGTTGAGATCGTATGCGACATGAAAGATGGGGTCGTCGGTGGGGACATCTACGATCGTTCGATCCGGGAATACCCGACGCATGACTTCGACGAAGCCAGCCCACTCAAGGCTGCCGTGAAAGTCATCGACCATGAGAAAGCCGCCGCGCAAAAGATAATCGCGCAAGCGTGCGGCTTCCATTTCGCTCAGAGACCATCCGCCGACTTCGACCGCATACAGCCAGGGATAGTCGAAAAGGCGGTCATCCATGATCTTGAGATAGGTTCCGTCCTGGGCAGTATCGATGCGCGTCAGGCGCCTGACGCCACTGAGTAGATAGCGCTCGGCGTCAGGCCAATCCGTAAGCCACCGCTCGCTACCGCCGAAGCCGAATTGCAAACCGCTGCTCGTGTACGCGAGGCGCACGAATTGAAATTCGGCATTGCCGGGAGCAGGCGATGCCATTTCCGGCTGCGAGCTGCTATCGGCGCTCAACGCTGCGCCGAGCAGTGCGAGCGCTGCGACGAGACGTGCTCCGCGACTTGCAAGGGTGAGGATCATAGGTCGATAGGGTGAGGGTAGTGACGTCGGCGCTAGTGACTCGCGGGTAGTCGAAGAAGTGACTCGTGATTCGTGACTCGCGGGTAGAAAGACCAGGATCCTTGTTCGCGCCTAAGCTGCCACGCCGACCCTCTACCTCCTAGTACCCGCGAATCACGAATCACGACCCGCTTCCTGCTGCGACCCGCTTGTGCTTCCGAGCTTACCAGTTGGCTTGAACGAGACACATCCGGCATATTTCTGACCATGCTCAAAAAGGCGAAGACTTCAGTACTGTGGTTTGCGGCTTACTTGCTGCTGGCATCGAGCTATCTGGGCTTCTCGGACCAGCTTTCCGCTCGCGATTGGCGTACGGCCTCGCGAGAGCCCGCGGGCTTGGCGCCCGATCCGGCCGCGACACGGGAGGCAGTCGTTCAGGTTTACGCTGCGCGTGCGGTCGGTTGGCGCGGCTACTTTGGCGTTCACACTTGGATTGCTGCGAAGCCCTCCGGTGCCGAGAGTTTCACGGTCTACGAGGTGATCGGCTATCGATTGCGCCGCACCGGCACTTCCGTCGTTGTCCATCAACGAGCACCCGATGGCTTTTGGTTTGGCAACCGTCCGGAGCTACTGAGCGATGTGCGCGGCACGGGCGTCGATGAGGTCATCCACAGGATCGAGGCGGCAGTGCAAACGTATCCTTACGCGACTCGATATCGGGTCTGGCCAGGCCCCAATTCCAACACGTTCACCGCTTATGTGTTACGGGCAGCCCCGGAGCTGCGGGTCGACCTACCGCCCACGGCGATCGGCAAAGATTATTTTGGCGGCCTGCCCGTCGATCGAACTCCGAGTGGCACAGGGTTCCAATTGAACCTGCTGGGCGCCGTCGGCGTGCTCGGCGGGATCGAGGAGGGCATTGAAGTAAATTTCTTGGGCCTGACGCTCGGCGTCGATCCACGAAACTTTGCATTGAAGTTGCCACTGATCGGAAGTCTCGGCCTCAGCGGGAAAGTCGAGCCGATGAGATTAGGGGGTAATGATCAGGGGGTAGGGGGTAGTCAGAGCCAGGATCCTTGATTGCTGAGGGCTAGCAGTGTCAACTCACGAGCGCTCGCTCGGCCGCGGCTAGCGCGAAAGTTCCTTCTGACTATTCCCTACCCCCTGATCATTACCCGCTCTCCTGCTACTCTTCGCCCTGGCAAAAATCCGCGCGACCCCTTCGCGCGACATAACAACGAGGGATACGCGTGGAAATATTCTGGGTCCTGGCGTCGATCGTCCTGCTTGTTCTGCTCATCAGTTGGGGAAAGGTCCACCCGTTCATTGCCTTTCTCCTCACCTCGATCTTCGCTGGATACGTGCTCGGGCTGCCGCTCGATAAAATTCCGGGCTCGATCGAAAAAGGCTTGGGCAGCATGCTCGGGTCGCTGGTTGCGATCATTTGCTTGGGCGCGATGTTCGGAAAGCTGATCGCACAGAGCGGAGCTGCACAGAAGATCGCCGCGGTCTTGATGGGGATGTTCGGCGAGAAGCGGATCACATGGGCCCTGATGCTCACTGGATTCATCGTGGGCATCCCATTGTTCTACAACGTTGGCTTCGTGTTGCTCGTGCCGCTGATCTTCTCGGTCGTGTACTACTCGAAGTTGCCGGCCGTCTATCTAGGCGTGCCGTTGCTGGCATCGCTCTCCGTGACGCATGGATTCTTGCCGCCTCATCCGGCGCCGACTGCAATGGTGCCGATGTTCAACGCGAGCATGAGTACGACGCTGATCTACGGAATGTTCGTGGCCGTGCCGGCGATGATCATCGCAGGTCCGGTCTTCGCTCGTTTTTTTCGCAACTCTCAGTCCAAGTTACCCGAGCTGTTCACGCCGCAGGATATGCCTGTCGATCAGCTGCCGGGCACATTCAACTGCTTCGCGACCGCGCTGTTGCCGGTCGTGATGATCGCGGGCTCCGCGGCTTTGCCCGGCATGGCTCAAGAAGGCACGCTGCTGTACAGCGTGCTGAAGTTCGTCAGCGATCCGTTCATCGTGATGCTGATCGCATTGCTCGTCGCGACGTTCACGCTCGGTATTTCCCGAGGTATGCGAATTGAGCCTTTGATGGAGCACTACAGTGGCGCAGTCAAAGATATCGCCGTGATCCTGCTGATCATTGCCGGCGCCGGTGCGCTCAAGCAGATCTTCGTCGACACGGGCGTGAGCGATGCAATTTCCGATGCGCTACAAGGGCTGTCGATCAATCCGCTGTTGCTCGGCTGGATCATCGCAACCGTCATTCGCGTCTGCTTGGGCTCGGCTACCGTCGCAGGTTTGACGGCCGCAGGGATCATGGCTCCCGTAGTTGCCTCCAGCGGGGTCGATCCAAACCTGATGGTGCTCGCAATCGGAGCCGGCAGCTTGATGCTCTCGCACGTCAACGACTCCGGCTTCTGGATGTTCAAGGAATATTTCAATCTCAGCTTGAAAGAAACCTTGATGTCTTGGACGCTGATGGAAGGAATTGTTGGCGTCGTGGGGATAATTGGCGTATTGATTATGGATGCAGTTTTGTAGAGGGAGAGGTGTAAAGGTGTAGGCGTGTGGACGTGTAAGGTCCGAGGGCGCTGCTTTGTTAGCAGGTGTGAGAATGTAGGTGTGTAGAGTCAGAGTAGGCGTTCGCCTTCTGTTCTGAACTTTACACGCCTACACCTCTACACGCCTTCCACCGAATCGAGCTAGGCTCGATTCTTCCTCACTATCGCTCCCAAGATCAGCAGGAACGCGACTAGCCTTACGACGTAGATCGCGGCGCCGGCTTCGTTCGGTGTCTCGACGAACAAGAAACCGATACGGTTGAGGCCTTCGATGAAGAAGGCGGTCGCGAACGCGAGGAACAGCGAGTCTTTGGTCTGCTTCCAGAACTTGAAAAAATACGCCGCGGCGGTGAGAGATGCCGTGACGATGATGCCCAGAAAAAATCCTTCGATCATGGTCGGTTACTCGCTTTCGAAGACCAGGCCATAGAGGAGCAAAAGCATCGCAGCGGCGGCCGTCCCCAAACGCGCCATGTACAAGTCGACCGAAGCTGGCAGCAAGATCAGATCAATACACAGCACTGCGTTGGAGATCGTGAGTCCGACGAAACACAGGCCGCTCCATAGCAAGAGTTTCTTCCTTACGTTGCCGTACGCTCGCAGCAGCAAGATCGCGCAGAGCAACGTAACGATGGTACCGAGCAGGTATACGAGCGATGCCATGCCTATTGATCCTTTTTGATCTGGAACGCACGCGCGAACTCGCGCACCGATGCAGAACCTTTGGAATGAATCATTCTGGCGATGCCTACCAAATTTTTCCGGTAGGTGTCCGCGATGCGCGGCATCAGCTGTCGCTCGGCATCCCACTCAGGCGCGAAGCGAAATGTTCCGCCATCCGATTCTTGAGACACGAACCCGAGCCGACGCAAGTCCTCCAGAATCGTCTTGGCCTGAACGGAGCCGACATAAATGCGCGCGGCCAGCGTATCCGCCGACCATGGCGTCGTGCCGCTCTGCCAAATCAGCAGCAGCGCCTCCAGGTGCGGCACGGTATCGATGTTCTCGAAGATGAAGCGCAACACTTCGTCTTCTAGATCCCCATTTGTCATCTCGTCGTTTTCTTCTTTAGTGAGTTCAATCCGCTCGCACGACGCTCCCCGCCGAGTAAGACATAAAACCGCTCTAAACGCGCTTGCAGGTGAGTTAGTTCCCTACAAACCGAAATATTCGTTCTGGTCCTGTTAAACGCCGTTTGCGTCTTGCTCCCGCTCGGACTTCTGCTATTTTCCATGTAAAGAAGTCTTACTCAAGCGATTTGTTCTACGGCCTGGGCGGAGGGCCAAAAAATCGGCGGCGGCGCCCGAATGAGGGTGTGCAGTTGACGAGTCATCACTCGAGGTCGTGCATGCGTGTTGTACCTATCGCAAGGCCCCAAATGCATGGTGGTCCGTCAGCCGTCCGCTAACAAGTCCATGTCTGAATTCTTCCCGCGCTCGGGCACCAATGAGCCCGAACAGATAAAGCTGAAATCAAGTCCTCTCGGAGTGTCTCGATGGAAACTCAAGAACGCGTCGCTCGCCGAACGGCGCGCAAGCTGACTAGCAAGGCGGGCGGAGACGATTCGGATCTCGATTTGCGCAAGCTCCTGCGGGCTTTGCAAGCGGTGCGCGATGGCGACTTCTCCGTCCGGCTGCCAAGTGACAAGACTGGCATCGCCGGCAAAGTGGCAGACACCTTCAACGAGATTGTGGCATCCAGTCAGCGCATGGCCCGCGAGATCGAGCGCGCAGGCCAAATGGTCGGCAAAGAAGGCAAAACGCGTCACCGAGTTTCAGTCGATCGCAGATCCGGTTCCTGGGGAGCGATGGAAGGCTCGATCAACACTCTCATCGACGATCTATTGTGGCCGACAGCCGAGGTGACTCGCACGATCAGCGCGGTTGCGAAAGGCGATCTTTCTCAGCGCATGCAGATGGAGGTCGACGGCCGTCCTTTGAAAGGCGAGTTTCAGCGCTCCGCCACAATCGTCAATTCGATGATCGAGCAGATGAGTGCGTTCACCTCCGAAGTGACTCGCGTCGCGCGTGAGGTCGGAACGGAAGGCAAGCTCGGCGGACAAGCAGTCGTGCCGGGCGCTGCCGGAACCTGGAAAGACTTGACCGATAACGTCAACTCGATGGCCGGCAACTTGACTGGGCAAGTGCGCAACATCGCAGAGGTCGCAACCGCCATCGCAAACGGCGACTTGTCTCGCAAGATCACGGTGGAGGTCCTAAGGGAGAGGCGACATCTCAGAGTGGCAGTCACCTGGATGGTGGATCAGTTGCGCTCGTTTGCCTCTGAAGTGACGCGCGTGGCGCGCGAGGTCGGATCGGAAGGCAAGCTAGGCGGACAGGCAGTCGTGCCAGGTGTTGCGGGCACTTGGAAAGACTTGACCGATAACGTCAACGCCATGGCGACCAACCTGACGAGTCAGGTTCGCAACATCGCGGAAGTGACCACGGCGGTCGCACGCGGCGACTTGTCTCGCAAGATCACGGTGGACGTGAAGGGCGAGATCCTCGAGCTCAAACAAACCATCAACACGATGGTGGACCAATTGAACGGCTTCGCTGCCGAAGTGACGCGCGTCGCGCGCGAAGTCGGCACCGAAGGCAAGCTCGGCGGTCAGGCCGAAGTAAAAGACGTGAGCGGCGTGTGGAAGGATCTCACCGATAACGTCAACTCCATGGCGAGCAACCTCACCGGTCAGGTGCGAAACATTTCGGAAGTCACCATCGCGGTCGCAAACGGCGATCTATCTCGCAAGATCACGGTCGACGTTCGCGGTGAAATCCTGCAGCTGAAGGAAGCTATTAATACGATGGTGGATCAGCTGCGCTCGTTCGCATCGGAGGTGACGCGCGTTGCGCGTGAGGTTGGAACGGAAGGAAAACTGGGTGGCCAGGCAATCGTTCCGGGTGTCGCGGGAACCTGGAAGGATCTCACCGACTCGGTGAACGCGATGGCGACGAACCTGACAGGACAGGTGCGCAACATCGCCGAAGTGACCACGGCAGTGGCGCGCGGTGACTTGTCGCGCAAGATCACGGTAGACGTGAAGGGCGAGATTCTCGAGCTGAAGGAAACCATCAATACGATGGTGGATCAGCTGCGCTCGTTCGCATCGGAGGTGACGCGTGTCGCCCGCGAGGTCGGATCCGAAGGCAAGCTCGGCGGCCAGGCAAACGTGCCCGGCGCAGCCGGCACTTGGAAGGATCTCACCGATAACGTGAATTCGATGGCGAACAATCTCACCGATCAGGTGCGAAACATTGCCGAGGTCTCCACAGCCATCGCGCGCGGCGACTTGTCGCGCAAGATCACGGTGGATGTGAAGGGCGAGATTCTGCAACTCAAAGAAGCCATCAACACGATGGTGGATCAGTTGAACGCATTCGCCGCCGAAGTGACTCGCGTGGCGCGCGAGGTTGGTACCGAAGGCAAGCTCGGCGGACAGGCCAACGTGCCGGGCGCGGCAGGTACTTGGAAGGATCTGACCGACAACGTGAACTCGATGGCGAACAATCTCACCGATCAGGTGCGAAACATCGCCGAAGTCTCGACCGCAATCGCGCGCGGCGACTTGTCGCGCAAGATCACGGTGGACGTCAAAGGCGAGATTCTGCAACTCAAAGAAGCCATCAATACGATGGTGGACCAGTTGAACGCGTTTGCAGCCGAAGTGACTCGCGTGGCGCGCGAAGTCGGTACTGAAGGCAAGCTCGGCGGTCAAGCAGAAGTGAAAGGCGTGAGCGGTGTGTGGAAAGACCTCACCGATAACGTCAACTCGATGGCCAGCAACCTGACCAACCAGGTCCGCAATATCGCTGACGTCGCCACTGCGATTGCCAACGGCGACTTATCTAGAAAGATCACGGTGGACGTGCGCGGTGAGATTCGGCAGTTGAAAGAAACCATCAATACGATGGTGGACCAGCTGAATGCATTCGCGGCTGAGGTGACGCGCGTGGCGCGCGAAGTAGGTACCGAAGGCAAGCTCGGTGGTCAAGCCGACGTGCGAGATATGAGCGGTGTGTGGAAGAACCTCACCGATAACGTGAACTCGATGGCGAGTAACTTGACAGGTCAGGTGCGCAACATCGCGGAAGTCGCCACGGCGATCGCGAAAGGCGACTTGTCACGCAAGATCACGGTAGACGTACGCGGCGAAATTCTGCAGCTCAAAGAAACCATCAATACGATGGTCGACCAGCTCAACAGCTTCGCCGCTGAAGTAACGCGCGTCGCTCGTGAGGTCGGCACCGAAGGCAAGCTCGGCGGCCAAGCAATCGTGCCTGGCGTCGCTGGTACGTGGAAAGATCTCACCGACAACGTCAACTCGATGGCGAGCAACTTGACCGGTCAGGTTCGTAACATCGCGGAAGTGTCGACGGCTATCGCGCGCGGCGACTTGTCGCGCAAGATCACGGTCGATGTGAAGGGCGAGATTTTGCAGCTGAAAGAGACCATTAACACGATGGTCGATCAGCTCAACGGCTTCGCCGCTGAAGTAACGCGCGTTGCGCGCGAAGTCGGCACCGAAGGCAAGCTCGGCGGCCAGGCGCAAGTGCCCGGTGTCGCCGGTACTTGGAAGGACTTGACGGATAACGTCAATACGATGGCGAACAACCTGACGAACCAGGTGCGCGGCATCGTGAAGGTCGTGACGGCGGTGGCGAACGGCGACTTGCGCCAACGCTTGACGGTGGCATCGAAGGGCGAAGTGGCAGCGCTCGCCGACACGATCAACAGTATGACGGACACACTCGCGACGTTCGCGGAACAAGTCACGAGCGTGGCTCGCGAAGTGGGTGTGGAAGGTCGTCTCGGCGGCCAAGCGAACGTGCCAGGTGCATCCGGTACGTGGAAGGATCTGACCGCGAACGTCAACCTGCTCGCCGCGAATCTCACGACTCAAGTGCGCGCGATCGCGGAGGTCGCGACGGCGGTGACGAAAGGCGATTTGACTCGCTCGATCCAAGTCGATGCACGTGGTGAGGTGTCCGAGCTCAAGGACAACATCAACGCGATGATCGGCAATCTGCGTGCGACCACCGATCGCAACACCGAACAAGACTGGCTGAAGACAAACCTCGCGAAGTTCAGTCGCATGATGCAAGGTCAGCGCGACCTGGTAACCGTCGGTCAGATGTTGCTGACCGAGCTCGCTCCGCTAGTCAACGCGCAGCAGGGCATCGTCTACGTGATGGATGCAGACGAGTCGGGCCAATATCTCAAGCAGCTCGCGAGCTATGCCGACGCACAAGACGAAGGTGAGTCGCGCCGCTATGCATTGCGAGAGGGCATCGTTGGCCAATGCGGCGCGGACGGTCGACGCATTCTGTTGAGCGAGATTCCAACGGACATGATCCATGTGCGCGGTGGTCTCATCGAAGCCCGTGCTCGCAACGTGATCGCGCTGCCGGTGTTGTACGAAGGTCAGGTGAAAGCCGTCATCGAGCTCGCCTCGATGCACGAGTTCACACCTTCGCATTTGGCATTCCTCGAGCAGCTCACCGGCAGCATCGGTGTCGTGCTCAACACGATCGAGGCAACGATGGCAACCGAGCGCCTGCTGAAGCAGTCGCAGGAGCTTGCCGGCGAGTTGCAGACGCAGCAGAAGGAGTTGCAGCAGACGAACGAGGAGCTTGCGACCAAAGCAAAGTTGCTGGCCGAGCAGAACGCCGAGGTGGAACGCAAGAACGAGGAGATCGAGCTTGCTCGCCGCGCGCTGGAAGACAAGGCCGCGGAGCTTGCGCTCACGTCTCGTTACAAATCCGAGTTCCTTGCGAATATGTCGCATGAGCTGCGCACGCCGCTCAATAGCATTCTGATCTTGGGCCAGCAGCTCGCAGAGAACGCCGACAGCAATTTGAGTCCGCGGCAAGTCGAGTTCGCAAAGACCATTCATAGCGCCGGCACGGACTTGCTGAATCTGATCAGTGACATTCTGGATCTGTCGAAGATCGAATCCGGAACAGTAACAGTGGAATCCGAAGATCTATTGTTCACTCATCTGCGCGAGTCGATCGAGCGCAACTTCCGGCATGAGGCCGAAGCGCGCTCGCTCGCTTTCACGACCGAATTCGACACCCGTTTGGGCCGTCATATCTCGACGGACTCCAAGCGCTTGATGCAGGTTCTGAAGAACCTGCTGTCGAATGCTTTCAAGTTCACTGGCCAGGGCGGGGTGCGTCTGCAGGTGGGTCTTGCGAAGAGCGGATGGTCGTCCGATCACCCGGTGTTGAGTCAGGCGCCTGCCGTAGTTGAGTTTGCCGTGACGGACACGGGCATTGGTATCGCGCCGGAGAAGCAGAAGATCATTTTCGAGGCATTTCAACAGGCCGATGCAGGCACCGCGCGTAAGTACGGCGGTACCGGATTGGGCTTGGCCATCAGCCGTGAGCTCGCGCACCTGCTTGGCGGTGAGCTGCGATTGACCAGCACGCCTGGTGTGGGCAGCACGTTCACACTGTACTTACCGCTGACGTACGTCGGTGCGGCATATCGCAGCCGCACGCAAGCGAACATCGAAAGTTCCGCTGTTCAGTCTCATGCCTTCCAACCGATGTCATTGCCTGCTCCCAGACTCGAGGATTTGATCGACGACCGTGAGGATCTGCAAGCGGATGATCGGGTGCTGCTCATCGTGGATGACGATGCACACTATGGACGCGTGCTCCTGAATTTGGCGCGCGACAGTGGGTTCAAAGCAATCGTCGCCAAGACCGGAGCCGAAGGCCTCTCGCTTGCGCGCAAGTTCCGCCCAACAGCCATCTCGTTGGATGTGTTCTTACCCGACATGTTGGGATGGACGGTTCTCAATCAGCTCAAGCAGGACCCGGCAACTCGCCATATCCCCGTGCAAATTCTGACCGTGGAGGAAGAGCGTCAGTATGGACTGGAGCGTGGCGCGTTCGCGTTCATGAACAAGCCTGCGACCACTGAAGGATTACAGGCGGCGCTCGAGCGCATCAAGGCCTTCGCCGCTTCGAAGATCCGTGAGCTGTTGGTGGTAGAAGATGATCCGAGCGAGCAGATGAGCATCGCCGAGCTGATCGGGTTCGACGACGTAAAGATTACCGCCGTGGGAAGTGGTGCCGATGCCCTGAATGCGATGCGCGACAGAAGCTACGACTGCGTGGTTCTGGATCTGAAGCTGCCCGACATCTCAGGGTTCGACTTGCTGTCTGAGATTCAACAGGACGAAAGCCTGCGAGATACGCCGATTGTCGTCTTTACCGGCCGTGAGCTGAGCGAAGACGAGGAATCCGAGCTACGTCGCAAGGCGAAGAGCATCGTACTCAAGGGCGTTCGCTCTCCTGAGCGTTTGCTCGATGAGACTGCGCTGTTCCTGCACAGAGTGATTACCGATCTGCCGGCCTCCAAGCAGCGGATGATCCAGACGTTGCATCAGAGCGATGAGCCGCTCGAAAAGCGCAAGGTGTTGGTCGTCGATGACGATATTCGCAACATTTTCGCGTTGAACAGCGTTCTTGAGCGTCACAAAATGCAAGTGATCAGCGCCACGAACGGGCAAGATGCAATCAAGATTCTCGAGCAGACGGATGATCTCTCGTTGGTCTTGATGGACGTCATGATGCCGGAGATGGATGGTTATGAAACGATGCGACAGATTCGCTTGAAGCCGAAATACCGCATGCTGCCGATCATTGCCCTGACCGCCAAGGCCATGAAAGGCGATCGGGAGAAGTGCTTGGAAGCGGGCGCATCGGATTATGTCGCAAAGCCCGTGAACACGGAGCAGTTGCTGTCCCTAGTCAGAATGTGGCTGCACCGCTGAACCAGACCTCAATGAGCCCGCCCGTGCCCGATAAGAAGGTGAACATTCTGCTCGTCGACGATCAGCCGGCGCGGCTGTTGTCATACGAGACGATTCTGGGCGAGCTCGGTCAAAACCTGATCTCGGCGCGTTCCGGTTTGGAAGCGCTCGAGAAGTTGATGAAAGACGACTTCGCTCTGGTCTTGCTCGATGTGAGCATGCCCGGCATGGATGGCTTCGAAACCGCGGCGCTGATTCACGATCATCCGCGTTTCGAGAAGACGCCGATAATCTTCGTTACCGGTGTTCACGACACCGAGTTCGACCGTTTGAAAGGATACAAGCTCGGCGCGGTCGATTACGTTTCGATACCGGTCGTGCCGGAAATCCTGCGCAGTAAAGTTTCAGTGCTCGTCGAGCTGCATTGTCAGCGCCGAGAATTGCAGGATCTCAACCGGAGTCTCGCTGAGGCTAACGCGCGGCTTGAAGCTGCACATACAACGTTGCAGGCCGAGCGCACTCGTGAGCTGCAGGCGTTGAATCGCGACTTGCAGCGAGCCAACGTCGAGCTCGCGGAGTCCAATTTGGCGCTACAGGCAGAAATCGCCGAGCGCTCGCGTGCAGAGTCTGCGCTGAAGGAAGCAGATCGGCAGAAAGACGAGTTTCTCGCGATTCTGGCGCATGAGTTACGCAATCCGCTTGCGCCGATTCGCAATGCCGTACAGATCATGTCGCGTCTGGAGATAGACAATCCGCATGTGCGGTGGTCGCGCGATGTTATCGATCGCCAGATCACGCATCTAACCCGGCTGGTGGATGATTTGTTGGATATCTCGCGGATTACTCGCGGCACGATCACTTTGGCGACCGAGCCGGTCCAAGTCGGCACGATCCTGGCGCGAGCGATCGAGGCATCGCAGCCAACGGTCGCCGAGTACAAACACACGTTCTTGGTCGACTGCGCGGATGAAACCTTGATGATCGAAGGGGATTTGACCCGTCTCGTGCAGGTGCTCGGAAACTTGATCAGTAACGCTGCCAAGTACACGAACGTGGGTGGACGGATCGACGTGACGGTTCGCGCAGTCGACAATCATGTCGAATTCCGCGTCAAAGATAACGGCATCGGCATCGCCACCGATTCGCTGCCGAAACTATTCAACCTGTTTTCTCGTGTTCATGCCGGCGATCGTGCGCCCGGCGGCTTAGGGATCGGTCTTGCTCTATCGCGCAAGCTCGTACAGATGCATCTGGGCGATGTGCTCGTCGAGAGCGAAGGGGTCGGCAAAGGAAGTGAGTTCATCGTGCGTCTGCCGCTCGCGCAAGCGGACAGCGAACCGGGAGCTATCCAGGCGGCGAACAACGGCAACGGCCACGACACGCCGAAGCGAGATGTGCTGATCGCGGACGACAACCCCGATGCCCTCGAAAGCCTTGCACTGTTGCTCGAATGCGAAGGGCATCGAGTGATCAAGGCGGCGGACGGACAGCAGGCGTATGAGCTTGCTAGTCAGATGAAGCCCGAGGTCGCGTTCTTGGATATCGGAATGCCGATCATGACGGGATACGAAGCAGCGAGTCGCATCCGAGCTCAGCCTTGGGGCAAGCAAATGGTGCTGGTGGCGCTGAGCGGATGGGGTCAGCGCGAGGATGTGCAGAAATCCAAAGCGGCCGGCTTCGACTCGCATCTCGTCAAACCTGCCAGCTTTGAAGCATTGAACGAGGTTTTACGGCGCTTGTCTCGCCACACTATTGCATCCGAATCGACGCTAGATTCTGAAGGCGATACCGCCGCGGCCAGATAACCTCACTCTGACTACAGCTACACTTCGCGTCCTTTCGCCACATAGCATCTCTTAGATCATTCGATCTTCGATCCCGCATCTCGAAGGGCAGTTCTCGCGATTGCGATTGTTGCTTTGAACTCTTTCACGCGTTCGCTACTCTGATGGCTCGCAAGTGGGTATCTTCCACCCGCGCGACAATTACGACGCACACTGTAGGGGTGAGCACTTCATGACTTCGGCTGCCTATTCTTCTCGAGCTTTGGCGCGTTTTGCCCGATTGACATCTTCAGTGATTCTAAGTGCGCTCACGTGGACCAACGTGCAAGCCGACGATCTGACTTTGAACGATCTGGAATATTTCACCAAGCCGGGTCTGGATGTTCTGGTCTTCAGCAATTGGTACGACGGTAACTTCAGCGACTCGAAGATCGCCGGCATCGAGATGATCCATCACGGCGTTCGCACCATGACGAATGGTGACGTGCGCTTGAGTCCAACCCCGGAGCAGTGGGACCCGGTCCCCGAGCTGAAAACTCGCACCGTGCTGCGTGAACAGAACGCTGTGGAAGCACGTCTTGCCTATGCGAAGTACGATTTCGAGTACACGGTCCGCGCGGAGCGTGTCGCAGATGGCATCGTGCTCAAAGTCGTTCTCGACAAACCTCTGCCCAAAGAGCTCGAGGGCAAAGCAGGATTCAACCTGGAATTTCTGCCTTCCGCGTATTTCACCAAAACCTATCTGATGGATGACGCGACTGGTGCGCTGCCGCTGTATCCGACCGGACCTACCAGCCGTAACACGGCGGGCGAAATCGAGAGATTGCCTTTCGCCACAGGGCGCAAGTTGGTGCTCGCGCCGGAAGATCCCGAACGTCACGTCACGATCGAAGCGCGTAAAGGCGAGCTCGCATTTCTCGATGGACGCAATCAAGCGCAGAACGGCTGGCTCGTCGTACGCACGCTGATTCCAGCCGGAGTGCAGGGCGCTGCGGTCGAATGGAAACTATCGGCGAGCACGCTGCCGAACTGGACTCGTCCTGCGATGATCGCTCACTCGCAAGTCGGCTATCACCCTGCTCAAGCGAAGACCGCAATCATTGAGGCAGATCGAAACGCTGGGGCGCCAGGCACCGTGCGTTTGTTGAAGGTGAATGCGGACGGCTCGATGAAGGAGGCGGCGTCTGGCGAAGCTCAGCGTTGGGGTGAATACCTGCGCTATGACTATTTCACATTCGATTTCACGAACGTGCGCGATCCAGGACTCTACGTCCTCGAGGCCGCTGGCGAGCGTACCAAGGCATTTCGTATCGATTCGGATGTGTATGCGGACGCATGGCACGCAACCTTGGATGTGTTCCTGCCGGTGCAAATGGATCACATGTTCGTAAACGAGGCCTACCGCGTTTGGCATGGCACTTCGCACATGGACGATGCGCGGCAAGCACCGCCGAATCACGAGCATTTCGATCTATATGCGATGGGTGCGCAAACCGACTCTCCCTTCAAGCCTGGCGAGCACATTCCGGGCCTGGATATCGGCGGCTGGTACGACGCCGGTGATTTCGACATTCGCACGCAGACGCAGTACTACGTCGTCGGCAACCTCGTGGAGGTGTGGGAGAAGTTCAAGCCGCAGCGCGATGAGACGAGCATCGATCAGCAAAAGCGACACGTGGAGATTCATCAGCCCGATGGCATTCCAGACATCCTGCAACAGATCGAGCACGGTACATTGTTCTTGCTGTCTCACCATCGAGTGTTCGGACATGCGATTCCCGGTGTCGTTGAACCGGATCTCGGGCAATACACGCACCTAGGCGATGCGGTCACGAAAACCGACAACAAGCCGCACGATCCCTCCGATCCGAATTCCCCCGCCGACGATCGTTGGGCCTTCACTACGGCTACCACTGCGTTGAACTACGGCTCAGCCGCGGCGCTCGCCGCTGCAAGCCGAGCGTTGCGTGGGTTTCGAGACGAGCTCGCGGATGAGTGTCTTGCGGCTGCCACGCGCGTGTGGGAATTCGAAAGCAAGCGCGAGCCGAATTTGTATAGCTTCGGCAATACGACCGGCGGCAATCCCAAAGATGAGGAGCTGGATGCCGCGGTTGAGCTGCTGATCACGACTGGCGATGCCAAGTATGCGAAGCGAGTCGCTGCACTTTGGTCAACGATTGATGAGCGATTCATTTGGAATGCGAGCACTGCACTTCGCGCCCTGCCGCATATGGACAAAGCGTTCACGGCGAAGCTCAAGAAGCGTGCCGCAAAGTATCGGGACGAATCGAAGAAGCTCCTGGCAGAGAACCCGTTCGGCGTCCCAGTTACACGGGGCGGCTGGGCGGGTAACGGCGCGGTCGTCGGGTTCGCGCTCACCAATTACTATTTGCACAACGCGTTTCCTGATTTGTTCACCAAGGATGCAACGCTTCGCGGCTTGGACTACCTGTACGGCACGCATCCCGGCTCGAACATCTCGTTTGTTTCTGGCGTCGGCACGCATTCGAAGACAGTCGCATACGGCAGCAACCGTGCGGACTTCTCGTTCATTGCCGGCGGCATTGTTCCGGGCGTTTTGATCTTGAAGCCTGACTTCCCCGAGAACAAAGAAGACTGGCCGTTCCTCTGGGGCGAGAACGAGTATGTCGTCAACATGGGCGCGAGCTACATGTTGCTCGTGCACGCCGCGAACGAGCTGATGGGAAAGAGCAGGTAGGCATGCGGAATGCGGCTCGCGGTCTGCGTTGGACCGGGAGCACCCCGATGCGAAGCATCCACGTAAGAGGCCCCCTCCCTAACCCTCCCCCGCGCGCAGGGGAGGGAATTCCGGCGATCAGTGATTGGTGACTCGTAATGCGGATCTTCAGATCCCGCGATTCCTCGCCCGCCTCTTACTATCCGCGACCCACTAATCACGACCCGCCTCACGGGCTGACGTGGCACGTCGCACTTCTAATTCCCTCCCCCGTTTACAGGGGGAGGCTCTGGAAAGGGGCCTCTTCCTCTTGATTCCCTCCCCTGTTTACGGGGGCGGCTAGGGAGGGGGCCTCTTAGAAGGCCTCTCATCTGGATCGCCTTCAACTCGCACGAACCACATTCCCATTCACCGAGCCGCGATCAAAACGCCAACTCAACAACGCATCCGCTGACAACTTTCCGGGCCCATAAATCACCAGCACCGCGAGCATGAAGCCCCACAAATAATGCTGGCCAATCGCCGCTTCGAACCCGTCCTGCAACAGCACGTGCTGATACGAAATCACCGCAAGTAGATTCACGAAAAATAACCCGAGCGCACTCAAGCGGCCGAACAAGCCGGCAATCAAAAGGATCGGGAACAGAAGCTCACCCGCAGTACCTAGTACCGCGGCCACAGTAGGTGAGAGCAACGGCACGCGATACTCATACTCGAACAGCGCAGCCGTGCTCTCCCAACTCGTGATCTTCAAATAGCCGGACTTCAAGAACACCCAGCTCACATAGATGCGAGTCAAAAGCTCGAACACGGAGGCAACATGCCGTAATCCCCCGGTTGGATCGGTCTTCATGAGTGAGGAAAATTGCATGGGCGTCTCGTGTTTCGGTTCGTCGTTTTGCCTATCAGGCCGCTCGCTTGGCTAGTCAACAGACCGAGGATCCGTTCGGCTTATTACGCGTCGCAGAGGCGGGAGATTCCGCCAACGTGACTGTTTGCCCTTCGATGTAATCCCATCCATCATGCGCCGGTCTGTTACAGCGACGATCGAGATCGATCGGGCGTATAACACTGTTAAGGAGCAATTTATGAGACAAGGCAGCAAGATTTCCGGCGCAGCGATCGCAACCGCAGCAGCGCTTTTGTTCGGATCAGTCGCAACCACTGCTTCCGCAGCCGATGAAGCCAAAGTGAAATGCGAAGGTGTGAACGCCTGCAAAGGCCAGTCCGCTTGCGCGACTGCACAGAACTCCTGCCAAGGCCAGAATTCCTGCAAGGGTCACGGCTACGTTCTACTGTCGAAGGCCGAATGCGATGCTGCTAAGGCGAAGATGAAAGAGAAGATGTAAGAGCCGCCGCGATCGGCAGCGAGCGCTGCCGATCGCTCGCGGCGTGTAAAGGTGCGGAGGTGCGGAAGTGTAGGGTCAGAGCGCAGCGGATGCTGCGTGCGTCTATGCGAAGACGTGTGATGTCAAACGAAGTGCGCAGCGCAGTGCGCGACGCTGAAACTTTCTTTCAATCATTCCCTCCCCTGTTTACGGAGAAGGGCAGGGAGGGGGCGAGGCGAAGCCGTTCTGACCTTACACCTCTACACGTCTGCACGCCCTCCACGACGTAGGCACGCAACGCCGCGCCTACCAATACTCAATCTCCCGAAGCACCTTCTCAGCCGCTTCTTCGACCGGCACGTCTTTTCCCAACACTGCAATCACGCCGCGTGGTGCAGGCATGATCACGCCCTCATAACCATTTTCGTCGATCTCTTGCATCGACTGTGCTGGTTTCTCGTGAGTGAGAACGAGGACCGTCACCGGGCCTTGAGCGGTCTGCACAACGAGGTGAGGGACGTTGTGGCCGTGGAAGTCACAGCTAGAAGCGTAGGAGACATCGGCTGCATTCGCCTTTAGGCTCACTCCGGCCTCGGCGAGAACATCATTGAGAGTTTTTGCATCGACTCGATCGTCGGTGCGAACGATCGCGAAGGATTCGTGCTCGGTATGAGTGACGATCTGTTCGGCCAGCGATTCCCGTGTGGACGCGACCCAAATCGATGCCGCAACCATAACCGATGCAACGAGGCTTGCCGCGATCTGCCAACGCTCGACGAATGCCTTCTTTGCGATCGGCCGAGGTGCAGGAAGATCGACCGGCACGGCGAGCGCGCGATAAATCAGCTGATCCATCTGCCGCATCTGCTCGCGATACTCGGTACAAGCACTGCATCCCTCGAGGTGTGCCAGCACTTCCGGATCCGTCGACTTCGGATCGGCACCGATTACAGTCTGGAGTTCGTGACATTTCATTCGCGTGCACCTTCGCCCGCCGCATCGCCGAGCATGTGCTTGCGCAGAGCATGACGGGCTCGATGCAGTCGGGTCAGCACCGCGGGAAGACTGATCTGAAGTTGCTGCGCGATTTCCTCGGTCGAATAGCCGAGCATGACCTGCAGGACTAATGGTTCACGATGAATGACATCGAGTTGCATGATTGCGCGGCGCATCTCGCGCACATCGTGATCGTCCTCGGTCGCAAAAGCCTCGCGGTCCGCTTCGTTCGCCGCATCCAAATCGACAGTCGGTATCCGCTTGCGTTCGAACGTGCGTGCAAGCTCGCGCCGCGCGATCGTCAACAACCAAGAGCGAACCGCTTTTTCATCTGAAAGGGAGTCCAGGGACTTCCACGCACGCAACAACGTCTCCTGCATCACATCTTCGGCAAGGCTGCGATCGCGGCACAGCCAGTACAAAAATCGGAACAAATCGGCCTTCAAGGGCGCACACAAAGCCTCGAAGCGCTCGCGCGCCGCCGCTGTGCTTTTGCCGGTCATCTCAACAGACCGGTCGGCCGAGGAGTTCATTGCAATTAAGTTGTGAGTTGGCGTTGAGAGTTGACAGCGAGAGGCTGCCGATCGATCGTGCATAGCCGGGTATTAGTCTCTTGGCGCATAGCCTACAGTTCTTCTGAGCATGCGTCTAAGGCCAGTCGGCTACGGGCCATGCCGATTCTGGTCCGGGCTGAAGTTTCCCCGGAAAACTTATAGCGTGAATCTCGCGGGAATTGTCCTTCCGTTCACCCTGAGCCCCGTCGAAGGGTTCCGAAGACCAGAATGCTTCGACCTCCGCACGAGCGGGCGGCGGGGAGCGCCGAAGAGGATTAGGTTGAGAGTCACGTACTCGAGGATGCCAACATGGACCAACACGCTCACGCGCAAACCCTGCGCACTCATTGGCAACCCATCGCCCGCCTAGATGGCGTCTGGGAGATCCGCCGAGTGCACGGTCCGTTGCCGTTGCGCGCCGTCGCGGTCCAGCTTCAGCCAGGTTGGGTATGCATTTACAGCCCGGTTCCACACATGGGCGGCGAGGCTCTACAAGAGTTGAGCAAACTGGGCGCGCCGGTTCTGCTTGCACCAAACGCATTTCATACGCTCGGTCTTCGTGAACATTTGCGCGCCTTTCCCGACGCATTGGTCGTCGCATCGACGAAAGCCGCGCACCGTGTCGAGCGCAAGACCAGGCTTCGAATCGAGCCGATCAGCGCGCTTGAAGAGAAAGCATCCGCGAACGTATCCGTACTTCAACTTCCACCGTTGCGTAGCGGGGAAGTCTGGTTGTCCGTCCGTTCCGCCGACACGTGCGCCTGGATCGTCTGCGATGCATTCTTGAACCTGCCTCGAGCTCCGAGCGGCGTCCTAGGTGTGATCTTCAAGGCTCTTGGGATGGGGCCTGGCTTGAGCATCAGCTCATCATTCAGATGGATGCTCAAGAATCGTAAAGTGTATCGAGACTGGTTGCTGGCACGCATCGCAGAGGATCAACCGACGACCCTGGTGCCAAGCCACGGTCAGATTATTCAGGACCCGGAGCTACCGCGTCTGCTCGAGCGTCTCGTGCGCGAGCGACTCTAAGTGGGTTGACGGTTGGACGGTTGACGGCCCGGAGCGCGGTTTGATGCCGCGTCACACTTTCACCCCTACCGCGCTGCGGTTACTCTCCCGACTCTCTCATTCCCTCATTCCCTCATTCCCTCATTCCCCACTCCCGACTCACCATGACCCGATATCTAGTCCACTGCTCTCTCGTCCTGAGCCTGATGTGCGCCACTGCGTTTGCATCGACCGAGAGTGAGGTCGTACGAATAGCCGACGGCCTTGTGAAAGGAACTGCCGAGGACGGCGTGCGCATATTCAAAGGTATTCCGTTCGCGGCCCCGCCTGTAGGCAAGCTGCGTTGGCGCGAACCCCAGCCGGCGAAGAGCTGGAGCGGCGAGCGCGATGCGACGAAGTTTGGACCCAAATGCATGCAACGTGCGCTGTTTAGCGACATGGTGTTTCGCTCCAATGGCATGAGCGAGGATTGTCTTTACCTGAATGTTTGGACGCCCGCGAAATCCGCCGACGAGCGCTTGCCCGTATTCGTCTATTTCTACGGCGGCGGGTTTCGAGCAGGCGATGGATCCGAGCCACGCTACGATGGCGCGAGCATGGCACGCAAAGGGATCGTCGCTTTGACTGTCAACTATCGCCTGGACCTGTTCGGTATGCTCGCGCATCCTGAGCTGACCAAAGAGAGTCCTAATAAAACCTCGGGCAATTACACGTTGCTCGATCAGCATGCGGCGCTCAAGTGGGTCCAGAACAATATTGCCGCCTTCGGGGGTGATCCGAAGCGCGTGACGATTGCAGGCGAATCCGCAGGCTCCGTTGCCGTGAGTGCACAAATGGCCTCACCGTTATCGCGCGATCTGATCGCGGGCGCGATCGGCGAGAGTGGCGCGATGATTAGCTCGCGCCGCGGTTCGATCAGCCTTTCCGAGGCTGAGCAGAACGGCGTGAAGTTCTTGAAAGCAGTTGGTGCAAGTTCCGCAAACCAGCTTCGAGCGATTCCTGCGGATAAGCTCCTCGAGCTCGCGATGGATGATGAATTGCCGCAGCTCGGCGTGATCGTGGATGGCTATTTCTTGCCGAAGTCACCGGCAGAGATATTCGCTGCCGGCGAGCAAGCGCCTGTTCCGCTGCTGGCAGGCTCCAATTCCGAAGAAGCGGGTTGGCGGGCTTTGTTGGGTGACAAGGAGCCGACGCCTGAAAATTACTTGGCGCGAGTGAAAGAGCTGTACGGCGATCGTGCCGAAGAAGTGGCCAGCTACTACCCTGCGTCTTCTGCCGAGCAAGTGTTGCAATCGGCTCGAGAGCTCGCGAGCGATCAATTCCTGGGCTTCAGCACCTGGAAGTGGGTTGACCTTCACGGGCAAACGAGCGATCGCGCGACGTACTACTACTATTACGCTCATCCTCGTCCTCTCACTCGCGCAGAAGCCGCGGCTGCGCAGTCGAAGGTGCCGCCCACTGCTGCCGTGCATTCGGCGGAAATCGAATACGCAATGGGCAATCTGTCGACGAACGAGGTATTCGCATGGAGCGAAGATGACTACAAGGTCTCGCGACAGATGCAGGAGTATTTCGCGAACTTTATCAAGACCGGCGATCCGAACGGAAGCGACCTTCC
>JAICPY010000265.1 GCA_025929585.1 Steroidobacter sp.
CGATCATGATGCACAGCGAAATCGACTAAGCACTCGTGTCGAGTGGGACTCACCCACGTGATTTCCGCGAGAGAAACGAATCTACGCTCTCTATAACAGTGCTCCGCGGCTGCGCCGCGTCAGACTCAATTCGGCACTACACGCCCAATCGTAACGGGTGGAGGAGTCAGCGTGAGGAACTCACGTGTGAATGCGGAAACCATCTTCTGCGTCGTGAAGTGTTCTCTGACGACACGGGAGGCTGCCTCACCCATTTCTTTGCGACGTTGAGGATCGGATAACGTGCGCAGATGCTCCGTCAGCTCAGCGACGTCGCCAGGATGGAACAGAAAGCCAGTGACTCCGGAAGTGACTTGTTCTTCGGCCCCACCGACTCGGGATAACACCATCGGTTTGCTCATCGACATTGATTCGAGCGCCGCGATCGAGAATGTTTCTACCGTATGCGAAGTCAGCGTCATGACGTCGCAGCAGGCAATCAATGGGCGAACGTCCGCGTGGAAACCGGTGATCGCTACGGCGCCTTGGAGTCCCCATTCGGCTATTTTTTGTTCGATCCGGCTGCGTTCCTCGCCATCGCCAATAATTAGCAGTCGCGCGGACGAACCGCTGTCGCGCAAATTCTTGATCGCTTGAAGCAGGTCCAAATGCGCCTTCTCTCTCCTGAGAGATGCGCAGATGCCGATCACGTAGTCATCGGCGGCGAATCCGTACCCGGCCCTGAGCTCGGCCTTTCGTTGGGATGTATATCGATCGGTGAAATGTTCGGTGTCGATGCCGTTGTGAATCACAACATCTCGTCTAGCGCGAAACCAGCGCGCTCGCCAGAACTTGCGTTGCAGGTGACTGACATATACGAGCAGCTCACATTGGCGAAAAATGATCCAGTTCACGAGGCTCCGCGCGCGTGATTTGATCGGCGTGCGCATGCCGGTCGTATGGAACACTTCGACGAGATGAACCGAGCGCTGCGACATCCAGGATGCGAGCCGCGCGTACACCAGTGGGTAGCCGTTCGTGCAGACCACGATGTCGATGCTGTGTCGATCTATGTATCGAGCCAGCGCGACGATCGCCGACCAATCGAATTTCTTTCTCACGCCCAGCGGCAGCACGAACTCGACGTTCTCGCGGTCCAGCTCCGAGGTCAGTGTTCCGCCGGATTTCAAAAAGCAGATGCCCGCGCGAAAGCGGCCGCGATCCAGATGATTCGCGAGGGCAATGGCATGCTTCTCGGCGCCGCCGATCTTCATCGAGCTCACCATTACCAGCACGCCGGGCCGATACGCGGTCACGTTTGGCAATCCTCTCCCGGACGGGCTGCCGTCCGGATAGCTCGGGTTCATGGACATCGCATGTGAGTTTCGAGAACGCACATCGGAGTATCAGAATATTGGACGAGCGACAAATCCGAAATGCGACCGTGATTGCATTGCATGCAGCGATCCCACGTTGTTGCACTGCCCTGCATCCAACGCATAACGACATTCCGACTGCGCCCAACCAGGCAAACGTTGCCTTGGAGTGAAAGTTCCTCACGAATCGTCGGGGTTTAGCCCACAACGATAAACAAGATCAAGCGCACATTGTGCATCGCCAAAGATACCCACGCAGAGGGTCAGCGCCATCTATCGGCAAGCCGCGTGGTTCTTGCGAACGCGCACTGCGGAGGCGGGAAAGCGTTGGAGCTTGGCGGCGGGCCGACGAGGCCGCACAACGAGCTCGCCGCCGCAGTTTGGACAGATATTACTGAGTCTGTGTTCCGCACATCCGACACAGAAAGTGCACTCGAACGTACAGATGCGTGCTGCATCCGAATCGGGCGGCAGATCTCGATCGCAGCATTCGCAGTTCGGTCGTAGCTCGAGCATGGCTTTCTACTTTGCGGGCGAACGCGAGGATACTTGCTCGCCATCCATGACCGGTTCGCATGTCACCGCGGTCTTTACCGAATTCGCGATGAAACATTCGGCATGAGCTGAATGATGCATTTCATCGAGCTCCTGTCGCGTCGGCTGGCGTTCACCGGAAAATCTCACTTGCGGTCGCAGCGTGACGCGACTCATCCAAAATCTCCCGTCTTCGTTCTTCGACATAGTTCCGATCGCCGAATCGTGATAACTATCGACGATGAACTTTCGCTTCACTGCTATCGATAGGAACCACAGCATGTGACAGCTCGACAGTGATGCGACGAGCATTTCTTCAGGATCGACTGCAGCAACATCGGAATAGGGCGATGGCACGACGTGTGGTGAGGAGGAACCGGCGAATGCAGCCCCGCCGTCGAAACGCAGCACATGACGGCGGCTATAGCGGTTGTCGAGAAAGGGTTGCTGTTCGCGTGTCCAGAGAATTTCTGCTGAGTACTCGGCCATCTAGGAGCTCCTGTCATTGAGCGGGCATGGATTGAGCGATTGCAACAGAGGGGCTGCCGCCCCGGCCCGCACCGCGCCAAGCCCGGCGAAGTTGAGTATCCGAACGAAATCCGGCGAGCTCGGCGGCGCGTGTAACGCTCTGTCCCGATCGTAGGAGCAACTCTGCCGTAGCCACGCGAATAGTGCGCAAGTAGTGCAGCGGGGAGACGCCGGTGTGCTCATTGAAAAGTCTCGCCAGATGGCGCTCGGAGGTATGCGCGATCCCTGCCATTCGCGGCAGTGTCCAATCCTGAGTGGGATTCTCGCTCACCGCATCTTGGACGCGGTGCACGGCCGGGTGCAGATGATTTCGATAGGCGAGCAACGGAGACAACTCCGGATCGTGAGGCCCGCGACGCATCGGCATGACCATAGTTTGGGCCACCTTCGCCGCAACAGCAGCTCCGCACTCCAAAGAAATTAGGTGCAGTGCCAAGTCGATACCGGTCGTTACACCCGCGCTGGACCAGAGAGGGCCATCGTTTACGAAGACACGATTCGCGACCACCTTACATCCAATGTCGCTCTTGCCGAGATCGTCGAGATGTTCGTGATGGGTCGTTGCGGATCGACCTCTGAGCAGCCCAGCCATCGCGGCGAGGAGTGCGCCTGAGCAAATCGTAATGAGTTTGGTATCGCCTTCTCCCGGCCGCACGCGGCGCAGCCACTCCAGCGTTTCGCGAGTGGCAGATGGACTCGCATGGATTGGACGGCTGGGGCTGCCACTCAGGA
>JAICPY010000118.1 GCA_025929585.1 Steroidobacter sp.
GAGTCCAAGACATTCTCTTGCGACTTCAGCCAATTTGTTCGCGCGACAGTGCCACCGCATCGGAACGGTTGTCAACCACAATAACTAATCCACTTTCGATAATTGGTCCTACCAATTAGTTGCCGGGGTATCAATGACGAGCACTCTGGCACTGAATGCCTTTGAAGCGCAACCCAAGATTCCTTCTGAGCAGGGCTGTGCGAGGGATCACAGCCGACCAGGATTGCAGAAGAGATGATAGTTACCTGGATAATTGGTATATACATCAGCACGTACTCCTCGCCTTGATGACCAGGGATGCACCGCATGACTGACGAGCGTTTGTATCAATCGATCGCCGGCAAGATCGAAGCGCTGATCGATAGCGGCAAGTATCCGCCTGGCAGCCGGTTGCCCGCGGAAAGAGAACTGGCAGAGAGGTTCGGCGTGAGCCGCGTCGCCGTACGCGAAGCACAGATCGCTTTGCAGGCGGTCGGACGCATCAAAATCAAGACCGGGTCGGGCGCCTATGTGCTCGATGCCCCAGCCGACGCTAAAGGAAAGCTACCGAACGTCAGCGCGTTCGAGCTCACCGAAGCACGTGCGCTGTTTGAGGCTGAGGCCGCCGCTCTCGCCGCTGTCCAGATCGACGACGCAACGCTGGCCCAACTCGAGCGTTACATCGAGATCATGGCCAACACAAGTGCAGACGATAAGGCGGGCGAGATCGCCGACAGGGATTTCCATCGAGCGATCGCCAACGCGTCGGGCAACGCCGCCATTACATACGTGATCGAGACCTTGTGGAGTTTGCGGACCGATCTGGAACCCGTGAAAGCCGTTTACGACTCGGTTTGTACCGCTGACTTCGGCGCCAGAGCACCGGAACACGCCGCAATTCTCGATGCGCTGCGAGCCCATGACCCCGCCGCGGCGCGCGTCGCGATGCGCAAGCACTTCACGCGATTGCTCAAGTCGATGCTGGACGTGACGGAAGAACGCGCGCTGGAGGAATTGCGCAGACAAGCGAGCAAGAGCCGCCAGCGATATCTGAAGAGTGCCACGCTGTAGCATGTTGCCGAGTCAACGGTCGCCACGACGGACTTGCGTCCACCCCCTGCGGTCTTCAACTCGCGAATGCGCTCGTAGATCGAGGTGAAGTTCGACTCCTCCGGTGTGGCCGCAATGCCAGCGCGGATCGGGTTCAGATCGACGTACGCCATCGCAGTCAGCAAGCCCGCCTCGTCCAGGAGCACTTGGATCTGAAACGGCCCTCCCAGAACTTACCCGTACAGTTATCCTCCGCGTTCGCCCTTTGGGCTAAATGCTCGTTTACAGATTTCATGAACCAGCTGATGTCGCACAAACGGTGACGCCAGCGCTCGATCTCCGACTCGGCAAGCTGGCGCTCGGCCTCGAGCGCTTCCCCCGACAGATAGCGTCGAATACAGGTCGGTGTGCCGAAGATCCTCGTCCAGCGCTCTATGGTTTCTTCTCTCGTCAATGCCTGGCCCGCTCCTGGTCGACGACGAGGACCAGGTAATAGTGATTTGACATTACTGCAACGCGCAAACTTCGATCGTGAAGGTCGAAGCCACAGCGCAAGACGCTCGAGAATCCATTCCTTACGATGTGAGTAGTCGCGACCTGCGTACTCATCGACACCCCACAGCCATGCGCGACGCACGCAGGCGGGCGACACAGTGATAGTACGGCGTGTCGTTCAGCCCGATCAGCGACTTCCTTGCGTGGCCCATAGCGCCTCCAGCGCAGATCGAATGCGGGACTACATACATATGTGAATAGACGGTACGGATACTCGGAAGGCGAGCGCCGATGCCTGCCTCTCACTCACGAATACCGCGTTGGGTCGATGAGCGTCTCTCGCTCGCGCAATTCGCCCTCGAGAGGAACAGCCGTGCTCTCGCGTTCGATCATGCGGCGGACACGAGGAGCCTCGGGACCGCAATGTAGTGCACGCAAGCGTTGAGGAACGATCGCATCATGTTGCGTCATGCGGCTGTTGTGACGAACGTAGTCCAGCCAAGTCGGTGTTTCGTAGCGCTCTACCCAGGCTCGGGGATCTGATAGATCGCGGAGCAACCGCCAATTGCGTGCACCGTCGCGGCGTCGGATGCGCCGTCGCTCGCTCATCGCTCGGAGGAACTCGACGACATCTTCTTCGCGAATCACGTATTCGATCGTAATGACGATCGGGCCGGACCGCGGCACGATGGTCACGGCCGTGCTCGGTTCTTTCCAGCTTCGTAATGGTTCGAGGTTGAGCTCCCCTGATTGCGCGAGCGGCAGCCAGCGACCGAGCGCAGCACATCCGATCAGCACAACGGCCGATATGAGCAATGCGGCCGGGATGCTCTCGCTCTCTGCAACCGCGCCCCACAACCAGCTCCCTGCCGCCAAGCCGCCGAACGCAGCCATCTGATAGATCGACAATGCGCGCGCAACGACCCAGCGCGGAGCAGACATCTGCACGGCGACGTTGAATGTGGAAAGCACGAGCAGCCATCCTGCGCCCGCGATGAACAGCATCGCCATCGTCGCAAGCAACTGAGTGCTCAGCGCAACGATTGCTGCGGCCGCAGCGAATGCTGTACTGGCCCAGCGGACGATGGACTCGGTCGAGAGTGCTGCGCGCAGTCTCGCATTTCCGATTGCGCCGGTGACTGCGCCCGCGCCGAAGGCACCGAGCAATAGGCCATAGATCAGCGGCCCACCGCGGATCAGAACTTTCGCAATGAGCGGCATCAGCGCCATGACTGCTCCCGCTCCGACACAAAAGACCACAGCACGCACCAGCACCGCACAAATCCTGGGCGACATCGCGACATAGCGGACGCCGGCGGCCATCGCGATACCCAGCGTTTCACGCGGCAATGCGTTCGGATTCTCTGGCCGGCGCCAGCGCGCGAGCACCGCAATGAGCGGTATATAACAGACCGTATTGATAGCGAATGCCGCGGCGGCGCCGATCGCAGCGACGATGGCGCCGCCGATGGCGGGTCCGATGCTGCGCGCGATGTTGAAACCCATACTGGTGAGGGCCACCGCACTCGGCAAGTCTTTACGCGGCACCATATCGCCCACGGACGCTTGCCATGCCGGCGAATTGAACGCGAGACCGCATCCGATCAAAAACGTGAACAGGAGCAACAGCCAGGGCGTAATCAGCCCCGTCCACGCGCATGCCATCAGCACGACCGAGACGATCAGCATGAAGATCTGCGCGCCAAGCATCACCTTGCGCCGATCGAGACTGTCGGCCGTCGCGCCCGCAACGAGCGATAACAACATGGTCGGCAGCGTGACGGACGTTTGCACCAGCGCGACCATGTCCGCCGACTCGGCGATCGAAATCATCATCCACGCCGCGCCGACGGATTGTATCAGCCCACCTACATTGGCAAGCGTGCTGGCCAACCAGACACGTCGGAATACCAAATGGCGCAAGGGCGCGAGCGCGGACTCGCGCTCGGAAGAAGGTGCTGCACCAGATTCGCTTTCAGCCATGTGGTGCAATCGTAGAAAGGATAGTGGGTCTATTCAAACTATGTAGTAAAGACACTGGTGCGTTAGCCACGCTCGGACCATGCTCATGGCAGCCGATCTGGCTGCCGGGCGGCTGGTTCGTCCCTTCAAGCACGCGCTGAAAGCTGCCTCCAGTTTCTACGTGGTCTACCCTCCAGAAGCCATCCGTCAGCGCAAAGTCAGGACCTTTCGCGATTGGCTCTTTTCAGAGATCGATCGGCAGTAGCCAATCTCCTCCGGTTCGGGGATTCTGTCCGCATTCTCGCTTCATCGGGAAAATGAGCGAGCGTGTTCATAAGTCTGCCCTCCTCGCGTTCGCCGGGGACGCAGCAAGCGCGGAGTCGAAGACTACTCATAGACTGTTCTACAGAACTTTGATAACCAAGGTGTTTCGTGGGATGTCGCGATTTCAGACATCAGCTTGCCCCGGCGCGCGCGAGTGCCAGTACATTTCTGATTCCGATTCGCTGTTTGCCGAGAGGATCTCGGCCGACTCATGCGTGCGCAGCCGGCGAGCGAGTGGCTTGCGGATCGATGATGCCGCTCCGCTGTGCGGCGTATCCGTGGATCTACTGTCTCGACTCGAGAACGGCCAGTCGGGCGTCAGGCGCTATTCGTTATAAACATTCCGCTTGCTTGAATTCAGAGGAGACGCACCATGGAGCGATTCACAGGCAGTTGCCTATGCGGCAACGTCCGAGTTGTAGCTTTGGGGCTCCCGTACCGAGTCGGCCTTTGTCACTGTCTCGATTGCCGCAAACATCATGGAGCTCTTTTCGAGGCGTCCGCGGTGTTCCCTCAGGATGCGGTGACGATCGAGGGCGAAACCCGCGACTACGCCGGACGGTTTTTCTGTCCTCGCTGCGGCTCCTCCGTTTTCGGACGCAGCGCAGATGAAATCGAAGTGAGCGTAGGATGCCTGGATGCTCCTGATCAACTGATGCCAACCTACGAAAGCTGGATTGTCCGTCGCGAGTCTTGGTTGCCTCCGTTTCCGCTCAAGAGGCGATATGACCGCAATCGTGATCCCACGAGTCGCTTTGAGGAGTAGCCCTTTGTTTACGCCCCGTCGCTGCGATGCATGGGCGGCGAATATTCCCCTCGTACCAGCACAATCACGCCCGTCTGCGTCGTGATTGCCGGATGCCAAGAACCCGCTTGTGCGAGGTGAACATCGCCGGCATGCAACCGATGCGAGCCGATATGACATTCTCCCTGCAGCACGATGAATTCTTCCTCGCGCGTGTGCCGATGCGCTGGCATGACGCCTCCGGGCTGCACGTTCAGCAGAACGATCTGATAGCCCGTCGTCGCATCTTGCCGCAGGACCTTCATCTGAATGTGTGGTGCGCATTCGAGCCACGGTGTATCAGCTGCCCGCAAAGTCGCCGTCCCTTCCGGCGTTTCGTGGCGTGCTCGTTGCAATGTACGCGTGCGTAACGAGTTGCGTTGCTCGTCGGTGAGTTCGGCCGGCGCGATCGCCGCACTGATCTCTTGCGCGATCGCGTTCGGCAGCAATGATCGGGGTCGACGCGAGGCGCTCATGTGGTCTCCAGATAATCGCGCAACTGAGCGAGCGCACGACGCAAATGACTCTTTACCGTACCGAGTGCCAGCCCTGTCGCCTCTGCGATCTGCTGATGCGAAAGGCCTTGGAGAAATGCCAAAGAGACGAGACGACGTCGTTCCGGTGTCAACTCTGCGAGCGCGGCTCGCACGCGGCTGCCTTGCTGCAGTAGCGCCAATAGATCGTCCGGCTGCGAATCCTCGGCGGCAACGCCATCGATGCTAGCAACTTCGCTAGAAATAATATTGGCGCGACGTCGCCGCAGAACATCTAGCGAGCGGCTGCGACATAGCATGAGCAACCAGCCCAGCGCATTGCCGCGATGATGGTCGTACTCGGCGGCATTCGCCCATGCGTATGCGTAGGTTGCACAGACGACTTCCTCCGCGTCCTCGACATTGCGAAGAATCGCTCTGGCCAGCGCATATAACTTACTGACCGTGGCGTCATACAGCTGTTCCAGCGCCCGCTCGTTTCCCTCGCACATCGCTGCGATGAATTCAGCGAGATCCAGCGTCGGAGGCGGCTCGGTTAGCTCGGGTCCTTCTGCTAACGCTTCCACTGTGGGACCTCCGTGCGCGACATCGTTCGAACTGTGCGGAACATCGTTCGCGGAGTCGAACGACGACAATATGAATGTCGCGGTCATCATGGTGAGAACTAGCCGTTGCCGAGGACTGCTGCGATGAACAGCACTGGGCCAGTTGGTGCTCCGGTTGGGGAACCACCCACCGGCTCCAGACTGACTGCGACCTGTTGTGCAGATGCGAGCGCAACCTGCTGCGCATCGTTCAACTGCAGTTCGCCCGTGCCAGTCTGCGGCAACAAGCCAAGTGACACTGGCGCCCCTCCTTGTGCGGATAGTGCCCAGAGCTCATACGCATGCGCTGTGTCCTGAGCCAATGTTGGCAAAGCTGCCACGCGCAGGACGGCGCGATCGGGAAGCGATTCGATACGCCACAGCTGAACTTGCTGCTCATCTGCGATCTTTGCCACAAGTTCGACCGGAGTGAGCATCGTCCACCACAGGATTGCAGCCGTGAACGCTGCCACGCCTGCTGCGGCCGCCCACCGGACCACGTTCCACGACCTGAAACCGCGCCTGCGATCCGCGCGCAAGCGCTGCTGAATTCTTCGCCACACTAAAGCCGATGGGTGCACTGGGAGAATCTGCGCACTGAGGTCGAGCAATCGATCCTCCCAGCGACGCAATGCCAAGGAAGCCGACGGATCCTGCTCGCATAGCCGCTCGAAGCGACGCCGTGCCGGACCGCGCAGAGTCCCCAGCGCGTACTGCGCCGCCAACTCGTCGATCAATGTGGCGTCGCGGTAGTTCATGAGTCCAGACAACGCTTCAGGCTCGACAGTCCACGTCGCACCCAGCTCTTGACCGTGCCGAGCGGACTTGAAATCGTGGTCGCGATCTCGTCCTGCGAATAGCCGTCGACATAGGCAAGCGAGAGACACCGCTGCTGCTCGGGTGTCAGACGTCGTAAGCAATCATCCAGCGCGCGGCGCGACAACTGCGACGAAGTGACCTCGACGAACTCAGATGCGGTCGGGTCCTCCAGCGCCTCCTCAGGCGCATCGTCCAATGCGATCTGCGAACGCTGCGTACGCAACAGATCGATTGCGCGGTACCGAGCAATCGACATGATCCAGGCAAGCGCACGTCCGCGATACGCAACGAACTGATCGGCCCGCTGCCAGATACGCACCATCACATCCTGCAAAGCCTCTTCCGCCAGCGAGCGGTTCTTCAGCATGCGCAGCAATACGCCCAGCAATCGAGCCGACACCAGACGATACAGATCGGCCAACGCCTTCTCGTCGCGCAACGCACAACGCCCCAGCAACGCTTCGACATCGTCGCCCGCGGCCAGTAACGTCGCATGTGCATCAGTGGGCGTGACCTCGGAGAGGGAATGCGCCTCGTTCATAATGTACCCTACGTGGCGAAACAGCGATCGGATGCACCCGCGAATGAGAAATTCGCGGGACCTGAACGAGTAGACCGAGGATCGGGTCGGAAGATGACAGGTGTCAGAACGACGTCCGCAGAGTGACCCGCACCGTACGCGGCTCGACAGGATGGAAGTGAATGTCTTCGACCGGTTCGCTTTCGTTCGCGAGTTGCGATTCGTAGTAGTACGTGATGTCGTTGTCCTTGCTGTCAAAGACGTTGTAGAGCGCAGCACTGATTCGCCAGTGCGCGCCGATGCGATAACCGGCTTCGAGATTGACGAGCGTCGTCGGATCGGAACGCACGCTGTTGTCTTCGATCAGCGGCGCTGCGCCGAAATGACGGAATCGCAAGCCGCCGAACCAGCCGCTCGGATGATCCACGGCGACGCCTAGCGAAGCGACATTCTCCACGGCTCCCGGAATGCGATCGCCCGCTGGATCGTTCCTAGTAAAGTGCGCCCTCGACCATGCCAGATCGGCATCCACAATCAGCCAATCCCGAGGATTCCAGATCGCGGCAATCTCGATACCGCGCCGTTCGCTTGCACGACTCGCTTCCGTGGTTCCCGCATCGCCCACGAACAGCAATTCCGAATCCAGATCGAGCGTCCACACAGTGGTGCTCAGTTGCAGGTTCGGAATGATCGCGGTGCGCATGCCTAGATCCACCCCCACCGCATCGACCAACGGGTCGACACGATCCACAGGCGTCACACCGTCCGCGGGGTCGACCGTAATCGTCGTACCTCGCGCATCGTTGCTGTGGAAACCTTTACCGATGTCGAGAAAGAACTCGGTTTGCGCCCACGGTCCCAGCACCACCGCAAATTTCGGGCTGACGATCGAATCGCTGGCGCTGCCGGAGTTCTGCAATAGATTGGCGTTCACGTCGAACTCGAACTGATCTACACGCAGCCCGAGCGTCGTGCGCACGACATTACTCCACCGTGTCTCGGCACTGAGATAGCCAGAGTAATTCGTCTGGCGAACGGAGTCTTCGCGAATCGTCTCGAATCGTTCCCGCGCGATCGTTCGATACAAACCGACTTTGTTGATGTCATCGCGCCGGATCTGCACACCCGCCGTCAGTTCCTGCGAACGCCCCAGCCAGTCGAATGTGTCGCGCCAGGCGAAATCGCCGCCATAGATACGTCGATCGTCGAACTGCTCGAATTGATCGCCATTGTCAGGGTCGAGGAAGTAGGTGAAGTTGGAAAACAGATCAAGCTTGTAGTCGACCGCGTAGATCAGTGCAGTCATCTCGCCGCCGCCAACAGCGCCGGCCCATTCAGCCGACAGTCCATAGCGATGCGAAGACCCAGCATCTGTCGGATCGACATTGCCGAAGCGATCGAGCTGATCATTCTCGATCGCGCGTTGTGGAATCTGATCCGTCGACCGCCAGTCGCCATCGTAGCCCTGAGCCATCACGCTCAACTCGCCAGGTCCAAGCGGTTGTGAATAACGCAGCATTGCATTCAGTTTGCGAAAGTCTTCAGGCAACTCCCACGGCCCATCGATGTGTGCGTAGTCGAAAGCGGCAAGCAGCGTGCCCGATCCGATCTTCGGTGAAGCTGCGATGAGCCCGCGGTGGTAATTGTCCTCGCCGCCCTCCGCCACTAGCAGCGGCGCATCGAGCTTGCTGCGATAGCGCATGTCGACTGCGCCTGCCGCGGAGAAATTCCCAGTCTCCGCGTAGTAAGTCCCCTTGCGATAGGCAATCGAATCGACCAACTCCGGAATCACGAAGTTGATGTCGGTATAGCCCTGCCCGTGACCGTGCGTCGGCATGTTCACCGGTACGCCGTTCACGCTCGTCGCAAGATCGGTGCCGTGATCGAGATTGAAGCCGCGCAGAAAATATTGATTCGCTTTGCCGTCGCCGCTGTGCTGAGTGACGATCAAGCCCGGCACGACTTCCAGCAACTCGCCCGTGCGCAACACGGGACGCAGATCGAGTTGCTCATCCGTCACGACGCCCTGACTCGCAGACAACGGCGTTCCGCTCAGGCGATCCAACCGGCCAATAACGGTCACTTCATCTAGCACTGCGGTCGGCAGCCCTCCCGCCCAGAGCACCGGGCATACGAACGACAACGAAGTGAACAGTGTCAGCCTAGATCTCATGACGTTTGCCTGATGCGCCAGTTGCCTCTGCAGTACGTGGTCGCAGCCTCTTTGGATGCACACACGCGCATCGGACCAAAGGGCTGAATCCGAATTGGACTCCTCAACGTAGACATCGACGCCGTCACGAACGGCAGTTCATCTACGAAAGGAGACTCCTCATGAAACGCAATGCTCTGCGCGCTGCACTACTGCTTGTTGCGGCCGCCACACCTCTGTTTGCGTCGGCCTCGAGCCATCGCGAAGCGCCGTTCATCACCGGCGCGCCCAAAGTCGATGGCACCGACTTCTACATGTTTCGCAGCTACGAAGCGGGCCACGAAGGCTATGTCACGTTGATCGCGAATTACCTGCCGCTGCAGGACTCATACGGCGGCCCTAACTATTTCGCGCTTGATGAAAAAGCGCTCTACGAAATTCACATCGACAACAACGGCGATGCACGCGAGGACATCACGTTCCAGTTTCGCTTCGATGACAAGTACAAGAATCTCGCTGTACCTGCCGGCAACAAGAAGGTGGCGGTGCCGCTGATCAACATCGGCCAGGTGGACACGGATGCGGCGAACCTCAACATGTCGCAGAGCTACACCGTGGGCGTAGTACGCGGGCATCGACGTGGCAGCGCTCCGGAGCTGGTTGGCGATGCGATGACCGGCGAGGAGATATTCCAGAAGCCCGCGGACAACATCGGCAACAAGTCGATTCCCGACTACGCGAGCTACGCCAACAACTTCATCTACAGTGCCAACATTCCGGGCTGCTCACAGCCAGGCCGGGTCTTCGCCGGTCAACGCAAAGAAGGATTCGTCGTCAACCTGGGCGAAGTGTTCGATCTCGTGAACACCAACCCCGCGGGTCCCCGCGATGGCGAGCGCAACATCATCTCGCGCAAGAACATCACGACACTGGCTCTGGAGGTTCCAATCAGTTGCCTTACTCGAGGCAAGGAGCCTGTGATCGGCGGCTGGATGACCGCGAGCTTGCGGCAGGGGCGGCTGATCAATCCCAAGCCTTCGAAACCTTCACGCACGACGGTCGAAGGTGGCGCATGGACGCAGGTGTCGCGGCTCGGGAGCCCGCTGGTGAATGAGCTCGTGATCGGCCTACCGGACAAGGATCGATTCAACGGCAGCGAACCGCGCGATGACGGCCAGTTCGCCACCTATGTGACTAATCCGACGTTGCCCGTGCTACTCAACGTGCTGTTCGGCAACGCTGCGATTCCACCACAAACGCCTCGCAACGATTTGGTCGCTGCGTTTCTCACCGGAGTGCCCGGCCTGAATCAGCCGGCGAACGTGCGCGGCGCCGAGATGTTGCGACTCAACACGTCGATCGCTCCGACGCCGGTTGCCGCTCAGAACGACCTCGGCGTATTGGGTGGCGACAACGCGGGCTTCCCGAACGGCCGGCGTCCATTCGATGACGTCGTCGACATCGAGCTGCGGGTCGCTCAGGGCGTGCTGTGCAGCAAAGCATTGAAGTGCGGCAAACAGACTGCGGATCCGAACAACGGCACTCCGTACACGGATGGTTCGCGCGCAGCTGGTCCGACAGTAGCGACGTCGATGGTGACCGGCGCGATCAATGCCGCGGATACCTATCTCGACACCTTCCCGTATCTCGCGACGCCGGTCCCAGGCTCGCCGAACAGCGACGGCACCTAAAAGGAGATAGCTGTCATGAAGCACTTCAAGCACACAACTGCGCTGATGGTGGCGACGGCACTACTGACTATCGCCGGCTGCGGAGGCGGTGGCAGTTCGTCCGGGGATAGCGGCATGGGAGTTACACCAAGTCCTCCGGTCACACCGCCGCCACCACCACCGTCACCCTCACCGTCCGCCACCGACTTCACC
This sequence comes from Steroidobacter sp., assembly GCA_025929585.1. GTDB lineage: Bacteria > Pseudomonadota > Gammaproteobacteria > Steroidobacterales > Steroidobacteraceae > Steroidobacter. Next base: position 11,047 of record JAICPY010000118.1, read on the forward strand.
GCGTTCACACGCGATCTCATGGCGTCGGCACGGATGAACGAGACCGAAGACCCCGTGGAACTGGAGTCGATCGAGTGGGTCTTCGCAGACGATGATAACGAGGCTGCCTACGATGACATCCTCACTGCGTCAGAACCGTAACGGCGCAACCTGCTGCCTGCGACGAGCCCGCGCGTTGGGGCTCGCCGCAGTGCTCGCAGTGTGCACGACCGTATTCGCAGAGCCGTACGAGCCCGAAAGCTATGACACCGTGCTCATACGCGTGCCCGCCGCGACCAGCTCGCGCCAAACGCAAAGTCTGCGGCGCGCATTGGCGAGCAATCCGCAGGATTTGAACGCGGCGCTCGACCTCGCGAGAGCCTGGCTGGATGCAGGACGGCGCGAAGGCGACCCGAGGTTCTTCTCCTATGTGCAGGCGACGCTCGAACCGTGGATCGAGCGAAATGATGCATCCGTCGATGTACTCGTGCTTGCCGCCACTTCGCTGCAGAGCCTACATCGGTTTACTCAGGCTCAATCGCTGCTGGATAGGGCCCTCGCGAGCGATCCGCGCAATGCACAGGCCTGGTTGACCAAAGCCACGCTCCTGCAGGTCCATGGCGATTTCGCCGCTGCTCGCAATGCTTGCAGTCATCTGGTCGGCGTGACGGATCATCGGATCGCGCTCGGCTGCCTCCTGTCCGCTCAAAGCATGAACGGGCGACTCGCAGAAAGTTATGCCGCCTTGTCACGGATCATGACGAACCACAACGGCCTGGATGGCGCAACGCTCAGCTGGCTCTCTAGTCTACTCGGCGAAATGGCGGTTCGACTCGCCAAGGACAGCGCAGCGCAGCGCCATTTCCAGTTGGCGTTGAAAGCGGATCCCGATGATAGCTATGCGAGAGGGGAATTGGCGGACTTGTATCTGCGTCAATCGCGCTACGCCGAAGTCATCGCCCTGCTGACCAGGCACGAGGCGCACGACCCATTGCTATTGCGACTCGCGATTGCGGGCAAGCAGCTCGACACGAGCGCGGGCAAACGCTGGATGTCGATGTACGACGCTCGCTACAAGGCCGCGCGACGAGCAGGCGATGCCACTCATCTGCGCGAGCACGCCCGCTATTTGCTCGAGGTGCTGGGCGACGCCGACAGCGCACTGCAGGTTGCCGAGCGCAACTGGCGAACGCAGCGCGAGCCGGCGGATATTCGCCTCTATCGGCGCACGGCGATCGCGTCCGGCAGATCACTTGACGTCATCGACGCGTGGATTGCAACGCATGACTATCAAGATGCGACCCTCGATCCGAAACTCACAGCCGTCGAGGTGCGTCCATGAGAACTTTGCTCGCCGCGGCGCTACTACTGATTGCGCTGCCCTGCCTCGCGCATAAGCAAAGCGACAGCTATCTCGCCCTATCAATGGAGGGAAACTCTCTCGAGGGCCGCTGGGACATTGCGCTGCGCGATCTGGATTTCGTCATCGGACTGGATGCGGATGTCAACGGGGAGCTGACGTGGGGCGAAACGCGCCGAGGTGCCGAAGCCATTAGCAAGTACGCTTTTTCTCATCTGATCGTGTCGGCAGTCGAAGCTGGGAACACCGGGCGGTGCGATCTTCTGCCAGGGCGCCTGCTCATCGACGATCATGTCGACGGTGCTTACGCTGTATTGTTCTTCGAGGGCGAATGCGCGCGTACACCTAACCAGCTGCGCATCGATTACTCGCTGCTCGCAGGCTTCGATCCCAATCATCGGGGATTGCTCGAACTGAGAAGCAATGGAACGGCGCAGTCTCACGTATTGGCCAACGACAGGCGGGCCACTTTCGACATGCTTTCGCCGGATCGCTGGCAGCAATTCCGTTCATTCCTCGCCGAGGGCATTCGGCATATTTGGCTCGGCCTCGATCATCTGCTGTTTCTGTTTACCTTATTGCTGCCGTCGGTCGTCACGCATCGCGACGGACAATGGCAAGGACGCAGCGGCTTACGCGAGAGTGCGATCGACATTGTGAAAGTCGTCACCGCGTTCACACTCGCTCACTCGCTCACGTTGTCGCTGGCCGCGCTAGGAATGATCTCGCTCCCGTCGCGAATCGTGGAATCGACGATCGCGCTGACTGTCTTCCTTGGCGCGCTTAACGTCCTCTTTCCTGTCGTGAAGGAGCGTCGCTGGGCATTGGCATTGGGATTCGGATTGGTTCACGGACTTGGGTTCGCCTCTGTGCTGTCGGACCTCGGACTGACATCGACCCACCTGCTCGAAGCATTGATCGGCTTCAATGTCGGCGTCGAACTGGGTCAGCTCGCCATCGTGTTGATGCTGATGCCAGCCGCATTCCTGATCCGCGATTCGACCTTCTATAGACGCATACTGCTGCCGACCTGTTCTGCGGTCATCGGCGTACTCGCCATTTACTGGATACTCACGCGTGCGCTGCCGCCGGAGCTTGCATTGCTGTGAATTCTGGATCGCATCTCGTGCTCGATTATCACAAGCTAGCGCGAGGTTTTTGATAGAAATCCGGATCTCAAGCAAAAGCCGCTCACTTTTCACATCGATACTCGCTCAAGTTGGGCAGCGAAACACTGGAGCTTTCATAGCAACGCGTACGGAACGGTCCCCAGATTGGGATACATCTTCGTAATGTCTAGGTCGCGCGCGCGGCGCGTGCGCTCACGAGCGCCTTTGCGAGCAGTCGTGCGAGCGTCGCGGTTTCAGCCTCGTCCAGCCCGGCCAGCCACTGAGC
>JAICPY010000099.1 GCA_025929585.1 Steroidobacter sp.
CTATGAGCTGCTGTTCGGCAACTTGCCGATGCGGCGGCTAAGTGTGGGCGAGAAGGGCGGTGTGCCGATCGAGACTGTGGCGCCTTACAGCAATCCGCCATTGGGTGGTCCACCGGCCGGTGCGCCATTTGTTTTTCCACGCAGCCCCATCAACAGCGTGACGGTCGAAGTAGTCTCGAATTCGGCGCAGCGCGACGCCGAGAAGCTGCTGCGCAATTTCATCCAGAAGGCGTACCGGCGACCCATCGAAGCAGCGGACGTGCAACCGTTCCTCGAATTGTTCAATCGCGAGTTCGGGTTCGGCTCGGGCTTCGCGCGCTCAATGCTCACCGCCTATACCGGCGTGCTGGTCTCACCAGCCTTCGTGTTCGTCGAGGAGCAGCCAGGCAAACTCGACGACTGGGCGCTTGCCACACGACTGGCACTTTTCCTTTGGAACTCGACGCCAGACTCCACGCTGCGCGCACGCGCCGAGAAGGGTGAGCTGCACAAGCCCGAAGTGCTCAGGCAAGAAACGGAGCGGCTGCTCAACGACCCCAAGTCACGCCGCTTCGTGGATGCGTTCACCGACTACTGGCTCGACTTGCGCAAGATCGACGACACTTCGCCTTCGGCAACGATCTACAACGATTACGAGTTGGATGAGCCGCTCAAACTCGCGGCGCTGGAAGAGACGCAGTTGTTCTTCGCCGAGCTACTGCGCGCGGATCTGCCGGCGCGAAATATCGTGGCGTCGGATTTCACATATCTGAATGAGCGCCTCGCGAGGCACTACGGGGTTGAGGGTGTGACGGGCGCGAAGATGCGTCGCGTCGCGCTGCCGCGCGGCAGCGAACGCGGCGGTCTGATGACCATGGCGAGCGTGCTCAAGGTAACCGCCAACGGCACGACTACTTCCCCGGTGCTGCGTGGCCACTGGATTACCGAGCGCATACTCGGCATCGAGACACGCCCGCCGCCGCCGAACGCGGGATCAGTCGAACCCGATATTCGCGGCGCGGTCACCATTCGACAACAGCTCGCTAAACACCGTGAGCATCCGAGTTGCGCGTCATGCCATGTGAAGATGGATCCGGCAGGCTTCGCACTGGAGAGTTTCGATGTGATGGGAGCGCAAAGAGATCGCTACCGGGCGGTCGCCGAGAATGTGAAGCCCGAGCCCGGCTATGGCATGAACGGTCAGGCATTCGCGTTTCACTACGGACCTGCCGTCGACGCCGCTGGTGAACTACCCGATGGCCGTACCTTCCGCGATGCCAAGGAGTTCAAGCGTCTCATCTTGAGCGACGAAGTGTCCGTCGCTCGCAATCTCGCCAAGCAGCTGGTGACTTTTGGCACGGGCGCGCCGGTGCGCTTTACGGACCGCGACGAACTCGAGCGAATCTTGCAACGCGCGAGCGCACGAGAGTACGGCGTGCGCACGCTCGTCGAGGAAATTGTCCGCAGCGATTTGTTCCAAACCAAGTGACGCTGAGCGTTGCTGGGGCTCAATATCATGAACACGAAATTTCGCGCTCCCTTCATCGCCACCCGTCAGGCCATTTCGCGCCGGCGCTTTCTCCAAGGCATGGGTGTCGCGATGTCGCTGCCGTTGCTAGAGGCGATGCTCCCGAGAACAGCGCGCGCCGCTTCCGCCTCGCCGCTCGCATCGAGCGCGACGCCGCGCCGTATGTTCGGCATCTGTAACAACCTCGGACTGTTGCCCGACCAGTTCTTTCCGACCAGCACGGGTCGCGAATACGTGGCCTCGCCTTATCTCAAGTCGCTGGAGGCGCACCGCAACGACTTCACCGTGATCAGCGGCGTCTCGCATCCCAATGTAGATGGCGGACATCCATCCGACATCAGCTTCCTGACGGCGGCGGCCCACCCCGCGAGCAGCTCGTTCCGCAATACTATTTCGCTCGATCAATACATTGCCGAGCGAATCGGCACGCTCACGCGGTTTCCCTCGTTCACTTTGGCCGTTAACGGCGCGGCTCGTAGCCTGTCGTGGACTGGCGCCGGTGTTGCGATTCCGCCGGAAGAAAACGCGCTCGAGATCTTCAATCAACTATTCCTGCAAGGCACGCCCGAACAAGTCGAAGCTCAAGTGCATCGCCTCGACACTGGGCGCAGCATCCTCGACACCGTGGCTGCCCAAGCGAAAGAGTTGCAGCGCGATGTCGGCGCACGCGACCGTGACCGTCTCGACCAATATTTCACGAGCGTCCGCGATCTCGAGCAACGTCTTCAGGAATCGCGCGAGTGGGAGCGTAAGCCCAAACCCGTCGTGGACTATGCCGTGCCGGTCGGGCTCACGAATCCGGCGCAATACATGGACAAGGTGAAAGCCATGTATGACCTTGCGCGGCTCGCGTTCGAGACCGACTCAACGCGATCGATCACACTCATGTTGAACAGCGTCGCCACGCCTGTCATCACACTTCGTGGTGCGACCATCACTGACAGCTACCACAACCTTTCGCACCACGGGAAATCGGAGGACAAACTCGCGCAGCTCAAAGTGCTGGACGAGTGGCACATGAAGCTGCTCGCGAATCTGTTCAGCGATCTAAAGGCCGTGAAGGAAGGGGAGGAGACCTTGCTCGATCGCACGATGATCCTGTATGGCTCGAACCTCGGTGACGCCAACGCGCATTCGACGACCAATCTGCCTACGCTGTTTGCCGGTGGCGGTTTCAGACATGGCCAACATCTCGCTTTCGACCGGGCACGGAATTATCCGCTACCGAATCTTTTCGTGACGATGCTGCAGCGGATGGGATTGGAAGAGGACAAGTTCGCCTCCTCCACAGGCACGATGCGTGGTCTTGAGATGACATGAGTCCACAGCGGATCGCGTTTCTGTTTCTAGCTCTGGTCAGCACCGCTTCCACCGCGCGCGCGGAGGAGGTCGTGATTGACTTCGAGCAAGCCGAGATCGGCAAACCCATGCCTCAGTGGACCGAGAAAGGCGTGGTCTTCAAGCTCGCGGGGCCACTCACGCAAAGCAAAGCGGGCGGACGGATCATGTTTTTCCCGCACCTCGCGACGAAGCGCAAAGGCATCCTGAATGCCATGGCAACCGAACAGGCCATCCCGGTGCAGGCCACATTTCCGAACAACGTTTCGTCCGTGACGCTCGTGTTCTGGGGTTCGACCGGATGCCCCGCATTGCTCGAGGCGCTAGGCAAGAATGGCGAGGTCGTCGACAAAGCATCGATCGCCGCCGTGCCCCGCCGCAAGAAGCCAGCGGACCCCGTCCCATTTGTCGAACTGACCGTGAAAGCACCCGACATAGAGGCCATCCGATTCAGCGGACCGCGAGACGGCGAGTTCCTTGCCGCCGATGAAATCCGATTCACGACCACAGAATAGATGTCCCCCTAGGTTGCGGATTACTGCGCACGCGCTCTGGTGGCGTACACGATCCCTGCCGCGACGATCAATGCCGCACCGCCGACTTCAAACACGCGCGCGAGCCCAAAATGAGCATTGATCATACCGCCGCTCAGCGGACCGACGAATGCGCCGAGAAAGGTTGCGCTGCCGGTCAGTCCGAACGCACGTCCGCGATGCTCTGGGGCGACGCTGTGAGCAACGAGGGAATTCGCAAGCGGAATGACGCCCGCGAGAAATATGCCCGCGACGAATCGTTCGGTCACGAACGATAGGTAAGTCGTCGCGAAGCCCTGCACGAGGGTGAACAGAGCAGCGCCGCCGAGCACGATGGTCAGCAAGCGTCGCTGTCCGATGCGATCGCCGGCTCGGCCGATATGAGCCGCTGTGATGAGACCGCTCACCCCGATGACGGAAAATGCGATCCCTGCGAGCGTTGCCAGGTTCCCGACGGGCCCGACGAGACTGTGCACATATAAGGATACGATCGGCTGAGCGCTCGTTATCGCGATCTGTGCGAACAAGAGAACGAGAACAGCGGTGCGCAAGTCAGGATAGCGAGCCAGAACTTCACGGGTGCGAGGAGAGTCCTTTGCTTCGCCGGTTCGGATGGGAATCTGCTTAGGCAACCGCAGAACGACGAGTGCGACTAACAGGGATGCGCATCCGCCGGCTACGAACGGTGCTCGGTAGCTATGAAACGCGTCGGCGATCGATCCTCCGATCAGCGGTCCAAACAGCATTCCCGCGAGTTGTGCCGTCGATAACCATCCGAGCGCCCAGCCGAAGCGAGAGGGCGGACACACGCCGGTCACTAAGGCCAGTACTGCAACGATGTGCCCGCCGAAGAATCCCATCAGGAAGCGCAGCGCGAGCAACTGCCATGCGGCGGTCGCGATGCTCATCAGCAGCGTGCAGATCGCCGCAGCCGCACAGGCCACGAGGATGACGCTGCGGCGGTCGACTCGATCCACAACGTGTCCCCAGACCGGAGCCATGATGCCGGCGGCCAGCGGCGTGACGCCGAGCACCAGCCCTGACCAGATGCTGATCGCATCGAGCTCGACGACGCCGACCTCAGGCAGCAATAACGGGATCACTGGCGGAACGATCGAGAATGCCGCAGCGATGATGAATTGCACGCTCACCATTGCGGCGAACGTGCGCTGCCAGGACGCATCAGGATCCGAAGCGTTCACAGGAGCACGAGATCGATGGCGACACCGATAGTTGCATTGCCAAACAATATGCCACGTGTCGGACGTGCGAGAATCTTGAAGGGTGACTGAACGCTATACATTCAGTATTGTACGATGCGGTCAAGCTAGATCCACACCACCGAAGATCGCCAAGGCGCAACGTACATGAGGGAATATCCATGAATACTTCTTCGCAACCGCCATTTCGTGCCGACCATGTGGGCAGTCTGTTGCGGCCGAAGTTCCTGCTCGAGGCACGCGCCGCTGCCGAGAAGGGGGAGCTATCTGCAGCGCAGCTGCGGGAAGTAGAGGATCGCGCGATCCAAAACGCGATCCGCCTGCAGGAAGACGTGGGTCTTCAGAGCGTGACCGACGGCGAATTCCGCCGCACCTATTTCCACATCGATTTCCTCGAGCAGCTGGGCGGAGTCAAAACCGATATTCCCGTGACGATTAAGAAGCCCGACGGTACGGAGGAGCTTGCTCCGCCCGTGATGCGCGTGATGGGGAAGGTCCAACACTTGAAGGACATTCAGCTTGCTGATTTCAAGTTCCTTGCCGCTCACACCGCTCGGACGCCCAAGGTGACGATTCCGTCGCCGACCATGCTGCACTTTCGTGGCGGCCGTGCCGGCATCAGCAAAGAGCACTATCCCGACCTCGAACCCTTCTATGATGATGTTGCGCAAGCGTATGCCGCAGAGCTGCGCTCCCTCGCGGAGGCGGGGTGTCGCTACGTGCAGATGGATGACACGAACCTTGCTTACCTGTGCGATGAAAAGATGCGCGAGGCGGCACGACAGCGTGGTGACGATCCGAACGAGCTGCCGTATCGCTATGCCTCGTTCATCAATCGCGTCGTTGCACTGAAGCCTGCTGGCATGACCCTCGCTGTGCATTTGTGCCGCGGTAACTTCAAGAGCACCTGGGCGGCGCAGGGCGGCTATGAGCCGGTCGCCGAGGCATTGCTCTCGATGATGAACGTCGATGCGTATTTTCTCGAGTACGACGACGAACGCAGTGGCGATTTCCGTCCCTTAAGATTTTTACCCAAAGGTAAGACAGTCGTTCTCGGGCTGGTCACGACGAAGCTGGGCGAGCTCGAGCGTAAGGATGATCTCAAGCGTCGCATCGACGAAGCCGCACGCTACGCACCGCTCGAGCAGCTCGCGCTCTCGCCCCAGTGCGGGTTCTCGAGCACCGTTCACGGCAATGACATCGCCGTCGAACAGCAGATCGCGAAGCTCCGTCTCGTTGTCGAGACAGCGCGCAGCGTGTGGGGATGAGAGTTAAAAGGGCGAGAGTACCGTGAGCCGATCGCGGGAATGACGCGTCTTCGTCTCGGCTATTCGCGTTTCTAAGACGATTCAACGAAAGGGGATCTTCATGGTCGATTCGACAAGACGTTCAGGACTCACTCGGCGTGAGGCGCTGATTCTTTCCTCTACTGCAGGCATCGGTCTTGCGACGGAGAACTTTGCGGCAGCGTCCGACAGCACTAAGACGGCTGCTCATCAGGGACCGGGGAATCTCACCACGCCGCGATCTGCAATAGCCAAGACACAGTACGGCAAAGTGCGCGGCTTTCTTGATGGTGGTGTGTTCACGTTCAAAGGTGTTCCATACGGGCAAACGACCGCTGGCGAGAATCGATGGCTTCCTGCAAAGCCACCTGCGCCGTGGACGGACGAGTATCCGGCGCTGGTCTATGGTGCGAACTGCCCACAGAACGTGCATCCGTGGACGGCAGTGGAGCAAACGTTCATCCAGGATTGGGATGACGGCTGGCATAGCGAAGACATGCTCAAGCTCAATATCTGGACGCCAAACTTGAGTGGCAAGCGTCCCGTCATGGTGTACTTCCACGGCGGTGGATTCAGTTTCGGATCTTCGTATGAATTGCCGTCTCACGAAGGCGCGCAAATGGCGAGGCATCACGACGTTGTGCAAGTTTCAGTCAATCATCGTCTGAACATTCTGGGCTTCTTGGACGTCGCGGAGATTGGTGGATCAGCTTACGAAGACTCAGCAAACATCGGCATGACGGACCTCGTGGCTGCATTACGTTGGGTCCACAACAACATCGAGAATTTCGGCGGTGATCCCGATCGCGTCATGATCTATGGTCAATCGGGTGGCGGTTCGAAAGTGACAACACTGTTGGGCATGCCGTCAGCGTCGGGCTTGTTTCATCGTGCAGCTGCTCAATCCGGTGGCGGTGGAAATATTCCCAGCAGAGAACAGCAACTTGAGCTTGCACGATTGGTGATGAAGGATCTCGGGCTTGCTGCAAACGACATTCAGTCGTTACAAAAGGTGGATTGGCCCAAGCTGTTCGCAGCGGGTAACGCTGCAGCCGCGAAGATCAATCCGCCTGCACCCGCAATGACTGGGCCAGGCGCACCAGGCACACCGCGTGTGGGTTGGTCACCGTGCGTAGATGGAAAAATCATCAATATGCGATCGTTCTTCGATGCCGCGCCAGAAGTGTCGAAGAATGTGCCGATGCTCATCGGATCCGTGACCGAGGAAGGTAATCGCATGTCGCAGCGACCTACGGAAGATCAGTGGCGCGCCAATCTCTCCAATGCTTATGGAGAACAGAAGGCGGGCGCCATCATCGCTGCGCTGAAGAAGGCCTATCCGCAGAAGAAAATTCAAACGCTATCGTATATTTGTAGCGGCGCACCGGGACTGAATGGCCTGAACATTCGCAACAACGTCGTGAAGATGGCGCGCTTGAAGCATGAGCTCAACGCAGCACCTGCGTACGCGTATTACTTCACCTGGCAAACACCCATCTTGGATGGTCTACCCGGCGCTTGGCACACGGCCGAACTTCAATTTTGCTTCGACAACACTAAGCGTTGCGAACAAGGCACCGGCAATACGCCCCAAGCGCAGACGTTGGCCAGAAAAATGGCTTCATCGTGGGCAACCTTCGCTGCAACAGGCAATCCCAGTTTGCCCGGTCTAAAGTGGCAGCCGACCGATCCGCAATCGAATCGAACCATGATTTGGGACGATGAGTGTCGCATGGTCGATGACCCTGACGGCGAAGCTCGCAAGCTAATCCTTACCTAGCGTTGTGCAGCCGGCCGCTGATCAAGTCAGTCAGCGGCAATTGGTCCGCCACATATCGGACACCCGAATTCTTTGCCTAGCCGAATGCATCGGTGTCCACTGCACACTCGTGTCAATTCCGCTCGTATACCACTTCGCCGCCGATCACGGTGAGCACAGGCTCAGCCTGTAGGATCTCGGCGTCGGAAACCGACATCAAGTCGGAAGAGAACACGCTGAAGTCAGCCTGTTTGCCGATTTCGATCGAGCCTCGGGACTGTTCCTCAAACGCTGCCACAGCGGGCGCCAGGGTCAGCATATTCAACGCTTGTTCTCGAGACACGCGCTGCTCCAAATGCCAGTTGGCGTCGGCGAACCCATCGATCGACCTGCGAGCAACGGCTGCGTAGAACTCGATGCGCGGATCGCCCTTTTCGACGGGAGCATCGCTGCCCGCAGCAATGGTGGCGCCGGCGTCCAGCAAACTGCGCCAAGCGTACGCTCCGGTCAGTCGATCTGCGCCGAGTCGTTGAGGTGCGAAGAATAGATCGCCGATCGCGTGAGAGGGCTGCATCGAGGCGATCACCCCAAGCTTGGCAAATCGCGGAATGTCCAACGGACTTAGCACTTGCGCATGTTCGATACGCCAGCGAGGATCCTTCACGGCTCTCTGCGCAGCGGGCACTGCCGCGAAAGTCTTTCCGTAGAGATCGAGAATGATGCGATTGCCGCGATCTCCGATGGCATGAGTTTGGATCTGAATTCCGCGTTTGAGTGCGGCGATGAAAGTCGGGAGTAATGTATCCGCACTGTTCACCAGCAAACCGTCCGTGCCTGGCGCGTCGTTGTAAGGGGAGAGCAGAGCGGCACCTCGCGATCCGAGTGCGCCGTCAATATAGACTTTGATAGCTCGCACCGTAACTCGATCGCCGCAGCGCTGCAGAGAAGGCCCTTCCTTGAGAAGTCGGTCGGCATCAGTGCCGGGGCCATCGATCGCTACATACACCCGCAGGTTGAGTTTGCCAGCCGCACGCAGTTGGCACAGCAGATCGACTTCTCTCCAAGACGTGCCTGCATATTGCAGCTGAGTCCATCCGAGTCGGACGCTGCGACGTGCGCCGCTTTCCAGCGCGTTGAGAATCTCTGCATCCGTAGGGGAGGGGATCAGATGCTGGACGAGTTTCATCGCCTCATCGATGAGCATGCCTGTGGGCTCGCCTGTGGCAGGGTCTTTTTCTATCTTTCCGCCAGGAGGATCCTCTGTATCTCGATCAATATTTGCCCGCTTGAGCGCGAGGCTGTTCGCAACGAGTGCGTGCCCATCAGCGCGCGTCAGGACAACAGCGCGATCGGCCGCAACCTCATCGAGATCGTTGCGAATTGGAAACTTGGCCGGATTCCAGCGCGACTCGAGCCAGCCGCGCCCTTCAATCCAATCGCCGGGATCGGTCGCTGAAACCCGCTTGCGGAGCCGATCCTTGAGTTCGGCAAGGCTCGCGACTCCTTCAAGATCGAACATGAGATCTCGAAAACCAATACCCGCCAAGTGGGCGTGAGCATCGGTGAAACCTGGAAAAAGCGAATGTCCTTTCAAATCGATTCGACGCGCGTCGCTCGGCGTGCGAGCGAGAACGTCATTGCGCGTTCCAACCGCAACGATGCGGCCGTCGATCGCGAGCACTGCTTCAGCGCGCGGCTGAGCGGGATTACCGGTATAGATCTTGCCATTGAACAGCGCCAAGGATTGCGGCGCGGCGGCACATGCCGTTGCCATGAGGAATCCCAGTGTCGTGAAACAAAGGGTGCGCAGAGAAAGGGTGCGTAGAGGCAGAGAAGTAAAAGTCAGCTGGCGCAACTTGAGTCCCTCGCAATTAGCCACGCTTAATGGCAGCACAATGATTTGAACATGCATCAATAGCACGTCGGGTGACGACGGCGAGAATCAGCGACGGCGAGGACGCGCAGTGACTTACCAATCTGAGACGATGCGTGTCCCGGCTATTGGACAGGCGTGCTCGATGGACACGTACCGATTTTCGTTCTGAGCCACAGAATCGATGTGTGTCCTCGATCCATTTTTTGCTCTCGACAAAGCAAGAGAGCGAGTTTGAAGAGGCCACTTGGCGGGTTGTCCATTCTTAACGCGTCGCTGTCGCGTCGGCATAATGAAAGCTTGCGGTCAGGCCAATAGCTGCCGTATCGTCAGACCATTGACCGGACTGGCTAGGGCACTTGTGCCGGACCAAATCTTAAGAAGTGGCGACTCCAAAAAGGATATTTCGGAGGATGCCTAGGAGCAAAACTAGATGAAAGAGGAAACACTCTTGATCAACGTCTCCCGCCTCCTCGGACTTATCACGCTGTTCTCCGTATTCGCGCTTGCCCCCATCTCGGCGGCCGTGGCGCAAGGCGGATTGACAGTCATCTGGAATGGCGGCGCCGACAAACAGGTAGCCGTGAATGTCGGCGGTCATCCGAACACAACTCGCACCAACGCTTCCGGACCCAAGATCACTTCTAACGGTAATAGCGCGGACTTTCCCGGTCTGTACTTCCTGTTCGATACAAAACAGAAGGATAGGGGCTTTTTGAAAGTCCATGCTGAAGTGTTCAGGAAGCATGCGAGCTTTACAGTCACCACAAAAGCAGGCAACGCCTACAGGGATTACTTGATTGCTCCCGTATCTGGTCAGCAAAGAACCAGCGACGGTGGCTTTGTGTTCTTGCTCGACAACCCAGCGTGCAAGAAAAACATCAACATGCTTTTCATCGATGAGAGGCTGCTGATCCCTCTCGGGAACGTGCCGTATCCCGAAACCGTGGTCGAACTGAACGACCTCATTACGCAAGCCGAAGCATTGAGAGCCGGCAACGAGGAATTTCCGCTGCAGATTAGTCACACGGACGACGGATCAGATGTGAACAGAGCTTTCCCTTGGGTATACGCCGCTGAGGTCGAAGCGTTTGATGACGCGCTCGAGTTCGCGCAAAACGCACCGGTCGTCTGGGCCGCCGAAGCCATCGTGCGCCTCGAGGACGCAATAGCGGATCTCAGTAGCAGGATCAAAGCGGACGGTTCAAATCCGTACTTCCGTCTTGATCCAGGTCCTGGTCGATTGCCGATCACAGTGACCGCGCCCACCAACGTCTGGACCTCACGAAACCCGCTCGACGGTCGTGTTCCGGCAGATTTTGCTGGCGGCACCTTCCAGACGATTCCGTATCCTTTTGCGGATCGCGATGGCAAAGCGGATGTGCTGCAAATCAATTACGTTCATAACGGAACGAGCACGTTCGGCGGAATCACCATGCAGTCTCCGTTGTCGCCGACCGTCAATGTTCCTGCAGGCGCAACGATTGAGTTCGATGTGTACTACCCCAAGAGCGCGCAGGGCATATTCATGAGGTGGAGAGTCAGAAACATTAATTCTGATCTCGATAGCTACCTCCGAGGTTACGAGTACAACAACCTGAATCCCGAGTGGGTTGGCAGCTACAACGGTGAAACCTGGTTGAGGGCGCACCACAGCATCAACGCCTCAATAGGCACTTCGTCGAACTTCATTCTCGAGCTTCATGGCGAGACAGGGCGTCCCGCAGAAACGGGCATGCTCCTGGTGTCCGACATCAAGATAACCGCGCCCGATCCCAGCGGCATTCCGCTTCCCAACGTAGTCAACACGGAAAGCCAGAGCGTCGTCGCGCCGTTGAAGAGTCGTTACAACAGAGAGAATGGCTTATTTATGGTTGGTGCGATTGGAACCGGACCAGTCACCGGGACCAGAGCCCGGCACTATGAGATCTTTGTCGACGGCAACAACCTGAAGGCCGAAGGCACGCATCCGCGCGGCCCGAACTGGCTGACGAGCGTGTCTGGCGACCCGCTGAACGGTGCAACCACAACGCCTGGCACTGCCGAGTACAACTTCCCGACGAACTCTTATCTTGCGATCAGAGATTCTGGAACGCCGGGAGAGTACAAGGCTCACGCGCACGTCTTGGCGTGGTACAACCAGGCGCCCGCATGGATGAGACAGATCGTCCCGGCGAACCTGACCTCCGGGTACAACGGCACAACCAATTTCTACGGACTGGGCAACGGCGTCACAACGCAGGTTCGCGTAGACAAAGAATTGGCCAGGAGAGTGCAGTTCAATCACACCATGTATGTGATGCGCCACTTCCTGAGCACGGATACGAAGTACGGCTCGAGTGAGTCTCGCGGAGTCATCCCGTTCAATTCATGGGACGTACTCAATGAAGAGGTTCACGAAAGCCGCCACAGCGAACTCATCCCGAACGATCCAAACAATTGGAGAACGAGCCTCAAGCACACCAACTGGCTCGTTGCGATGTCGGATGATCTGATTGGCGGCGACATCAGGCAGCATTACATCTATATGCTGTTCAAGCACGCGCACATCGCGGCCCCGAATGCTCGGATGGCGGCGGCTTATAAAGCTAACTACGCGTCGCTTCCCGAGTACATGAAGCTCGATGGACACGACGCCGATGGCAGCATTGACGCTTATGTCCAAGCCAATCCGCCGAAGCTCACCTACAACGACTACGACATTGGTACTCGCAGCAAAGCGCGGACCGTTTACAACATGATTCGCGAGCTGAACACTGCATGGCTCTCCGATCCGCTGTATGACGGACGTCCTCTCATCGAAGACATGGGCATCCAGGGACACGATTCGATTGGGTCGAGCCTTGCAAGCAACAACCAATATGCGATGGCTCTGTATGCCTCACTCGTTGACGAAGGCCTTCTTTCCGGCATTTCCTTCTCGGAGTTAGACCTTAAGATGCCGACCAACGCTCCCGGCGGCGGCGCGACCGCGCCGGCAGTGCTCAATGTGAGACAGTCTGATGCCCTCGGCTATCAGTACGCGTTGATGTACAAGCTGTTCACCAAGTTCGCGCCGTACGTCGATCACATCATCAGCTGGGGCGTATCCGGTTCAGGATGGCAGGGAAGCTATGTTCTGTTCGACAGTCAGACCAATGCCAATGCCGGCTACTACGGCGCCATGAATCCGGACAGATTCATTCTTGGCCATTCATACCTAGATGATTTCTTCGAAGGCGAATACGAAAAACTCGAGGACGACTATTCAATTGATCTCGGCGATCTCGGAACCTATACACGCTGATCAATAAGCAGTTGCCGGCTGCCCCATTCAAGTCATTCGTTTGGCTTGAGTGGGGTAGTTCCGTACTCTCCTCCGTCGGGGACACAACTCAAAAGTCGACTTTCTCGTCGTTGCTCGCCTCGATGAAGGTGAGGGCGACACCCGGCCGAGGCTGTCGTGCGGCCGCGATGTATTCGTGCAGCCAGTCTTCGATGAGAGTTAAGCTGGCGTGAGAACCCGTTTACCACGTGACTTCCACAGACGACGCACGAGCCAGATGAGCAGCGTGAGCGCGATGATCACACCGGCCGCGAGCACGAGCAGGTTGCGCATCGGATTCATGATGATGAAGTTTGGGTACTTCGAGTAGAAGCCATTGAACTCTTGCAGCGCGGCCGGCAGAGATTCCAAATTCTGTTTGGCGAGCGCCAGTGCGCGTTCGTTCGGATGGTGCGTGCTGCCGCGCGAAAAGGCTTCGCCGTTAGTGTCGAGCTCGATGTGACCGCCTAACACTGCGGTGACAGGTTTGCTTCTGAGATACGCAACGGCGCGGTCCGCGCTCGCGCGATACGCGTCGATGTCATCGACAAGCAAGCGGCCGGGCAGCAGGAAGTCACCCGAGAACGCTAGTCCCGTCTTCGCGTCGTAGAACAGGAGATGGTCGCGCATGTGTCCCGGCACCGCGATCGCTTCGACCACGCGGCCACCAAGATCGATTTTCACCGTGTCCTCCAACCAGCTCTTGAAGCCGTAGTACTTCACGATGTCTTCCAGCTCGATCGGAACGATCTCGGCGCCCGGAAGCTTGGCGAGCTGCGCGTCGCCCGCGCGGTGATCGGTGTGGCGGTGGGTGTGGGCCACGACCAGCGGCAACGACGCGCCGTCCGATCGCGGCAGCAGATCAGCAATCGTTTTCGCAAGCGGCATCGATGCTTCGTCTTCGACGGCGCCGCTATCGATGAGCAAGGCGCGCTGGTCGCCGATCAGTAGATAGAGAAGCGGCGCTTCAAAGTGTGCGCAGGGGTTCTGGCGCAGGATGAACGTGGTCGCGTCGTAACGGTGCACCTGCAGCGGCGGCTGCGGGTTCGCGGCGCAGTCCTCGGCGCCGGGGTTCCAGCGGACGTTTAGATCGCCGGCAACGGGCTGAGCCAAGGTGGCATTGGCGAGCAGAGCGGTCGTGAGAGCGAGCCCAACGCGCATCTTGTTCATGCGGAAACCTATACATTGGTGGGTACAAAGGGAAGGGGCACACATTGACGATTGGCACGGCATCGGCGTCAGGCATCCATTTGATTGGACCATTAGTTTGTCTAGCAATGGGTGGATGTCCACACAACGTGTGTGCTCAAACCTGTGCGGGACTGCCAGCGACATACGCCCGAAGAACGCTCGTACCCAAGTATCCCCTGGCCGATCTGAATCACTGGGCTTCGGTCGTCGGCGGTCGCCGGAAGGCCAGCCTCTGTGGGCGCGCGTAATATTTTCAACTACTATGACGCGGTACCCTGGGGAGGTCCGAATGAATTCGTCGCTGCGTCAGCGGGCACTTGTTGCCTACGCGTCTGTGTTGCTCGCCTCCTGCGGTGGTGGGGGCGGCGGCGGCAGCCCTAATAACGGCGGCAATAACACGCCGCCCACCAACGCGAGCAGCCCGCTGCAAGCGACGTTCGACACTGGCGTGCTGACGTTCTCTGCGGAAGCGCCATTTGACATTATCGAGCGTACCCAACGTGTCATTGGCACCGTGACGGCGACGGGGAATGGGACAGCGAGCGGCACGCTCTATGTGCTCATCGAAGTTCCAGCGAATTCGTTCTTCACTGTGCCCGAGGCCATGATCGACACGATTGATTCGGGCCATGCGACTGTGCAAGTACCGAGTCCGCAGGAGATGGGTCCAGGCACATTCGAGAGTACCTTTCGTATCCGTCTCTGCCTCAATAGCTCGACCTGTTCGGGAGATAGTGAGGTTCGTGGCAGTCCACATACGGTGACGGTGCGCTATACCGTGGGTGATGTGCTCGATGCCGATACGGTGACACCGCGCGTCGTGCTGTCCGATACACCAGGCGACGTGATCTTGCGCGGACGCGGATTCTCTGCGAACACAACCGTGAGTTTCGGGAGCACAACGGCGAGTTCGGTCGAGTATGTGAATTCGACGACATTGCGTGTGCAGCATCCTGCGTTAGCCGCTGGCACCTATCCAGTGGCCATCGACTCCGGTGCGACAACGTTCGATGGCGTGCTTGTCGCGCTCGCGCCAACGAACTATGACTACGCGTGGATTCCGCATCCACTGGATCCGTGGTTCGCGAGTGCGCTCGTCTATGACGCTGAACGCGGCGCGTTCATCTATGCCGCAGACGCGAACGGCAATGCGCAGGTTCTGCGATATCAATTCTCCGGCGGAAGCTGGGTGGCGGCCGGCGCCATTGAAAGCCAGTACATCAGCCAACTGCACATGTCGCACGACGGGACGAGTATTCTCGGGCTGCGCGCCGAGCCATACGTCCGATGGAGTTTATTGGATCTAGACCCTACGACGCTCGCCACCACGAGCGACACAACGATCGACAACAACGCGTGGTCGTTCGCACTCGCGAACGATGGCAACTACATTCTGGGCGGCCGCTTTCCTGGCACGGGCGGATATATCCTTCCAATCGTTTTCGGCCCTGAGCGGGGTACGGGGCTGTTAGCCGATGCCATCACGTTCCACTCCTTGGAAACGGTGGCGAGCGGCGATGGGTCGAAGGTATTGGCCTTCGGTGATGCCGGGCGCGTCGGTATCTACGACAGTTTGACTTCGACCTGGACATCGGTGGAATCGAATGCACTAGCGGGTAGTTGGAGTTATCCGCACACTGCCTCCGCCGATAGGGCCGGCAATCGCTTCGTTTCGATGGGTGTGGTCGTCGATGAGAATATGCAAGCGATCGGGCAGACGCCAGTTGGTACTCAGAATTCGATCTTGAGTGCCGACGGTTCCAGACTCTATGTCTACGATCAGGGAGACCTGAATGGGGGTACGCCGATAGGCACATTGCGCACGTATGACGTGGACGCACCGACATCGCCGCCTAGCAACACCTTGCACCCAGTGCTCGCCGAGATCGGTGCGCCGATCGTGCTGCCTGA
>JAICPY010000231.1 GCA_025929585.1 Steroidobacter sp.
CGTGTCGGTCATGATTCCCGATGGTCTTCACCGACGCTCGATGAAACGCAATGGGAAGAGATGCCGTGGTATCACATCGATCCGCAGCAACGATTGTTGTGGATCCGAGCGCATGTCCAGATCCCTGTCGATTTCGACACCTCCGCAGAACCCTTCGGTGTGCTGATCTCGGCTACAGCTTCCTATGAAGTTTTCTGGAACGGCACCCAGATAGGCCGAAATGGGACGCCTGGCGCCACGCCGCAGTTGGAGAAGGCCGGCGTAATAGACGCAGCGTTCTTCGTGCCATCCCATCTAGTCCATGCCGGAAACAACGTCCTGGCGCTTCGCATGTCGTCGTTCCACCTCACTCGAGAGCTTGCGGGACCGGTGCAGCGGATCATGTTCTCGAGATACGGCGCGCACCGCATGATGCATATCTATACTTTCACGCTCTGTGCAATCGGGGCCTTGTTGCTCGGTACCGTGTACTTCGCTGCGATGTTCCTGTCGAATCGCAGCGATCTGTCCGCATTGCTCCTGGCCTGTTTATCCTTGAGCGTGTTACTGCAATCGTTGGCCGAGACATTGCGTCTGTTCGTCTCGTATCCGTATCCACTTCATCTACTGCGCCTCGAGCTCATCCTCTTGTTGGCAGCGGTTTCCTCGATGCTGCTGGTGGCCTACGTTTCTCATCGGTATGCGCGCAAGTGGCAGGTGCGTTTGGCGGCATCCACTCTACTTTGCATTGTGGCTTGTGCATGGTTCATCCGCGGCTTCGACGGCAAGACAACGATGCTCGTTTTGGCAGCGCTGTTGGTAAGCCTGATAGCAGCAATAGCGGGTATGAGGAAGAAGCATCAAGGTGCCGCGGGTGCAGCTGTCGCACTCGCTGCGGTCATCGCAGTAGCAACCGTGGATGTTCAAAACTTCATCAATCAAACCTACTACGTTGCAATGGTCGCATTGCTTCTGTTCCTGTTTGCGCAACAGGTTCGCGCTCTGCGACGCGCGCAGCGCGAGCAGGCGCAGGCGGAGTTGCGCTCGACTAGGCTGGAGCTGGAGCTTCTGAGGAAACAGATCCAGCCGCACTTCCTGATGAATACGCTGACGACGCTGACCGAGTTGTTCGAGTCGGCGCCTGCTTCTGCGGTCGCAATGGTGGAATCGCTGGCCGAGGAGCTTCGCGCACTCTCCGCGATGAGCGGCGAGGCGACGATCCCGTTGCAACAGGAGCTCGATCTATGTCGCCATCACTTGAAAGTGATGAGCTTCCGTCGGGCGGCTCAGTTCGACTTGAAGACGACCAATGTCGATCTTGGCACACGCGTCCCTCCAGGTATCTTTCACACCTTGGTCGAGAACGCGCTGACGCACAATCGATATGGCACTCGCACGGTGTTCGAGTTGGAAGAATCCGCATCTTCAAACGGTCGTAAAGTATTTCGTTTGCGAACTCCGATGACGGAACGGCGGGCAGCAAAAGTATCGAGCGGCACCGGACATGACTACGTGCGCGCCCGGCTGACGGAAGCATTCGGCAAAGATTGGTTGTTCCGTTCGGCAGCGCAGGGGGACTACTGGCTGGACGAGATCGAGATCGGTGCGGTGAAATGATGCACGTACTGGTGGTCGAGGACGAAACCCTCATCGCACGCCGCATCGAGCGCATGGTTCGCGACATCCTTGGAGATCGTCTGCAGCGCATCGATTGTGTCCCGGACATGGAAGGTGCCGTTGCGCAGCTCGAGTCGGGCGAGGTCAGCTTGATGCTGCTCGATTTGAATCTGTCAGGGCGCGATGGGTTCGATATTCTTCGACGCGCACTTGCGGAATCCTTCCATACGATCGTCATCTCTGCGAACACGGATCGCGCGATCGAAGCTTTCGAACTGGGTGTCCTCGACTTTGTACCGAAACCTTTCACCGCCGATCGCCTGGCCAAAGCGCTCGGCAGAATCGATGGGCATTCCGCAGAAGATCGCCGCACCCGATTCTTGGCTGTGTCAGTCGCAGGAAAGGTCGATCTCGTGCCGATCGAGTCCGTAATCGCGATACATGGTGACGATGACTACTCGAGTATCGAGACTCTGGAAGGGCGGCGCCACCTTCACAAGAAGACACTCACCTCGCTCGAAGGACTGCTGCCGCGTCAGTTCGAACGCGTTCACCGTTCGCACATCGTCAACATGGTGCATGCACAGAGAATTGTCTCGCAGAGTGCAGGCGGTCGTGCGATCCAGCTCGCGAACGGCACGCTGGTGCCGATTGGTCGCTCTTACGCGAAGGCACTCGCCGATCGCTTCATCGAGTGAGGCGATAAGCGCTGGTGTTCTCCTATATCGGACGCACGTGCTAGCCGTAGCTTCGTAGTCTAAGGCGACTGCGTGGGGATGCGCTTGAACTCCACATTCGAATAATCATCCGAGGCGACAAATGCGAGCTTGGTGTTATCACCGAGTTCGAACGTCAAGAGTTTGCCTTTACGCCAATACTCCGACACCTCAGGGCCGTCTCTTTGAGCGGAGGTTCCATCGCTCCAGACGCTCTCGATCTCGAGGCGGCTATTGTCGAGCCGTGCAATACGCAATTGCCATTTGATCTCAACGCCGAGATCGACAGATGAATCTTCGATCGCAGGAACCGGACCTTGCATGCCGCTGGTTCCATATTGACGAGGCAAGTAACCGAATCCTCCATTGCGATACTCTTGCATCCAGCGAGCCTGTGTAGGACCTTCCCAGAATAGGCACACCGTATCCGACCCTTCTTGCTTCCCGTCAGGACCATTAGGCAGTACCGCGCACCATTCAATCGGATCGATCGCTTGCTGCACTTCCTTCTGGCCAGCCCAACCGGAGCGATGCACGAGGGTGAAGTTCTCGGCCCACACCTTCGTGCCTTTCGGGATGATAAATTCCTTCCCGTACGCAGTCTTCGTGCGAGCCTCGGCTGTTACCAGCCCCGTTCGCCGCGCTCGCAATGTCTCTTCTATCAAGACATCGCCGTGGCGCCGCGCTCCTTCGAAATACTTTTCTGTGCCGGGGACCTTCTCCCAACCCGAAGCGCCCGTCCAGTCGGCTGGCGGCGGCACAGTGGGTGGCTGGTACGAAGTCGCGCAACCGGAAAGAGTGACAATCGCAGTTGCCATGACGATCACGATGCGCATGCTGATTATTCCTGAGAGTTGATTGTTCTGATGCACGCAATCCCGCGTTGATTATATGTGTACTTTCGCGCGGCGGTATCGCCGTCCCGTTACGCGATGCAGCCGCACAAGTGACATATGTCAAACTCCGGCACGATCGTGCATTCACATATTCACGATCTCGCGGTACCGGAAGTTACTCGCGAACTCGTGTCACCGCTGAAATCACTTCAACGAAACTGCGGGTGCCCTGTAATAGCCTCGCGCCAAGCGGCATCTTCTTCGTCTGCGCCCATCGGAACCTGCGCGTCACTGCGCTCCCACTTACCCAACCAGTCTTGTCTGAGCAATTCGCGGCCATGCTCGCTCATCGCTGCGCGAGGCGACAGTCCGATCGTCGTTTCCGCCTTCGGGCCGGTTGCACTTCCTTTCGCAACGTAGAAGCCCGCCGCCAGCATTGCTGCGCGAACTCTCGTTGAATATGTATAAGTGAAGAGTTCCGTCGCCCGGTCGGCACACACATCGGCGAGATCCTTGAACGACGCTAGCGTCCATAGCGCTGAATCCGCTTTGAATGAGAACGGATCGAAGAAGACGATATCCGGTAAAGGTGCATCGAACTTGCGAACGGCGAAGTCACCGGGCAGGAGCAGCCAGTCAATCGCGCCACTCGGGCTCAACCATTGATTCTTCGTGAGCAGCTGTTTGGGCGCCGCGTGACGCAGATGCTTGAACCATTGCGTGTGGCGCATCGCCAGCTTGAGCGAGTCGAGATCGTTCTCGAAGCTGACGAGGACGAGTCGCCGTTGACGCTCTTCAGGACTCATCGCTTCGACTGCTTGGATCGTTGCCATCGCGTTCGCAGCAGCCCCAAGGCCGACGTCCCAGATCACGAGCGGGTGAACATCCGAAACCTTCAATCGATCGACGAGACGCGATTGATCGACATACAGCGACCGTGCTTCTTCGGCCGGATCGTTCACCGAGTGCATGACCTCGCCTGAGATCATGTCGCGAATGCGTCCGATGCCATCGCGCACCACGATCTCGTAGCGACCAAGTTTCAGGCTGAGCTTGCGACGCTCCGCTTTCGTGACGTGATTGGATCGAACGCCGTAAGCGTCACGCGCATCGAGAAGATTGCGCTGTGCGTTGTAAAAGTCGAGCCACCTCCCTGCAAGGATGTGCTCACGCATGGTGCGCATCAGACGCATGTAGAAGTGAATGTTGTGCAGACCGAGCAACTGCCAGCCATGGGTTTCGTGAACCTTCAACAGATGGAATAAGTACGCAATCGAGTAGGTCTTGCAGGTGTAGCACTGGCAGGCGGGATCCAGGGGTGCTTCGCTATCGCGATACGCAGCGCGGCGCAGATCGCGACGGCCCAGACTCGTGAACGCGACGCCCTGTTTCGCCAATGCGGTTGGGAGAATGCAGTCGAACATGTCGACGCCACGATGCACGGCTTCGAGCAGATCGCGCGTCGTACCGACACCCATCAGGTATC
>JAICPY010000111.1 GCA_025929585.1 Steroidobacter sp.
CATGCAGTCACCTTGCGGCATCTCTGTGCGGCAAGCGTTTCCGGTGGCGATCTGCGTGCTCGCGTGCGTGCGATCGTCTCCGGCCCGAGACCTTCACGCGTTGCGCTGCTCAATCGAGCGGTTCTGGCAGCAGCACTTTTTGCCTGCATCTCCTTGGCAACGGCATCCGGGATGAGAGT
Organism: Steroidobacter sp.; assembly: GCA_025929585.1. Lineage (GTDB taxonomy): Bacteria > Pseudomonadota > Gammaproteobacteria > Steroidobacterales > Steroidobacteraceae > Steroidobacter. The sequence goes on from JAICPY010000111.1 coordinate 180, forward strand.
GTTTACCGCCTCCGACCTGACTGTGGCGGCCGGCGCCCGCTCGATTCAACTAAACAGATCGGACGAGCGGAGCGTTACGGTTGTACACGATGACTACATCTATGCTCGCAATACCTCACTTCGAGAGCTCATCAGCGAGGCGTACGCCGTCAACGGTCGCGGGATTAGAAGCGACGATCGCGCCCTCGACTATCCGCGCTACAACATAGAGTTGAGGACGCCGCGAAGCGGTTCGGGCGATCGCCGGCAGCTCGTTGCCGACTTTCTCAAGCAGCAATTCAACTTGGAGTTGATTACGCGATAGCAGAGCTGGATGCTTTGACGTGCATCACGAGAAAGTGCCTACAAGTCCATGCGTTCTCAACTCGATTGCGCGACGGCGCGCTTCAGAGTTTCTCCACGAACCACTTGCGAATTTCTTCGCGCATGACCGGCGTTTCCAGATGCTTGCCGTCGTAACGCAACAACTTCCAGTTGTTCGAGTGGCCAGTCGATGCGTAGACGTCCTTCAGCTCTCGATCGACCTTCTCTAGACCCGCCACGGGTGTGAGCGCATCCTGATTCCCAGCGAGCGATAGATGTGCTCGAGGCGCAATAAGAGCATTCATCTGTGCGGTAGTGAAGTGCTCCAGCAAATCTGGCACATAGTAGTAGATGCCGTGATACTGCAGCCCTTTCACTTCGACGAGCGTGTGCCAATCCGTCAGGCAGCAAATGTCGACGATTACTTTGAGACGAGGATCGAGGGCCCCGATCCATTGCGCCGTGGAACTGCCCATCGACATTCCTACCGTCGCCAATCTCTGCGGGTCCACATCCGACCGGCTCACAAGATAATCCACCGCCTTCAGTGAATCGTAGACCATCATTCCCCACAACACCCGGCCGTGCCAAAGCATGTCTTTGAATGTATCGAGCTCGGTGCGTGTCGCGCGCTCGCCGAAGATCCAAGCGTCGAAGCACAATGCGTTGTAGCCCAATGAGGTCAAGAACTCTGCGTAGGTAGGTGAGCTCAAGTACTCACGGCCTTCCGTGAACTCTGTCTTGCCGATGTTGTATCCGCCACCATGCGAGTGATTGAATAACACGGTCGGCAAGTGCCCGCTCTTGCCCTTGGGCTTCGCGAAGTACGCTGGAGCGAGCTCGAGTCCATTGAGGTCCAGCATCAGCGTTTCGAGCAGGTACGTTCCACGATCCTCGGTGGCAACGAGCTTCGCGCTCACGTTGCGATCACGCGGAGGTAATTTACCCAAGAGCTCGTAAAGCGCCCTCCGCCGCTCGTTCGCGCCAGCATCAGTAGCGGTATTCGCCGGAGAAACTTTCATCATCGGAGCGAGGGTGATTGCAGCCGCACCTGCGCCTAACAGCGTTCGTCTCTTCATCGCGCCTTCCGTCTTTTGTATCGGTGAATCGGATGATCCACCGTTAAGCGGAAGAGAATACGCCCTGAACGTCGAGTGAGGAACTCGTTGCGACAGAGCGTTCAACCCTCGTCGCCCTTGCGAACGCGAGGGCCCATCCGAACAACTGGAAGAAGATGGATCCTCGCATATCGCAAGGATGACGGAAGTAGAGCGTGCGCTCTTGCTTGCGTCCGCTAAAAATTGCGGCGAGAAACTTCCGCCTTACTAGCCCGCTCGAAGCCTATGGAGCCGCGTTTCGACATTTTCTTGCCGAACTGCACTCCCGTTCAACCCTCGTCGCCTTGCGAAGAGCCTGCCCTTGACTGGATCGAGGGCGAGGGCCCATCCGAAGCAACTGGAAGGATGGATCCTTGCATTCCGCAATGAGGACGGAGCGTCCGCTCTTGCGGGCGACCTCAGCCCCAGATCAGAGTGCGCGCTCCTCAATCGCCGTTGACTATACGATCTTCAGTCACGTCTATCGCAGGTTCGCCATCCGCTGCAACGGCAGTGTCGGGTGACGCTCCCTCCGATGGCACAACAGCTAGCTTCGTGACTTTTCTCCGCCCTCTCAAGCCGCTGTGTAGACGAGGCATGTTGACGGTGGTCTCGATGCAGAACGCGAAACCTTCGGGCACCGGCTCGATCGTCTTCTTGCCTTGCCGCGGCAGTGGAATCTTAGCCAACCGGCAATAGTTGATGATCGCTGCCGCGATCGCGGGCAGACCGAATGTGCGCTCGATGTTTTCAGACCCGGACAATCGCACCGAGAGCAATAGACCCGGCACGGGTTCCGATTCGATGCTGGCGTCCAGAACACTCCCGCGCCACAGCGTGCCTGCTCTATCTCGATCGAACTGCAACACGGCTTCCACCACCGTTTCGATCGGCAGCACGATCCGCCTCGTCTCATTGATCTTGAGCGTCGTCATAATAAGCCGAGCCTACGACATAACGTCGCTGATCGGGTGCAACCAATGCGCATACGGGGCATTACGGCGAGCGCGCCATACAAGAGTCGTGACTCGAATCACACTCTTCGCGCAGGGGGGAGTGAGTAGGGGGTAGGGGGTAGTTAAGAACAGAGCACAGCTTTGTCTCTCGCTGCTCTTGCTTTACCCTTGCTCTAGTAGACCTATACGAGTTTAGCCGCGGCGAACATCTTTGACCTCATCCTTTTCAGAACATTCGATCCAGTTTCGGCCCTATGAGCGCACGGATCTCACCGCCTGCCTGGCGTTGTTCGACGCAAACTGTCCGCAGTACTTTGCTCCCAACGAACGCACGGACTACGCGGAGTTTTTGCAGGTACGAACAGAGCACTACATTGTTTGCTTGATCGAGCGCTGCGTTGTCGGCGCGTTCGGGATTTATCCGATCGATCAGCGAAATGCAGCCCTGCACTGGATCTTGTTGTCGCCGTCGACTCAAGGTAGAGGATTGGGAACGGCGATCATGAATCGCGTGATCGCGCAGATGCGACGGAATGGACATTCCTCACTGAACATCAGTGCCAGCCATCGATCCGCTCCTTTCTTCGCACGCTTTGGCGCCCAGGAGATCTCGACAGTCCCGCACGGCTGGGGACCTGATATGCATCGCGTCGAGATGCTGCTGGAGATCTGACTGATCCGCGCTGCCACCGCATTGCGACGCGAGGTTGAGATCCAAATATCAGCTGCGCTCAATAGGAAAGTTGCTATCGCGCCAGGCTTGCATGCCGCCATCGAGGGCCACTGCGCGCATAAAGCCTAGCTCGCGCAAAGTAGCTGCGGCGAGCGCGGAGATCTTGCCGAACTCGCATACGGTCAGAATGCGCTGCGTCGGATCGGGCAGTTCGGAATTAACGCGCAGCTCGAGTTGACCGCGCGGCAGATGCTTCGCTCCTGGCACATGGCCTTGTTCGTACGCATCTCTTTCCCGAACATCGAGCACCAACAAATCGCTTTCGCCTCGCGCCACGCGATCTTTCAACTCCGCAAGCGACATAAAGGGAATCTTCGCGGAAGCATCAGACAACATCTGCGCCACCGTTTTGCCGCCGCTCATGTTGGTACGTAGCGCTTCGGTCATATGCATCGGCGCAGACAGGTCGAGCTCACGCATCATGGCCGTGAACTCGGCGCGACCGCGTTTCTGCAGACGCGGGTTCAACGCAAACTCTTGTTCAAGTGTGCTGCTGCCCTGCCCCTTGTAGTCGTGCGACGGGAATACCTTAAGGCTCGGATCGAGGTTGCGAAGCGTTGTGAACAGGCTGTCGTACAGCGCATCGGGATCTCCAGTGGGCAAATCCGTGCGTCCCGTACCTCCGATCAGCAGCGTGTCCCCTGTAAAGAGCCGATCCTCGACGAGCAGGCACATCGAGTCCTGCGTATGTCCCGGCGTGTGAATTGCGCGCACACGCATGGTGCCGAGCAAGAGAATGTCGCCGTCATCCAGACGCATATCGACGAACCGTACCGAACTTCGTCGATGCATGACGACCGGAACGCCGAGCGCCTGACCTATGTGACGCGCACCAGAGAAGTGATCCGCGTGCGTATGCGTGTCGATCACATAGCGAATGCGCAATCCTTCGCGCCCGGCCAGGCCTTGATACCGATCGATCTGGCGTGCCTCGGGATCGATCAACGCCGCGACACAACTCTCGGCACAGCCTATTAGATAAGAGAGGCACCCTCCCGTGGCGATCTGATGGAAGATCACACTCGAGCCTTTGGTGTGTCACTCATCGCGAGCGCTACGGTGATGCGCAGAGACATTAAGAGCTCCGAGTGCGTCGTCGAATTGGCCACTGCAAAACTGTAGCACCCTGGACGCATGCCTACTATGGTCCGGACGGACAGACCGAATGGCTTCCTCTATCACAAGCAATGCCGCTGTGGTGCACAAATCAATCATCCCCTTTCAACCGCCGAAAGAAGTCCGGGTAATCCAGCACGATGCCGGCTTCGTCCACGGTGAGCTCTGCCTGGAAATCACTGCCGTCGAGATTCTCGAACAGATAGAGCCGCTCGGCCAGCCGTGTATACGCTTGCGGCTGGGATTGAAATGTCAGATCCGGCGCGAAGATCCACGCCATGCGGAACTGCCGCCGCTCACCAACAGCCATTGGCGTTCGACGAATGGGAAAGCTATTGGTGAAAGGCGTTGGCCAAATATCGATATCCATGCAGCCCTCGAGCTCAGCGATGATCTGTCCATCGCCGTATCGCCAGCGACCCTCACCGTCCGTTTGTAAACTCAGCGATCGGTTGGAACTTGAGGTTGCGACCGCGAGCTGCGCATCGCGCAATCGCCATGATGCATCCCAAGTCAGTCGATAGGTGAGCCGAAACGGACCTTGTTCTTCGTCATACGCGAGAATGACACTGTCCGCTTCGCGCTCTCTTAGAAGCAGATGCTCGAGTCCGACACCTTCTTGGCTCTTGTTCCAGAGAGGCACCCAGCAGATCGTGCGGGACGCCAGATTTACCATCGTGAATCCGTACGTGTCTTTGAGAGCATTCGTCTTCCTGCCGCGGAGTCGCAGGCGTCGCTGAGCCGCGCCATCATCGGCTCAGCTCGACAACCAACGTCGAGCTTCTTCGATATCATAGAAGAGCCTCACGTTCTGGCCGCGATTGCGACTGACGGTTTCATAGAAGAGCACATCTTCGGAATGCCCCGCCACGACTAGTGCTCGCTTGGCCTGACTGTTCGGCCCATACGCTTGTTCGAATTCTTGTGCTTGACCGAATAGAGCGATGGTAGAAACTGCAAACACCGCTTCGCGCAAATCCCCGAGCACATTGAAACAGACATGTTGTTTCGCGAGTCGCACTACTTCAGCGGCAGCTTCGTTCATCTCAAGCTCATCTATCGAGCCTACGAGCGTCACCACGATCGTGTGCGACTGCGGATCGTAGACAATCGAGCTTGACACTTGCTGCGGCCTCTTGAGCGCAACGGTCCGAGAGCGATTGCGCGCTGCACCGTGGACCTATTGATTTTGCCCAATCGCAACGAGGCGTGTATGTCCGTAAAGCTCGCGAAAGCATCGCCATGCGCTCGTGGAAAACCGAGCTTGGACGATAGTGTTACCTGGATGCGAGGGTGTCGACCGGTGCCTGTGCTCAGCGCAACCTACATAGGTTTCGCATGCTCGAGGAGCGGGCCTGTCTCCAGCAGTCGGTGCAACGCGGAACACGACTGCCGTCGTTCGAAATCTATTGCAGATCAACTTGGTTGATCTGCGACGCGGTCGAGTGGACGCATGCCCCTGCGACCCGTCGCCCAATGGCTCGTCAGGCAGCGCTCTCGCTGACGGCCGCTTCTTTCTCCCAGCTTGCTACTCGCTCTTTGCTACGACCGACGCATTCCGCCGTGAAGCGGTCCGGATGCCGCAGAACGACTAACTCGAATGCGAATCGCTCCAGGCCCAACTCGAGGAGGCCGGCATGATCGTTCGCATCACTCGATCGATTCACGGCTCGTTCGAACGCCGGCAGAATTCCGTGCTGTTTGATCAACTGCCAGGTCTTGGTCGCTCTGACTTTCTTGCCGCGCTTGTGCGTCAACACGCTTTCGTACGCAAACACAGCCTCGATCGCTTCACGCTCGGCCGCGTCTTCCAGGGTGTCATACTCGAGAGCGCGAAGTTCCACCGCACGTTGGCGAGCCTCTTGCGCTAAGTTCGGGTGACCCAGGCGAATCGCGTTCTTGACGAATCCCATGCATTGATCGGGCGTTCTCAGCGCCAATACTCGCTTATCCATTCATTCCTCTCGTCGATTGTGGGGCGCAAGCTTCTTGCGCTAAAGATTGCTGCCGCTCAGCCGCCCCATCGCAGAAGAGGGAGAGTGGTCGTCCTCGCCCAGTTTAGTACAGGTGAGCCCGTCTAAATAGCGATTTGGTCCGCATGTATCAATCGGCGACACCGATATGAAATCGCGTGCAAGTTCCCGGTTCGAGTGCGTTTTTCGCAGCTTTGAAGCCTCGCCTTTCACCAACACGCTCAACGAGGTGGCCTGAAAACCTCGCGATCGTCGTAGAAACTGGGTTCTTCATTGGCGGGCCACCAACCGGGCACGCCGAGAACGGGTAGCGGTTGGAACACTTTGGCACTGAGTCGTGCAGGCGTAAGGCTCAATGCCAGGTCGCGATCCGTCAGCTCGTCGATCAGCCACACGTGCGCGGTGATCGCCTTGCGTGGCTGCATCAATTTCTCCAGTAGCGCGTGTCCGAATATCGCAAGGTTCGCCGAACGCCACAGCGAGCGGTGCGTGAGAAACAAGGCATTCCAATCACGCGAGCGCAGCGCGGCGATCAATTCCGCAGGCGCGTGCAGCACGGCGGCGTTTTCATCGAACAACGTTAGTGCATCGCGCAGCACACCGCGTGGACCCGACGTACCGTGAAGTGAAATCTGTTCTGCCTGAAGTGTATTCAATCGCCGCTTTACTTGCGGATAACTCAGCCACATCAATCCATTGAAGAGATCATGCAGGTTCTCACGTGTAGGGACACAAGCCGTGCGAGCAATGAATGCTTCGTAGGGCTCAGCGCTCGGGAGTGCCGAATGCTCGACGAAGCGCACCAGATCAGCGTCATTTGCGCGCGCGGCATTCAACGCCTCGACGACCGAGCGTGTGTTTGCATCGTGAAGGATGCGTTCCACCAGCGGTTGATAGGCATGCAACCACGGCGGTGGGCTCTGCAAAGCCAAGGCAAGCGGAGCGAGCGCCGATTTCATTCTGATTCGCGTGGATAAGCGAGAGTGTTTCGCGCCGTGACCATCGGATGCGCGGGATGATGCTTCGTCAAGAGAATTCAACTAGCCCGGGCGCGACGCACCACAGTTCCAGCAGGATTCGAATTGCGCATCGAGTTCCTCGGCACATTCCGGGCATTGCCACGGCAGCTTCCCCCGTTTTGCTGGCGTCAGCCAATCGCGCAAGATCCGGTCGGCTCGATCGAAATGCTCATTCTCAAGTACCCACACTTCCGGATGACACTCCGTCACTGGAATGCCGCCTGCCGCTGAGAAGAGCCCGTCATTGCGGGTGACGTAAGTGATCCCAGCGAGATCGAGCTCGGCGCGCAGCAGGCTCAAGCCCGCTACGTCACCTGCATTGAATGTATAGAGCCGCTTCATGCTCTGTCTATGACAGCCATGGATCGCTGACGAGTGGATTGCAATCTCAAGTATGGAATCGGCATCGGGTAGATTTCCTCAGCACACGAGCGAAGTTTCTAAAGCAGGTCGGGCCGCTAACATTTATTATGCGGCCGAATCGCTCCGGTTACCGCAAGACAAACCCCTAGTCGTTCCCACATTGATCCTTATGATGCAACCGAACACTCGATTGAAGGACATCGCCCGGATGGAATCCGATGAGGAGATCCTCGCAACGAGCGACGTCATGCGTCAACTTCGCCCGCACATCTCAGCGGACGAGTATTTACGAACCGTGCGCCGGATGATCGAATCGGATGGGTATCGTCTGGCGGCTGCCGTCGAGGACGGCAAGGTTCGCGCCGTGGCCGGCTATCGCTTCATGGAAATGCTCTATTGCGGGCGCATCCTCTACATCGATGATCTCATCACCGATCAAGCGACACGCTCGCAAGGTCACGGCAAACGATTGCTAACGTGGCTGGAGGATGAGGCTCGTTCGCGAGGATGCGCGGAGCTGCACCTGGACTCCGGCGTGCAGCGCGAGCATGCGCATCGCTTCTATTTCCGTGAAGGACTGACAGTCACCGCGTTTCACTTTCGGACCAAGCTCTAGTTCGAACGCAGGTATCCACCTTTTCAGGGAGAGGCATCCAGCAACTGTGTCTTGATCAGACTGACGGCTCCCCGACTCCAGGAGTAGTTCGCGCCCATTCGCAGATCGCTCTCGCGATGGGCGAGAACATTCCCGGTCTTCGCGTCTCGCAAGTGGAAGCTTACGACATACTCTGTTCGCGTGATTCGTCTTACGATGCCGAACAACGATTGCTCGGCGCCTAGCGCCGCCGCAATCGCAGCTTCACAGCCGTTGCACTCTCGAAGCGAGCGATCTTGAACCGCTTGGGCGTCAGCCACGCCCACCTCGACAAGCTCGTAACGCCCAGAGTGTTCGATCGTCCGCCGAACCTCTGCGCTGACGGACTTCATGAAGCCATCATCGATCTCGCGATCGCCGGCGATCGATGCGCCCGCGCTACCATCCTCCAACTCGAAGTCGAACACGGCCAGCTTTGTCGGCAGCGATTCCGCTGCGTCGATAGAGTGTGATGTCGTGGCACATACAAGCATCGTGAGAGTGACAAGATATCGGCCAATCCGATGAGACGATCCGGCGTTCATTGAGCACCTCCTGGAGTGATTTCCGACCTCGAATCGTGAGCGCATGCCGCTCATGCGAGAACCCGGAACGGCCTCAGCGCCGATCATGTAACCGGCGTTTGCGGCTGTCTAGCGCTGCGGTCATGATTTGCAGACCCCGATTTCATGAAGTCGGCGGAGGGCCTAAATGGCTTCCGAATGAACTTGATAGATATCTGTCCGTGTACACCCTCCATCGCAGCGCACTGTGAAGGATAACCAAGCATTCTTTTTGAATCGTCGAGTAAGATCTAGCCGTTCGGATACCTTTAGGCCTCCTCAGGGTCATGCAAGAAGCATGGGAGCGATCAGATGATGTCGTTGTCGAGTCATATCCGTATCGCACGTATCGCACTTGGGGCATCGTTGCTGGCCCTGCTCAGCCACGCGGGCCAATGCGCGCAGATCAGCGGTTCGATCCGCTTTAGCGATGAAGACTTCTCGCTCGAGGTACGTACAACTGGAACGTCGTTATCTCTGTCTTCACGTGGCTGCAACAACTTCGACCTTGCGGTCGGGACGCAGGGCCGTAAGTCGCAAGTCCTACTTCGTGATGCGAATGGCGCCACGATCGGAACGATTGGCTCTGGCAAGTTTATGGAGGCAAGAGCGTGCGGTGCCGAACGGTACTCCACTGAATTGATCTTCGGCGCTCCGGCGACCACGACGTGGAATCCCGAAGCAGATGCAGTGCGAGGCAGTAAAAGAATCAAATACACGGCCTCGCTTTCTCCAACGCAGATCCGCTTCGATCCCGCGCTTGCTTTGACGATTTTCGACCGAAACACAAGGGCTCGCCCGATCAAAGTGTCTGGGGTCGCAAGCATCGCCGTGCAGGAAGCGGCGTCAATCCTCTACAGCTCAGATGCAATCCACTTTCTGACTACTGGAGGCACGATCCACAGGAACGGAGGGTTCACTGGAGCGGATGAATTTTCTCTCTCAGCGGGCTCGCAACGCTTCGCGCTACCGGCAGTAGGACAGGGATCCGAAATCACTTTCGATGCACCCGCGGATCGGCCGACCAGTTTGAGTCTCTACTATCCAATCGACGGCCCACACGTGCTGGCATTCTTCGGGGACGATAAGCAGCGCGAACCCACGTCCGTGAGCAGTCTGCGAGTAGATGGGAAAGGGCTGCTGACGCCTGAGATCAAGATTCTGAGTGCAGGCCCGATCGTGGTTAAGCGCGAGTTACTGCATTTCCTATCGCCGCAAGAACAGCTCGCCACCGGCTCGCTCGAGATACACCTCGGAAGTGCGGGCGTCGAGGTTCGCGATGTTCGTGTCGAGACTTCGGACGCTAATATCTTGGAGTTGGGCCAGACTGCTTCGGGCCCTTACGAACCGGTACTGAGCTACGCCACGCTTCCAGGTTCGGTTCCACTCGAGCTCACGCTTCGTGCACGCGTACCGAAGATGTGGGAACCCGGCGAGCACGCCGTTGGCGTGACTGTCACCGGCGAAGGTGACCTGCGCCGCGAGATTCCAGTCACCATCCAGGTCGAAGACCCCTACCGTACGGCGAGAACCGTGTTGCTTGCGACGCTCGGTGCGATCCTGATTGCGCTGGTCTTATGGATGCTGATCAAGAAGCGAAGGATTCAGTCCGAACAAGCCGATGCACGAGTCGTGTTCTTTCAACGCCACGATGCCGAGTATGCCCGAGTACGGGAGCGAATCGAGTTGCTGCTTGCTTCCGAGACTCAGTGGCCGGAAGTTGAGGGGCTGCTCGACCAATTCTCAGCAAAGGAATTGCAGACAGTACTCACGCCGCAGCAGTGGAACGCCATCACCGAATTGTCCAAGCAACAAAGGTCACGCAAAGTTCTCGAGACGCTCGATCGCGCTCTCGCGAAATTTGGAGGGTGATGGAACGTCCTCAGTTCAGAACACCATATTCAATGCGACAGCAGGTGTGACCGTCGCGCTGGTATTACGGCCGGCGCCGAACCAGCGCGCGCCGACAATGAGACCAATGCGACTGCTAAAGTTGTACTCGACCGCAGGCGCAATACCGAAGCGCCACGCGGAACCGAAATCCTCGCGTATCTCCTGTGAATCGCCTGCGAGAGAGCCGCGCAAGTGCGTGTTGTCGTCGTGCTGATAAACGAAATCCATGGCGAACACCCAATTGCTCGTGATGCTGTACTCCCAAGACGAGTTTAGCGTGAGCACGTCACCCGGTTCCGCGACGCCGCGGAATCCCGACTCCGTCCCATAGACACTCACGTCTGTGACGCGCACATCGTCCGAGAATGCATATGCCACGTTGAATCGGGTGCGCACGATTCGGCCATTGGGCATCCATAGGTAGTACTGGGAATAGAGTGCAACGGTCGTCGTGTGTGCCCCTAAACCGAAGCCGTCGTTCGGATGCGATCCCAAACGATCGTACTGACCTGTCGGCAATGTGTGCTGGATAACGATCGAGGTGGTCGGAACTCGACTTCCTTCGCGGAACTGCGAGAGCCGGTACTGTGCCTGCAGCGTGAGATCCCCGAACTGCACGCCCGAGCTATCGCTGCCTTCCCTGACGTCGTTGAAGCCGAAGGTCGGAATGAGCCCCACCGTGAAAGTGTCGGTGAGGCCATATAGCATGTAGGTGAGCGATCCATAACCATGAACGCGCGATGCACTGTGCTTATTGCCATCGCGGTCGAATCGACCATAGCGGACGACATCGAATAGATAGGGCTCAACGAGAGCGTGACCACGCGGCAAGGTGCCCGCACCCGCCGCGACGATGGGTCCTGTCCACCACGCATCATCGAGAGATTGTCGTTGCCTGGTTTCCTGAACACGATCGTCCGCTTCCTTGGCATGCCCGGCCGTCGAACACGCCAGCGAGATAATCGCCCACGCTATCGAGATCCTGCTCCTCACTCCCGCCCTCCTCTTCGCGCTTCAGTTCGCCCAACATCTTATGTGCATGCGACTGCTTTGCGCACTCCGATTCTTGCGGCGGAAAGCTCGGTGATCAGTGCACATTCGACCACCTTTCTTCGCTTCATCGGCTCATGAACTCATACTTGGATACAGTGAGATCAGCCGAGTCCGCGGTGCGACCGACAGCACCGAAGTCATGCTGAGCCAACGGGACGGTGTTCCGTGCCAGCGCCTGGTGTAAGAAACAGCATGGTGGTTTGCACCGAAGTTCTAGCCGTGTGCCAGACGTTCTGTGGAACGAGAACGTAGGAACTGGGATCACTCAGGTGCACAGTGCGCTCTTGGCCGAACTCCTCGAGCACGAGTGTGGCGGAACCCGAGATGAGCATGACCATCTCCTCACCGGCGGGATGACGCTCCCACATAGACCATGGCTCGGAGAAGGTGAAGGCTGACATGAGCCTGCCTTGAGCTAGCTGCGAATGCTTCCCGGCAGCCATCTCTCCCCAGAACGATTCGGACACAGGAACTGGATCGGCTCGCCCGTCATCTCGGAAATGCACATACGTGCTAATGATGCTGTTGGATGAACTCATCCTGCCTCCACCTTGCTCGAGGATGCGTTGGCTAGTTACGCATGGGGAATGAACGCTCAGGCTCGGCGATGTTCGGGCTGCCGAGCCGCACGCAAGGACAACCAACCCGCCGCGGCGAACACCACGACGAAAAATCCATTCAGCAGCAAAATTTCCGCCGGGCCGCTGTACGGTAATCCGAGTCGCGCGACCACTGCAATAACCGCGATCGCCGCTTGAGTGGCCGCCATCGCAAACAATGTGCGCGCCATGCCATGTGCTCGTGCGCGCGCGATGATGGTACCGATGATGCCGATCGCAGCAACCCCGAAATACATGCGATTGGCGGGATCGCCGTCCGCTCCGATGATCCCAACACCGAGACTTAGCCAAACAAGCATGAGAGTTGCCACGATGGCGATGACGATCGCTGGCAAATAAAGACGACGAGTGAGTGTTTGCATGTATCCCTCGATTCCGCCGCGAAACGGCGTCCAGTTTGAATGAGTGAATGAGTGAATGAGTGAATGAATTGAAGCAACCTGCGCTCCAGCGTCCACCTACACCCTCGACAACGATAGCCGCGAGTTCTACCCTCAGAAGGTTGTTGTTGGCCCTGCGGCAAGGAGGGCGCGCCGTGAAGCGACATCGCTTCTAGCGGCGCGAGGTCGACCTGAATCATGGACCGCGCATCATTGTCTCCTCCTCGCCCGGCTGTGCTTTCTGCGTTAAGGCGGCTACAGCCATATCGGCAGACACGTGGCTAAACGACGTGTTCCCGAAGCCCTGAGCATGTTTTAGGCGTGCTACTGAATGGTGGCGAAGGAGATCCCATGAAACTGAACGCGCTTCTGGTTCGCTACATTGTGAAGGACGTCGACGCGGCAATCACGTTCTACACGAAGCACCTGGGATTTCAGGTCACCGCTCAATCAGGTCCGTACTTCGCCATTCTCTCGCGCGATAACATGCAACTCGTACTCAGTCCTCCGAAGGGGCCCGGAGGCGGATCACAACCGATGGCCGACGGCCGAAGACCTGAACCAGGTGGATGGAATCGAATCATCGTGCAGAGCAGCAACCTTGACCGCGAGGTGGAGGTTCTGAAAAGCGCTGGCGTCGTGTTTCGCAACGACATCGTTGCCGGGCCCGGCGGCCGACAGATCCTGCTGGAAGACCCATCGGGAAATCTGGTGGAATTGTTTGAGCCGACATCTGCTTCTGGAAAGTAGCGCCACGCGGGACGCTTGCTGCTAACACGGTTAACGTGAACGATGCGTGCAAGCCGAAGAGCAAGCACCTGGCTCAGCGTTCTAGTTGCCGCATCAGCAAACTAGCCGCCGACTCTGCCGGATCATTGGGATAGAAGCGTTCAAAGTCGCGAAGCAAGTCGCGCGCGATGCGTCGATCACCAGCATCGCGTGCCAACTGCGCAAGGCGTATCAGATCAGCACTGGCGAGCGGGCGGAAATCCGCAGATAACTTCAAGCGCTCTCTGACCGTGTCGAGCGCCTCGCCGTTGTGTCGTTCCGCCAGCAGACGCGGCAAGATTTCCTGCGCCAACCGATTCGCAAAGCGCTGATCGGGCCATGTCTTCGCGCGCTCGTATAGCCAACGAAGCTCGGTGAGCGGCTCGGCGCTCTGAGCGAGATATTCCGTGACGCTTTGCCAGGCATTCTTGTGCGATCCGCCGCGCCACTCGGCGTAAATGCGATCGATATTCTGCTGACGAGTTCGCTCGAGGTCACCGCTCTCATCGATGTCAGTCACCTCGAGTTCGCTCGCATCGTCTAAGCCGATCTCGAGCCGTCGCTCATGAAGGAGACC
>JAICPY010000045.1 GCA_025929585.1 Steroidobacter sp.
CGCGAGCACCACCCACGTACTTGCGCAACGCTTGACGATTCGCGGCTTGATCGAAGAACCACCCCGTCTTCTGACCTTCTCCGAGCGCCACTCGGTATTGAACGCCGCCTTCTTCTATCATCACATGCTCCGGCACCTCACCGAACGCTGTCTGCACGTACGAAGGCAGGCCTTCCATCTCGCGCACGCCGCTGTCGTTTTTCCAGACCAGTGCCGTGGGCGCGAGGACTTTCTGGATGGCTTGTTCGATCTCAGGACGCAGCACTTCCATGCCGGCTGTCGCGATCTGCCCGACGATGACCTCGCCAAAACGGTCGAGCACGAGGCCGGGCAAAGCGTCCGATTCGCCGAACACAAGCCGATAGAATGGCCGGTCATACAAGGCGCGGCGCAATGACTGCGCCACCTGCAAACGATGCACGATGAGAGACTTGCCAGGGGGATGTTCTAGATCGCGACCGAGGATGCGCGCGCTAATCAAGGAGTGCGGATTGACGTACGCATATCCCAAAAATTTGTCGCGATCGGAAACGACTCGAACCCGAGTGCCTGGCTCGAACGCAGTCAACGGCGTGCGCTGCGTATCGACTTCATTGGAGAACACCCAGAGATGTCCGGCAGAAATGCGCCGATCTTCGCCGCGCTTGAGGCGCAGCTCCGGCAATTGCGACGTGTCGTGAGTAGTGTTCATCGTTATAGTGCCGGCATTCTACGCAAATTGCCTCGGTCGTTGCGTCAGATCTTTCAGCAGGCCGAAGCTCGAGAGTTCCGATCATGAGCAAACGCACCCTTCCTGCAGAGCGTCAGAACCGGCTCGCATACGAATCGAGCCCTTACCTGCTGCAGCATGCGAGTAACCCGGTGGACTGGTATCCATGGGGCGAGGAAGCATTGGCCCATGCGCGCGAGCAAGACAAACCGATCCTATTGTCCATCGGCTACTCCGCATGCCATTGGTGTCACGTCATGGCTCACGAATCCTTCGAAGATGAAGCGACGGCGCAAGTGATGAACGAGCTATTCGTCAACATCAAGGTGGATCGCGAAGAGCGACCGGATCTGGATAGGATTTATCAGCTGGCACATCAGATGTTGACTCAGCGCGGCGGCGGATGGCCGCTGACGATGTTTCTGTCTCCACACGATCAGCGTCCTTTCTTCGGCGGCACTTATTTTCCGAACGTTGCTCGCTTCGGCATGCCGCCCTTCACCGATCTGTTGATTCGCGTGAGCGAGTTTTATCATTCGCGACGCGAGGACATTGCACAGCAAAGCGCTGCTCTGTCGGAAGCGTTCAGGCACATGCTGCCCGAACCTGCCACGGCGGATACTGCACTGACGCGCAATTCTCTGAAGGCAGCGCGTGAGCAGCTCGCCGCGGATTTCGATGGGGAACATGGTGGCTTCGGCCAGGCGCCTAAGTTTCCCCACCCGACGAACATCGAACTGCTGCTGCGCGAATGGCGTTCGACTGCAAGCAGCGATGCACCTGATCTGCATTGCCTATACATGGCCACACTCACTCTCAATCGAATGGCCGAAGGCGGCCTTTACGATCAGCTTGGCGGCGGGTTCGCGCGGTACTCCGTCGACCGTTTTTGGATGATCCCGCATTTCGAGAAGATGCTCTATGACAACGGGCCATTGCTTCGCATCTATGCGCAAGCAGCAACTGCCACGGGGGAAGAGCTGTTTCGCGACACGGCGCTAGGCATCTGCGAATGGACTCTTCGCGAAATGGAGGCGCCCACGGGAGGGTATTGGTCCAGTCTCGATGCGGATTCGGAAGGGCACGAAGGTAAGTACTACGTTTGGGAGAAGGCTGAAGTCCAATCGCTCCTCACTTCGGCCGAGTTTGAAGTGGTCTCAAAGCGATATGGATTCGATCATCCACCGAATTTCGAAGGCATGTGGCACCTGCACATACATCGATCGCTTGCGGACATCGCGAATGAAACCGGCACCGAGCTAACCGCTCTACAACATACTATTGCCAGTGCGCATCACAAGATGCTCGCGCATCGCAGCGGGCGCATCCGCCCAGCTCGCGACGAGAAGATCCTCACTGCCTGGAATGCCCTGATGATTTCGGGCATGGCGGTTGCAGCCAGGACGTTGGGTCAAGCGCAATGCGCAGCATCGGCAACGCGTGCACTCGATTTCATCCGAAGCAATCTTTTCAGTAACGGCAGATTGCTTGCTGCGTTCAAGGACGGCAGGGCGCGCTTCCCGGCCTACCTCGATGATTACGCGTTCACGCTGCAAGCGGTGCTGGATCTACTTCAAACCCAATGGCGCTCTGCTGATCTTCACTTTGCGACGTCGCTCGCCGAGACGCTCTTGGAGCACTTCGAAGATGCTGAGACCGGCGGTTTCTTCTTCACTGCCGATGATCACGAGCAACTCATGCATCGATCGAAATCTTTCGCCGACGAAGCGATGCCCTCGGGCAACGCCATCGCTGCACAGGCGTTGACGAGATTGGGCTTGCTGTTAGGCGAACCTCGCTATCTCGACGCTGCTGCTCGAACACTGCGCGCGTCGTGGCGAACGCTGGAGCAGCACCCCCAAGCTCATGCCTCGATGCTGATTGCCCTGGACGAACACTTGGACCCGCCCGAGATAGTGATCATCCGCGGTGATACCGCCGAGCTATCTCAATGGCAGAGCGCGATCGAACAGCTTTACGCACCTAAAAGGCTGGTGTTCGCCATCCCTTCGGACGCAGCGGAGCTTCCGGCATCGATTGGAGCGAAGCGGGCGCATAACGACACGGTCGCATACGTTTGCCGCGGAACCACGTGTTCGGAGCCAATTCGATCTTTGGCGGGGCTCGTCTCGCTAACGGGCGCCTCTCTGGACGTCTCTCTGGGCGACTCAGATTGAGGCGGCGATACCGCAGCAGTCAGCGCTTGCGCTTCTGAGTGCTCGCGCCGTCTTGTGCTTGCTTTTTCTCGCGTTTTTCGCGACGTGCACGCTCGATTCCCGCCAACTGTTTGGCCTTTGCCGCTTCGATAGCAGCATTCAAAGAGCGCTGGCCCCATACCCGCAGTTCCTCGGGATTTTCGATGATCTCCGCGGGCACTCGATGATGATCGGTGGTCAAATCGAATGCGTTGGGGTATGGCTTGAATTGCTCCATCCCGCGCGACAGGTAGTCATCGATATTGCTCTTGTCGGTGTGCAGATACAGGCATTCGTTGATGACGATGCCGAGCAAGCGCTCTTCGATGAAGATACCGACGCCGCCGAAGATCGCACGGTTCGAGATACGACCTAGGAACGCCAGATGTTCAGTGACATAACTCGCCAGGCTGGATTTGACCCGCATTGAGGCGACTCTCGTTCTTCCTTAACAGACAGCAATGACTACACGTCGAATTAGACTCGTTCCGATCCCAGGCGCGTCACTGCACACTGAGCTCCCCGGACTGGAGTTTACATGCAGGGGGCGCGCTGTAAACGTAGCGCGATGTCCAAGGTGCTCGACCAAGCTTTACTGCTTCAGGAATTGCGCGATCGTGTCGCGTAAATCGCCGTGTACCGTCACATCGAACACAGCAGATTGTGACCAATCATACGCCCAGGGATTGTTCGTTCGCAGAGCCTGCGGTTCATCGGCGTATCGGGGGTGTACGTGTGCGTGCAGTGCCGGTTCCAGATTTCCAAAGATTGCGTAGTTGATTCGCAGCGCACTGGTCGCTGCGAGCACCGCCTCACCTAGTCTGCCCAGATCGCACATGAATTGATCGCGAGCCGCTGGCTCCAGTGCGTTCAAATGTGGCACGACAGGATCCGGCAGCAGCAAGCAATAGCCAACCAACACTTGGCGCTGTCCCATGACAGCCCATCCGGATGGCAAGCGTGCAATGACTGTCGAATCGCTGCCACCGCGGCAGGCTTCGACGAGTTTGTGGACGGCGTTCTTGTACTAAAGAAGTTGGATAGGGTTTTGGGGATTGGGTATCGGGGATAGGGGATAGTCGGAAAAGAATGTGAACGGGAACTTGCAACATTAACTCTACAACAATGATTCTTTCCTGACGCTTAACTATCCCCTATCCCCTATCCCCTATCCAACTTCCCTCCTCACTACTTTCTAAACACAAAATACACCGCGCCCAGTATGCATAACGCCGCCCACAGGTAATCCCATTTTAGCGGCTGACGCATGTACAACAGTACGAATGGGACGAACACGGCGAGCGTGATGACCTCTTGCAGGATCTTGAGCTGGGGCAATGTCATAGCCGTGTACCCGATGCGATTCGCCGGCACCTGAAGCAGATACTCGAATAGCGCAATGCCCCAGCTCAACATGGCTGCCGCGATCCACGGCTTCTGATTCATGTGCTTGAGATGCGCGTACCAGGCAAAAGTCATGAAGACGTTCGATAACGTCAACAGCACGATGGTGCGCAAGATCGGCGAGTTCATACCACTTCCGTAAAACAGCGTACGTTGCAAATCTCAGCGGGTCGCGGGAACGTCAATTCGGCGCAATGAAACGCCCGATGCGACATGCTCCAGCCTGAGCACGAAGTCGAAAACATCGAGCTGCGTACATAGATCGAAATCGCCTTCCGGGGCCCAGTCGCACGATGGGTCGAAAAACTTCTGTGCCCCTGCCGCACAACTGAGACGCTCGCGGATATGCGATGTCTCGAAAGGCCGGTCCGCCAATCGCGCAGCTAGCAACTCGGCGCACAGGTCATCTTCTTCGCATCGCTCGCGTGCTTCATGGCCCATTCGCACGAGCGTGACTCGATCCGGGTTCTTGGCTCGGATGTAGCTCACGATGGCAGCTGCATTGACGAGCGCGCCGGTCAACACTTCCTGCGCAGAGGTGGCGTTCACGAGGCCCTGAGTCCCTGCATGAGTCGTGTGGATCACCACTCGATCGGCAACGGATTGTGACTGAATCTCGGTCGGTGAATTGCCGCAATCGAAGCCCGGCAACCGCCGAGCGTGCCGCTCTCCGACCAAGAGCCAATCTGGTTGCTGGCGCTTCAACGCTCTTGCGGTCTCGAGTTCGGCGACTGGCACGATAGCGCGAGCACCGCGCGCCATGGCGTGGGCAGCCACAGTGAACGCGCGGAACACGTCGATGACCACAGCAATGCCGGTCGCGCTACGTGCTCCAGAGACGAAATCAACGACACGAACGTCCATAACGAGATTTATCCAGACCTTCCCTTAAGCAGCCGACCAGAAAAAAGCCCGGCTAGAGCCGGGCTTGGAAAAAAGGAGCGGTCGCTAACTCAAGGTCAAGCAGCGGACTTTCTCCCGCTCGAGACCTTGCGTTGCAGGCGAACGATGCGTTTCGCGTCCGCCGGACCTTCGTTCATCACGACGACCTTGGCGCGCTTGAAAAAGTTGAAGTCTGTCGCGCTCGCCCAAGTGTAAGCGCCCATCATCCGACCCACGATCAGATCACCTACTTCAAGCTCCGGAAGCAAGATGTCGTCGTCGATCACATCGATGGAGTCACAGGTAGGTCCTGCGAGCACGCTCGGATGCAACTCCTCTTCTTGACGAAGCGAAGCCACCGGGTACTTGGCATGATCGAACAGCTGGCCGCTATACGAGCCATAAAGCCCATCGTCCAGGTAGTACCACCAGCGGCCATCCCGCTTTGCCTTGCCCATCACGCTCGAGACCGCAATCGCCGCGGGGGCTGCGATGAAACGGCCCGGTTCGGCAATCACACGGACATGCTTCGGTAGTTTCGCGAGTGCCTCCCGTATCGGCGCGCAAAATGTGTCGATCGGCATGACATCATCGCCGTAGGCCACCGGAAAGCCGCCGCCGATGTCCAACACATCGAGCGAGGGCAGGCCCGCCAGCAACGCTTCGGCGATGAGGTTCGTGCAAGCACGAATCGCTTCGAGGTATTTAGCCGGATCGGTCGCTTGGGATCCGACATGGAACGACAATCCACGCACTCGAATTCCAAGCCGCCGCGCCATCTCGATGAGCCCCAGCACGGCCCCAGGCTCGCAGCCGAACTTCTTCGACAAATCCACAACCGCGCTCGGGCTTCTGAAGGACACGCGGATCAACAGCTCGGCCCGCTTGCGATAGCGAACGAACTTCTTGATCTCGTCGGGATTATCCGCGACGAAGGTCGTGACGCCGAAACGCAGAGCGTCGCGAATGTCGCTGTCGCGCTTGATCGGGTGCGTGTGGATGCAGCGCTCGGGCGAGACGCCCTGCGCCTTCACCAATTCGACCTCTCCCGTCGTGGCCAGATCGAAAAACGCCCCTTCATCGCGCAGGCACGACACCACCGCCGCATGCGGCAGCGGCTTGAGCGCGTAATGCAGATCGACGCCGGGCAGCGAGGCCTTGAGCGATTGATATTGCCTGCGGACCTGATCGCAATCCAAGACCAGGAGCGGCGAACCAAAACGCGCTGCGAGCCCGCGGATTTCAGCTTCCGTGAGCGTCGTGGAGTCGAAGGCTTGAGAGGGGGAAACTGCTAATGAATGCTTAGCTGCGCGTGGCAACACCTGTTGGGCACCTCATCGTAAAAAGCTGCGGACACTTAACCAACCAACAAGAGCGGTCGTGAACGTGATGAATCAACGTCTGAGCGCTCTCACAAGTTCTGGTCGAGCGGCACCTGCAGCTTTCGCGATGACTCTGGGTGCTCTCTTACACAGGCCGGCGCGAAATGTAACAAAAATGCACAGCGATGCAAGATGGCAGGAGAGGAAGTTTTGCCACCGCGAACGAGAACGGCGTCACGAAGCGGGAAGAAGAAGTCTGCAGTCTGCAGTTCCTAGTCCGCAGATAGAGCGGGAGAACGGCGGAACTCACACTGATTTCTGGCTGCGGACTGCAGACTGCGGACTGCAGACTCCTGCTTCCGAGCCGAGACATGCGACACCGCCCACGCGCGCTCCTCTGCTAAATTCCCTACATGCCTACGCGCTCCCTCCCCTCCTCCTCCGACTCCCAACGCGATCTCGCCGCGCTGCTGAAGAGCCGCGTGCCGTTGATCGTCATCGAGACGCGCGATGAGCCTCGCGCGCTGGAGTTGCTCGCATCGCTCGCGACGCGAGTCAACAAGGAGCACACCCCGGTGTTTCAGTGGACGGTCACCGACGGTCTCAGACGCGTCGACATCGATCTAGGAGGTGCGCAGCGGCACAACTCAGAGCCGGGCGAGGTATTGAAATCGATTCGCGCTACCGACAAAGCCGGCCTGTATGTCTTGCTTGACCTGCATCCGTTCCTGAACGATCCGGTCCACGTTCGGTTGCTGAAGGATATTTGCCAGACATACGCCCGTTGCGCGCGAACCGTCGTGCTCATCAGCCATGAGATCTCGCTGCCGCGGGAGCTCGAGCACTTCTCCGCAAAGTTCAAGCTGGCATTCCCCAATCGGGAAGAACGACGCCTGATCGTCGAGAAGGTCGCCTCGGATTGGGCGAAAGCGCATGGCGGAAAGGTGAAAACCGACCGCAAATCTTTCGATCTGCTCGTGGAGAACTTGGCTGGCCTGTCCACCGGCGATACCGAGCGTCTGGCGCGCAAAGTCATCTTCGACGATGGCGCTCTACTGCCGAGCGACCTGCCGGCAGTGATGCAAGCCAAATACGAGCTGTTCAATCGCAACGGCGTTCTCGCATTCGAATACGACACGGCCCAATTCGCCGATCTCGGCGGCATGGCCAGGTTGAAAGAGTGGCTCAAGCAGCGCCGCGCAGCTTTCGATGGCTCTGCGCCCAAGTTGGAGGCGCCTAAAGGCGTGCTGTTGCTCGGCGTTCAAGGGTGTGGCAAGAGCGTCGCCGCGAAGGCTGCAGCGGGGATTTATGGCGTGCCGCTGCTGCGCTTGGACTTCGCAGCGATCCATAACAAGTACATCGGCGAGTCCGAACGCAATCTGCGCGAATCGCTCGCGACCGCCGATGTCCTCGCTCCGTGTGTGCTTTGGATAGACGAGATCGAGAAGGGTGTCGCGACGGGCGATGGTGACAGCGGAACGTCGCGGCGTCTGCTCGGTACGTTCTTGACGTGGCTTGCGGAGAAGAAAACGAAAGTGTTCGTCGTCGCTACCGCGAACGACATCACGGCTCTACCGCCGGAGCTGATCCGCAAAGGTCGCTTCGATGAAATCTTTTTCGTCGATCTGCCGCGCGCACCGATTCGCGCCGATATTCTCCAGATCCACGCCAAGAAGCGCGAGCTCACGTTCTCAGACGAAGAGGTCACGCGGCTAGCGTCCGCGTGCGAAGGCTTCTCGGGCGCCGAAATCGAACAAGCGATTGTCTCCGCCGTTTACGCCGCGCACGCCAACAACGAGCCTCCCTCCGCCGCTCACGTTCTCAACGAGTTCGGCGCCACTCGACCGCTATCAATCGTAATGGAAGAGAAGATCGCGCAGCTCCGGCAATGGGCGCAGGACAGAACGGTGCAGGCGGAATAGGAAGGCCTCTCGTGAGTCCGCAGTCCGTAGTCCCCAGTCTGTAGCAAGAGCCGAAGCGAGAAGGAGAACTTGCTTTCTGGCTTCGCACTGCGGACTACGGACTCCGCGCGCTTTTTCCTACCCCATCCCTCCCTCTTCTCCAAAATCCGCCACCCACGCAGCGATGTCTTGGTCGTAGGTGACGATGTTCTCGGCGGAAGCCGCGCGCTTCAGGCGATCACGTGCGGCGTCCCACTTCTCGCCAGGGGGGACTTCTTCGACCAGGATGATCTTGCCGCCGGCTTTATCTAACGTGCGCAGGTTTGCGTAGAGCTGGCGCGAGTACAGATCCGGGCGTGTGCCGGCGTTGATCCAGGTCATATACGGATTGGCAGTGGCAGGTGGTCGCAATGCGAGCACCGCGACCTTCTCACGATTGACGGTGAATTCATTCATCACCTGCTCCAGACGCCGACTCGGCACCACGTTCACGGGCGTGGCAGGCGAATAGTGACGAGCCGTGGTGCCAGGCACCCGCGGGGCAGTCGGGTTCGGACCCACTTGAATCGATGGGCAAACGGCCCGCAGCTGCGACAGGCTGATGCTGCCCGGACGCAGAACACGCGGCACATCTCCGACGCAAGAGACGATCGTGGATTCCAGACCGACCTTGCAGTCTCCGCCGTCCAGGATGATCTTTACTTCATCTTCGAATTCTTCTTTCACATGCTCGGCACGCGTCGGACTTACGCGCCCGTATCGATTCGCCGAAGGCGCTGCAATGCCTCCGCCGAAAGCGTTCAGCAGTTGCTGCGCGACAGGATGATTCGGCACGCGGATCGCGACCGTATCTTGTCCACCCGTGATGACATCGTTCACCGCGGGTGCGCGTTTCGCGACAATGGTGAGTGGCCCTGGCCAAAACGCGTCTGCGAGCTTCTTTCCCTCGGGCGACATCTCTCGCACCCAGCGCTGTAAGTAACGAGGGTGGTCGATATGAACGATGACCGGGTGTGTCGAAGGCCGCCCCTTCAACTGAAATATCTTCCGCACCGCTTCCGGGTTGTTCGCATTAGCGCCGAGCCCATAAACCGTCTCCGTCGGAAACGCCACGAGATCTCCCGCGCGCAGCGCTTCAACCGCGTCCAGAATTTGCTGCTGGAGTACTCGTGCAATGGCCATTTGCGGAATGATAGCAGGGCGGCGCAGATGAGCTGGTCGGTGCTCGCCGAATCATGGTCTGACTGAGTCCCTAGTCCATAGTCCGCAGTCTATAGCCAGAGAAGACAACAGAACCGTAAACAGGCCTTTCCCTAGTCTGCGTCGCATACCCAAAGAGTTCGAGGCCGCGGCTCCGTCCCTGCTGGCTGCGGACCATGGACTGCAGACTACGGACTCTGCAGCCTCTGTCTCGCCTAGCTTCCCGCCGCCTCTTGCGGACTCGATTCGCCGCTTTCGCCCGGGCCGAATCTCTTCCAGCCCTCGGCCGTGCGTCGTAGCTCGTACGTCGGCCAATATTGGTTATCGGGTTTTAGTGTGATGACTTCGACAGAACCGTTCCATGTGACAGTGCGAAGACGCAGCGAGGAGTCGTCACCGCGGCCTGAAACGACCCGGATGAATGCATCGAGATCGGGTGTGGGTTGACCGTCGACCTCCAGAATGCGTCGGCCGGCCCATAACTGATAGCGCGTCGCGGGTGAACCGAAGGAGAAGTACGCGACGAACACACCGCTAGGCTCGACGCCGCGTTGCGCAGAGAGCGCGCGGTGAGGCTTCTGCAGCACTGCGCCTGCCCACACGACGATGCGATCTAGCGCTGTGCCACCAAGTGCGACGGTGGGAACCTCGACGGTCTGCTCGACGCCGCTTCGCAGGATCACGAGGCTGACACTCGGTTTCTGCATCGCCCGTTCGACTTCGCGGAAGCGATTTACGGTTGCGCCGTCGATGGAGAGAATCAGATCGCCGGAGCGCAGTAGCTGGTCCGCAGGCGCACCGCCAACGAGTCTCGATACGCTCAACACTTGTCGTCGTTCCGGGCTGTGCTCAGCAATGCGCGTAACCCATGAGGGCGACAGGCCTAGCTTGCTTGCCGCCGACAATGGAATCGGCTCGAGCTCCGCCTCCAAGGAATGCAACGGGCGCTGTTCGCGAACGTGCTTCAACATCTCGACGATCAGCTCCGCGGGAATCCCGCGGTTCTCTTGTCTGATCTTGCCCTCGGCCTCAAATGCAAAGCTGGCCCAACTTGCCATCACTTCGCCATTCTTGTTGACGATGACGCCGTCGAAATCGCTCGGCCCATTGACCAAACTCACCGTTTCCAAATTCGACTCACGGAACTGCAAGTAGCGCGATAACGGATACTGCACCGGATCTACCGAGGCAACGGTCGAGGAACGTGATTGCACTTTGCCGTCGGCGCGCACTCCCACCACCCAGATACTCTCGCCGGAGTGCAATTCTTGCGGCTGGAATGTCGCCGAGCGTGCAGGAGTCGCTCCGATGAGCTTCGGATCGTAAGAAATCATCGCCAGGTTGTGCAGCGGATGAATGTATTCGACGTGACCCGGCACTTCGATCGTTCCAGCGAATGTCAGCCGAACATCACCGATCGGCACCGGCACCGTATTGCGATCGACTGCCACCAATCCACGCTGAGCATCAACGATCAAACCGGTCCCGTAGTAGTTTCGCTCCGTGATGCCTGACACCGAGTACGGCATATCGAAGTTGACCAACACCAGTGATGGCGCGAGCTTCGTCAGGATGGGATCGCTCGTCTTGGCGAATGTCGTCGTCGCGGGCTCGGGAGGTTCGACAACGCCATCTTCTGGCCAACGATTGCACGGCCAGATGCCGAGCTTATCGTCGCGATGACAGACTCCTGCTGGAAACCAGCGACGATCCATTCGCATGACCTGCCATTGCGCCGTCTTCGGATCGTCGATCGTGAAATAACGAACCGTTGCGCGCTCGCCGTCTTTCAAGCCGCGGATCACAGATTCGAAATCCGCCAGCGTCGCAATCGGTTTGCCGTCGACTTCCGTTATCACTGCGCCGCGCGGAACCGCGGCAGCGCCGAGCACGTAACCCGGATTGGCGACATAGACACCGCTGATCGGAACGTTGATATGGCGAGCCTGCTGCCAGGACAAATTGTGAACGACACTGTCGCCGAACTCGAGGAAACGGTCCGGCGAGATCGCGTAAAGATCTTGTATCGTCAGCTGCCTCTCCAAAACCTCCCCGCCACGTTGGAGTGTGAGCTTTACCGTTTTGCCGACGCCTTCATCGAGCACGGCTGCGAGCTTGTCGAAGTCGGCGCTGAGATCATTGTCGATACGGACCAGAACATCGCCAGGCTCGATGATCTTCTCGGCGGGCGCACCGCGCTGCACCTCGGAGACCACGAGCATGCCTGTGCTGCGCGGGAACTTCCGGCGCACCTCAGCTTCGGTCTCTTCGCGCAACCCTAGCCGGCGCACTTCGTCGTAAGGCGTGTGCAGGAATACGGTTTGCAACGTGCCGCGGGTGACCGGCTTGCCTTCTTGGATCATGCGCAGCGCGCGCACGACGCGATCCAGGGGCAAATAAAAGCTCGACGCGGCTGCGGAACTGCCGCCTGCATTCAGTGCGAGCACTCGACCTTCGATATCGATTACAGGTGAGCCGGAGGAGCCGCCCGACGTACTCGAGGCGGCCTGATAGTAGAACGTGTTGAAGTCGTTGTACTTGCCGAGTCCATAGTTCGGTGCTTCGCGGTCCAAACGAGCCAGCGTGCCCGCCAGTATCGAGAGTTGCTCCCCGGCATCGTTGCCGATGACGCGAATCTCCCGTCCGACTTGCGCGCCCTGCGGATAGAGCTTCAATTCCGTCGGTTCGATGAATCGCAGCTTCGAGGGATCGTAACGATAAAAACCAAAGTCATGCACCGGATCGCGATAAACGGGATAGAGCTTCACTTCCTCGCGATTCAAGAAAACCGCTTGTGCCGTCACTGGGCCCGGCGTCACTACGTGACGATTGGTGAGAATCAACCCACGTTCGGCATCCACCACGAAACCCGTTGCCTGACTGGACATATTCCATTCAGTGTCGAATGCGCGCGTGAGATCGACTTGAATCGTGACCACACCGGTTGCGACCCGCTCGATCGTGCGCGTCCAGCGAGAGTCCTCTACTTCGGGGACGGAGACGATGGGGTTGGAGACTTGTTCGGAAGCGAGGACCGGCGCGAATGCGACGAGACTCGTAAGTAACGCAAGGACTCTATGCATGACGGGGTTTGTAACGAATAGGAGGTGTTTGGGTTAGCACAATAACCGTTCGGTGTTGACGGTTGGTGGCCAGAGTAGGTGCTTTCTCTGACCGTCAACTGCCAACTGTCAACCGTCGAGTACCGGATGCCGATTAACTAAGCGGCATCGAGGTTAGGAACCGATGAGCCTGATCAAGTTCCCCATCAATCGAACAGCAGCAGTCCCCATACGAGCAGTAGCACGACAAACGACAACAAGACAGCCGCGGAGCCCACATCTTTGGCGAGCCCAGAAAGCACATGGCGCTCCAAGCCAATCCGATCGACCACGGTTTCGACAGCTGTGTTGAGTAACTCCACGATCAATACGAAGAGGACCGAGCCGACGAGTAGGATTTTCTCGATCGCGTTTTCACCGAACCAAAACCCCGCCGGGATCAGCACGAGGGCAAGCGCGACCTCGTGACGAAATGCCTCCTCCGCGCGAAAGGCTCCACTCAATCCCTTCCACGAGTTCAAAAAGGCACCCGCAAGACGACGCGGCCCGATGATCTTCGGCCTGTCTAACATGTTCGGTACCGCCTCAGACGCATTGAGACGCTCTGGAGGAGCCAACTGCTCAGACAGCTTCGACATAGGCCAGGTCGAGCTGTTTCGCAGCCCGCACATCATCGAGCCGGCGCACAGGCAGCGTATGGGGCGCACCTTTCAGCTTCTGAGGCTCCTGTTCGGCTTCCCTTTGAATCGCAATCATCGCTTCGACGAACCCATCCAGATCTTGCTTGGCCTCGGTTTCCGTCGGCTCGATGAGTAGACACTCCGGGACCAGCAAAGGGAAGTAAGTCGTGGGCGCATGAAACCCGAAATCGAGCAATCGTTTTGCGAAGTCCATCGCATTCACGCCCAATTCTTTCGCTTGGCGTTTCACCGTGATGATGAACTCGTGACTGGCGCGCCGTTGCGGATACGCGGCATCGAAGCCGGCCGCACGCAATCGAGCTAAGAGATAGTTCGCATTCAGCGCTGCATACTCCGCCACGCGTTGCATGCCGGGGCGACCCAACATGAGCATGTAGATATAGGCTCGCAGCAGCACACCCGCATTACCCATGAATGCCGAGAGCCGGCCGATCGTCTGCGGCACGTCGCGCTCATCGAGCCAACGGTACCCATTCTCTTGCCTCGCGACCACGGGAATCGGCATGAACGGCAGCAAGCGCTGCCCTACTCCCACTGCTCCCGAACCAGGTCCGCCACCGCCGTGCGGGGTGGAGAAGGTCTTGTGAAGATTCATGTGAATCACATCGAACCCCATGTCCCCAGGTCTTACCTTCCCCAGGATCGCATTGAGATTCGCGCCGTCGTAATACAGCAAGCCGCCGGCCTCGTGAACCAATTTCGCGACTTCCTGAATTCGACGCTCGAAAACGCCCAGGGTGGAAGGGTTGGTCAACATGATGCCCGCGGTCTTCGGACCGAGCGATTGCTTCAATGCGTCGACATCGATATCGCCATTGGAAAGCGATGGAATTTCGATGACGACACAACCGCACATCGTCGCGGTTGCAGGATTGGTCCCATGAGCTGCATCGGGCACGATGATTTCGTTACGCTCCAGATCGCCACGCGCGCGGTGGTAGGCACGGATCATCGCTACACCCGCAAACTCGCCCTGCGCTCCTGCCATCGGTGTCAGCGACACGCCCTTCATGCCAGTGACTTCCTTGAGCATCTCCTGCAACTCGAACATGCATTCGAGGAAACCTTGGCTGACCGCATCTGGTGCTAGCGGATGGCGGCCCAAGAACTCAGGCAGCATCGCGAATTGATTACACGCGCGCGGGTTGTACTTCATGGTGCACGACCCGAGCGGATAGAAATGCGTATCGATCGAGAAGTTCAGTTGCGACAACCGCGTGAAGTGGCGCACCGCCTGCAGCTCCGACACTTCCGGAAGCGCCGCAGGCTTCTTGCGCCTGAGCTTCTCCGGCACTCGCGCAGCAGCCTCATGAGGATATTGTCCAGCTGCACTACGGCCGGAGCGAGATTGGGTGAAGATGAGAGGTTCGGACATGGATTTTGCCAAGTGACAGGTGACAGGTGACGGGTGACGGGAATGAACAGGAGAGACCGGCAGGCAAATGGGAAGTACCTCTTGCCCGTCACTCGTCACCCGTCACTCGTCACCTCTCTCAATGCATTCGCATATTCCTCAATCTCTCCATCCGTTCTCATCTCGGTTGCACAAACGAGCAATGCGTGACCAAGCTCCGGATAGTGATTCGAGAGATCGTAGCCGCCGACGATGCCGCGTTCAGCAAGGGCGGCTAGCACCGGTTTGACAGGCTTGTTGAGTCGCAGGACGGCTTCGTGAAAACGCGGACCGGTGAATGCGAGCTTTACGCCATCGATGCGCGTGAGTGCGGCGATGAGCTTGTCTGTTTGAGTTTGGGATGCAGCGGCGACGCGTTCCAATCCCTTCGAACCTAGAAGCGACATATAGATCGTCGCCGCGGTAACGAGTAAACCTTGGTTCGTGCAGATGTTCGAAGTTGCTTTGCTGCGGCGAATATGTTGCTCGCGCGCCTGCAACGTCAACGTAAAACCCGGCTTGCCATCCAAGTCCACGGTGCGACCGATGATCCGGCCTGGCATCTGCCGTACGTGCTCCATTCGTGCAGTCATGAATCCAAAATACGGACCGCCGGAAGAGAGCGGCACACCCAGAGGCTGCCCCTCACCCACCACGATGTCCACGCCCTTGGAACCCCACTCACCTGGCGGTTTCAGGATCGCGAGCGAAAGAGGATTGACGACCGCGATGACGAGTGAGCCATTGGCGTGCGCCCAATCGGTGATTGCATCGACGTCCTCGAACAGTCCGAAAAAATTTGGGTGCTGAATCACTACAGCCGTGATGTCTTGACCTTCGAATGCGCTCAAACTTCCTGGATCGAAGGTGCCCGAACTGCTCGCGTACGGGAGCACATCGAACTTCACGTTCTGACCTTCGGTGATGGCTCGCGCGACCGATAGGTAAGTCGGATTCACGCTGGCCGGCACCAGAATGCGCGCCGATTTGGATCTGCGATGCGCACGCACCGACATCAACGCCGCCTCAGCCAATGCCGATGCGCCGTCGTACAGCGATGCATTCGACACTTGCATCCCGGTCAAACGCGTCATCATCGTTTGATATTCGTACAATAGCTGCAACGTTCCCTGGCTCGCCTCCGCCTGGTACGGCGTGTAGGCACTGTAGAACTCGCCACGAGTGACGATCGCCCAGACGGCCGCAGGGATGTGGTGCTCGTACGCACCCGCGCCGATGAAATTGATCGGTGTTCCGTCCTTACGCGCGCGCGAGCGCATCAAGCGCCCCACTTCCATCTCCGTCAGCGCATCGGGAATCCCAGTCAATTCTCGCGTTCTGAGCGCAGCCGGAATCTCTTCGAACAATGCATCGATGTTCGGAGCACCAATCGCAGCGAGCATCTCGCGAACATCGTCTTCGGTGTGGGGGATGAAGGGCATTTTGGTGACGGGTGACAGGTGACAGGTGACGAGTAAGATTTCGAAAGACTAAGGAGAGGGAGTTAGGATGACTGACGAAAAGAGGATCGACCCTCTTGCCCGTCACTCGTCACCCGTCACTTTCAACGATTTTTCCATACGCCGCCGCATCCAACAGCTGCGCCAGCTCGGCGGTGTTCGAAGGTTTCAGCTTGAACAGCCAACCTTCGCCGTACGGATCGGTGTTGACGAGCTCGGGTGAGCCGCTCAGCGCTTCATTCGCTGCGATGACTTCGCCTGACACCGGGCTATAGACATCGGATGCGGCCTTGACCGATTCGACGACTGCAGCGGCGGTACCCTTGGCCAACGTACGACCGACTTCCGGCACTTCGACGAACACCAGATCACCGAGCGCATTTTGCGCATGATCCGAAATGCCGACGGTCACCGTCCCGTCCGCTTCCGCGCGAGCCCATTCGTGAGATTCGAGGTATTTGAGATTGGTGGGGATGGAAGACATACACGTTTCCTGATTGTGACGGGTGACGGGTGACGGGTGACCGGTGACGGGTAAGAGATGCCGCGATGCATGAGCGCAATTAGCGTAACCATTCTGGCTCGTCACTCGTCACTCGTCACCCGTCACTAAATCAATGCTTTTCCATTCCTGACGAACGGATACTTGACCACTCGCGCGTTGAGGAGCTTGCCGCGGATGTCCACTTGCACATCTGCGCCGGTGGTGGCTTTCGGGACGCGCGCGAAGCCAATGGACCGTTCGAGCGTTGGCGAGAACGTACCGCTAGTCAGCTCGCCTTCGCCGATGGCGGGAACGATGACTCTTTGATGGCTGCGCAGGACGCCGCGATCTTCCAAAACCAAGCCGACGAGTTTGCGCGGCACACCTTGCGCGCGCATTGCTTCCAGCGCATTGCGGCCGAGAAACATGCGGTCCTGCGGATCGAAAGCGACGGTCCAGCTCAAGCCTGACTCGAGCGGCGTCACGCTTTCATCCATGTCATTCCCGTAGAGATTCATGCCTGCTTCGAGCCGAAGCGTGTCGCGCGCGCCTAATCCGCACTGCGCCACGCCAATCGATCTCAACTGTTGCCAGAAGGCAGGCGCATCGTCGCTAGGCAGCACGATCTCAAAGCCATCCTCACCGGTGTAGCCGGTGCGAGAGATGAAATACGGCGCCAACTCGCGACCGAAAAAGGCCCCCAAAGCCAACGCCTGATCTGCGTGATCGCCGATCAACGATGCGACCTTTCTTCGAGCGTTCGGGCCTTGCACCGCAATCATCGCGAGATCGGATCGAGGTCGGATCTCCACTTGGAAAGCGCTCGCGTGCCGCTTGAGCCAAGCGATGTCTTTCTCGCGCGTGCCGGCATTGACGACGACTCTGAACCAGGCATCGTCGAGGAAATAAACAATCAGGTCGTCGATGACTCCGCCGGCCTCGTTCAGCATGCAGCTGTACAGCGCCTTACCCGGCTCTGCGAGTTTGGCCACATCGTTCGCGAGCACGTGACGCAAGTAGTCGCGCGCTCGCGGGCCGATGACATCGGCGATGAGCATGTGGGAGACATCGAACATGCCCGCATCGCTGCGCACGGCATGATGCTCGTCGATCTGCGAGCCATAGTTGACGGGCATGTCCCAGCCGCCGAAATCCACCATTCGGGCGCCGGCGGCGACATGTGTTTCGTACAAAGGCGTTTTGAAGCCCATCGATATGCTCCGGCGCGACAGTCAATTGGCAGCGAGACCGCTCGCGCAGTCATCGCCCCTCTGTCCGGTGACCTGAGAGATCCGGCGCGCCTGTGGCACCTCTCCCCTTCGGTGAGCGCGAGATTCACAGCGCGCTTCTCTCCAGAGCCCCTCGAGCGACGAGAAAGTTCGTCGCATGGACACGCCGTTCGTTTGCCTGAGCGTTTCCGGGCAGTTGCGCCTTCGGCGGTGCGATTCATCCGGGAGCTCCCGCATGACCCCACTCTCTCCGGCCGTGTCCTACGATGGGTGCGTGTATGGTAGCCGAGCGCGTGCCGGGTGGATAGGACAGTGTTGCGGCGTGCGGAAGGATCGGATGTGTGAGTTCCGGGCGCAAGCCGCACGCCGCAAATCCGCAAGCCGGCTCGGTTACAATGTCGCCCCCGAATCCTGCGCGTTCAGCCCCATGCCGCTCCCCCGTCGCCGCTCCATTCCTGTTCGCATTGGCAACGTCACTGTCGGCGGTGCCGCGCCCGTTGTCGTGCAGTCGATGACGAACACCGACACTGCGGATATCGAGTCGACGGTTCAGCAGATTGCATCGCTTGCGCGCGCAGGCTCCGAGCTCGTGCGGGTGACTGTCAACACGGACGAAGCAGCAGCCGCAGTGCCGCGCATCCGCGATCGGCTCGCACAGTCAGGCATCGCCGTTCCGATCGTCGGGGACTTTCATTTCAACGGGCACCGCCTGTTGAAAGCCCACCCAGGATGCGCCGAGGCGCTCGCGAAATACCGGATCAATCCCGGCAATGTCGGGCGCGGCAGCAAACGCGATCCGCAGTTTGCCGAAATGATCGAGATTGCTTGCCGCAATCACAAACCGGTCCGAATCGGCGTCAACTGGGGAAGCCTCGATCAGGATTTGCTGACACGTCTGATGGACGAGAACTCCAGGCGCGAGCAGCCTGCAGATGCGAATGAAGTCATGCGAGAAGCACTCGTCGTCTCCGCACTCGAATCGGCGAAGCGTGCCGAAGAGCTGGGGCTTGGCCATGACCGCATCGTGATCTCATGCAAGGTCAGCGGTGTTCAGGATCTGATTGGCGTGTATCGCACACTCGCCTCGCGCTGCGACTACGCGCTGCACCTCGGCCTCACGGAAGCTGGAATGGGCTCAAAGGGAATCGTGGCCTCCACTGCGGCGATGTCGGTGCTGCTGCAAGAAGGCATCGGCGACACGATCCGCGTTTCGCTGACCCCGGAGCCAGGTGGGGACCGCACTCAGGAAGTCATCGTCGCGCAGGAGATTTTGCAGACGATGGGATTGCGATCTTTCCTGCCGATGGTCATTGCATGCCCCGGCTGCGGGCGCACGACCTCGACTTATTTCCAGGAGCTCGCACAAAAGATTCAAACGCATATTCGCCACCAGATGCCGCAGTGGCGAAAACAATACGAAGGGGTCGAGACCATGACGGTGGCCGTGATGGGCTGCGTCGTCAACGGACCAGGAGAGAGTAAACACGCGAACATCGGTATCAGTCTGCCGGGAACCGGCGAGCGGCCAGTCGCACCGGTGTATATCGACGGCGAAAAAGGACCCACACTCAAAGGCGATCACATCGCCGAAGAGTTCCAGGCCTTGATCGAGGATTACATTGCCAAGACTTACCTGCGGAGAGCGTCATGAACGATCTGGTGCAGAAACATTGCGTGCCTTGTGAAGGCGGTGTCGCCCCGCTTACTAGAGGCGAAGCCGAAACCATGCTCGGGAAACTGAATCCGGCTTGGCGACTAGCAGAGGACGGCAAAAGCATTCATCGAGAATGGAAGTTCAAGAACTTCTATCACACGATGAGCTTCGTGAACGCCGCCGCCCACATCGCCAACACGGAAGATCACCATCCAGATCTCGAAGTCGGCTACGGCTACTGCCGCATGAAATTCAACACTCATGCGATCGATGGATTATCGGAGAACGATTTTATTTGTGCGGCGAAAGTCGATCAGCTCGCGTAGCGCGCTGATTGTGACGAGGTGACGGGTGACGGGCAAGAAAGAATCAGCCGTTCTCAAGGGCGTCCCATCCGCTCTTGCTCATCACCCGTCACCCCGTCACTCGTCACTTTCACCCAACGGGGTGCCTAAACTCCCCCTTCGAAAACGCGATCCGCTCCGCGGGCGTAGCATTGAAATCCGCGCGTTGCTCGCATATTTGCAATCGCTTGAGTAAGCCCTGGCGATTGGCAATCTGGATTGCGAGGCCCGGTCGAGCATTGAGCTCGAGGATCAAGGGACCGCGATCGCGGTCGAGGACGATGTCTACGCCAATGTAGCCTAGACCGGTCAATTCGTAGCAGCGCGCGGATATATCCAGGATCGTGTCCCAATCGGGAATTTGCATGCCCGCGATGGCATTCATCGTGTCGGGGTGGTGGGTGATCACCTCGGTACCTAACACGCCATCCAAAGTCACACCCGTCCCTATGTCGATGCCAGCGCCGACCGCGCCCTGATGAAGATTCGCCTTACCGTTGGATGCTCGCGTCGGCAGTCGAACCATGGACATGATCGGAAAGCCGCGGAACACGATGATGCGAATGTCCGGCACCCCTTGGTAGCTCAAGCTCTCGAACAACGGCGAGAAGCGCACCATGTACTCGACGATCACGACGTCCTGAATACCGCCGAGACTGAACTGACCATTGATCGCATTCGACAGATGGTGAAACAGGAAATCGGCATCGAGCAGCGTGCCGCTGATCGTGCGGTAGCGTGATCCGCTTCGGCCTGAGATGACGACGATGCCATCGCCCGCGCTGCCGTGCGCCGGCTTGAGCACGAACTGTGGATGGTCACGAACGATGTCAGGGAGCGAGCGGATATCGTGTTGAGTGCGAATTACGCCATACAGGGCAGGCACCGCTATGCCGGCAGCCAACGCCAATTGTTTGGTCTGCAATTTATCGTCGACCAGCGGATACCGGCTGCGCGGGTTGAAGCGCAGGATGTAGTCGCCATTGCGCTTG
This sequence comes from Steroidobacter sp., assembly GCA_025929585.1. Taxonomy (GTDB): domain Bacteria; phylum Pseudomonadota; class Gammaproteobacteria; order Steroidobacterales; family Steroidobacteraceae; genus Steroidobacter. The sequence goes on from JAICPY010000045.1 coordinate 20,933, forward strand.
TTGAGGCCGAGCACACCCAAGGCATCGAGCTTGCGCGCACGAGCCAACATCATGTTGCCTCATTCGGCAGCACGCCTTTGAAGCGCCGCAGCTCTAGCAACCGATAACCCGTATACCGACCCGCGAGCAACGTGGCGGCCAACACCAACAGCAGCAATTCCGGAAACACGAAAACCAAGTGCTCGAGCCAGAGCATTCCCATCACGAGATAGGCCACCGCCGCGACGCTCAGACTACCGACGCCCTCCTGTATGGCCTCGGATGCACCGCGCTCCTCCCAGACGATCGACATACGTTCGATCGTCATTGCGATAATCACCATGGGGAACAGCGCGAGCGAAAGGCCGGGTTGCAAGCCGAGCTTCTGGCTGACGATGCTGATCGCCGCCATCAACAGCACGACAACTGTCAGTACGCAGGTCAATCTAGGCACTAATAGCAGCCGCAGTTTCTCGAGATAGAAGCGGATCAGTAGCCCTAGAGACACGATGATCGCGAACAGTAGGATTCCCCATACCAGCCGTGTCTCGCGGAATGCGAGTGCGACTAATACCGGCATAAAGGTACCGAAGGTCTTCACGCCGACGAAGTTTCGCAGCAGCACGATCATCAACGCACCGATCGGCACCATCAACAAGACGCTGAAGACGGCCTGTGTCGCGATCGGCAACGCAAATAAGGAGAAATCGACAGCGTGCGAGCCGCTGCGCTCCGCACGACGCTCCGCGACCACCATCGAGGGAAGCAGATTCTCCTGCGCGGCCAGCGTGACATCCAAGTCGAAACCGCCCTCCACTTCCGCGAGAGGTTCATCGCCCCGCCACCAGATCAAGAAGTTCTCGGGCAGGCCTTGCTGGAGTGTTTGCGGATTGAAGTACAACCATTGCACGCCGTCATGCACCTCGAGCATGGACTCGGGCTGAACCGGACCGGGCGTGCTCTGCAGCGTAATCCCATGGGCGACCCGCGCGGGAACCTGCGCACCGGCCAGAAATATCGTGGCGAGATGCACGCGGTCAGCGACGGTATGTCCGCGCTTTAGAAATAAGCTCGCGTAGGGATCGCGTTCGCCTTGATTGATTCGACGTAGCAGCTCTGTGGTGAAGCTCGCTACATCGGCCGATTGCCTACGCACCTCCGCGATCAATCCTTCCAGTGCAACACGCGAGGGTTCATCCAGCTCGGGCGGGCTTGGAAAGGGCGGAGTCGTGTCTTCTGCTAGGCGCGTGTCATCGCGATAAACCACAGCGCGGTAATAGACGGTTTGCGGTCCGGTTGCCTGTCGCACTGCCCATTGCGCCTCTCGTCCCGCGGGTGCGTTGCGCGTCGTGATCCCAAAACCGCGCGAGATGAAATACTCATCGAGCAGCGAATAGCCGGGCGTGAGTCCCGGAATGCGCAGCGTAGCTTTCACCGCTGCGGGGCCCGGATCGAATCTCAGCGCAGCTTCGATGTTCCAGATCTGCGTCTCTTCCTGCGGCTGCACCGGAAAGCCGAGTATCCGCGACTTGTAGGCGAACAGCCCCAAGCTCAAGGCCGTGAGAAACGCGGCAAGAAGATAGATATGACGATTGTTCATTCGAAGAATGGCACTGACACAACCTGGTCTAAGCTCATTGGCACTTTAGTAAGTCGACGGTTGGCAGTTGCCCGTGGCGGTCAGAAAAGATGCCCTATTCCGACCGTCAACTGTCAACCGTCAACGGCCGCTAGGCAAAGCGGCCCCGGACGCGAGTTTATCGGAACAGCTGAAACTTAAAGTTAGAATCGCGCACTGAGCTTGTTGGAGCGTATTGATTGGCAATCGGCAAGATAACCCTAGTAACGCGTAGCACGCGCGACCTTCGGAAGCTCCCCGCCAATGCCCATCGCACGACTCATGAAGAACCCCTTGAGCAGCGGCATGGCGTCCACCGACTCCAAGCCCCATCGCCGCACCACGTCGGGCACGCTTTTCGTGCTGCCGAACAATCCGTGCAGCGCATCGATGAAGCCTAGCGCGAGCGTATTCTCGCTTTTGCGCCAACGTTCGTACCGGCGCAATGAACGCAGCTCACCGACGTCGCTGCGATTGGATTCGATGCCCGCAGCCAACGTCTCCATCAAGGCAGCCGCATCGAGCAGACCGAGATTGACGCCCTGACCTGCGAGCGGATGAACGGTATGTGCCGCATCGCCGATCAGCACGAAACGCTCGCGGCAGTAGCTTCGTGCGTGCATGAGGCGTAATGGAAACGACGCGCGCGGGCCGGCAAGCGTCACCTCGCCAAGAACATGATCGATACCGGCACTGAGCTGAGCATCGACCTCGGAAGCTTCCGCCGCGACCAGTCGCTGCGCATGCTCGGGCGTGGTCGTCCACACGATGGAGCTCCTACCATCCGCCAACGGTAGATAGGCAAGCGGCCCGCCGGGCAAGAACCGTTGCCACGCCGTTCGTTGGTGAGGGCGTTGTGTGGACACATGCGTGACGAAAGCCGCTTGCGAATAGTCGCGAGCTACCGTCTCGATGCCGGCGAGCGCGCGGCTCGCGGAATCTGCTCCGTCCGAACCAATCGCGAGCTGAGTCGTATATCGACGGCCGTCGGCCAGCGTGACTTCTACGTTGTCAGGCTCGAAACTCAAATTCGACAATGCACCTTGCAGCACTGTCACACGATCGCGAAACACGCGGCTAGCGTAGATCGCCCAAAGCACTCGTCGATTCTCGACGATGTGTCCGAGATTCGGCTCGCTCGAGTCGCCGGCGGAAAAATGGATGGACGCCCGGCCACGGGGTTTACCCGTGGCATCCCAGACCACCATTTCATCGTACGCGCCTAGATGTTTATCCGAGATAGAAGCCCAAGCATCGAAGGAACTCAGGACGCGCTCCGATGCACGCGACACGGCCGACACTCGAAGGTCGATTTCATCTTCCGGCGGCGGTATCGATGCAGGTTGAGAGTCGATCAACGCAATGCGCAGACCGGCGAGCTCTGAATTAGTGGCCGCGAGTGCCGCTGCGCATGCGCCAACGATTCCACCGCCGATGATGGCGATATGAAAATCAGGGCGCATGTTTCAAAGGCGCGCCTCTAGCGAGGCGGGGCACCCTGCCAGCGGCCCCGAGCGAAAGTCGTGACAGCGCATCTTTCGCCGTGGGCATCAAATCGAAGGCCAGCATACCAACGTCGCGAAGTATTTTCGCCGGGCCGAAGGGTTGCGTGAACAACCGCACGAGTCCGTCGGTGAAACGCACGATGTTGCTGCGATCCGATGCGCGCCACTGCGAATAACGCTGCAACCACAACCCATCGCCTGAATCGAACGCGTCCATGCCCTCTTGCTGAGCGTCAGCGAGCACTTCGGCCAGACTTGCCGCATCACGCAGACCTAAGTTGAAGCCTTGCCCCGCGATCGGGTGCAAGGCTTGAGCTGCATTTCCAACGATGGCCAAGCGCTCTGCGATATGTTCGTCGGAGCGCGTCAACCTCAACGGATACAACTGGCGAGCGCCGACACGCGTGAAACGCCCGAGTCGAAATCCGAAGGCAGATTGCAAGCTGGCGAGGAACTCCAAATCCGAGCACTCGCGCATCGAGCTCGCAAGCTCGGGCTTGAAAGTCCAAATGACACCCATCCGACCGTCGGACATGGGGAGCAACGCGAGCGGCCCCGACTCGGTAAAGCGTTCATAGGCTACGTGCTCATGAAAACGCTGCGTAAAAACGTTAGTAACCAAAGCGACCTGTTCGTAGTCCCAGCTTTCCGCTCGAACACCCGCGGACTCTCGTACGGAAGACTGCGCCCCGTCCGCGGCAACTACTAGGCGAGCGTTGACGGATTGCTCCGAGCCATCTTCCGATGTGTATCTGATGCTGCGCACTTCCTCCTGAAGCGCCATTGCGACGACCCTCGCAGGCGCTATGAGGCGTATCGGCTCTCGAGTAAGCCGCTGCCACAGTGCCGCACCCATCACACGATTCGTGATGACATAGCCCAAGGCATTCAGATGCTGCTCATCCGCGTTGATGCGTGTAAATCCGAATCGACCTTGATCGGACACGTGAATGCGCTTGATCGGCGTTGCGTCGCGCTCCAGTAACGGCCACACGCCAAGAGCCTCGAATATTCTGCGACTGCCATTGGAAAGCGCTGTGGTCCGATCATCGAAACTCGGTTGCGACACCGCCCCGAAAGGAAGTGCCTCGATCAGCACCACACTCAACCCGAGCTGACCCACCGCGAGCGCAAGACTCGCCCCGACCAGACCGCCACCGCAAATGGCGAGGTCGTACCGTTCGGCCGAAATGCTCATGGTGATCGAAGTGCGCAAAGTCCGCAGGTAGTCAGTCTGTAGTGCGCAGACCGAAGTCTGACCTGCAGACCACGGACTGCAGACTGTGGACCTCCGCCTAGTGCGCCATCCATTTCTCTATCCCTTCGGCATCCTTCACCAGCCCGGCGGTCAGTACCTCGTTACCGTCTTTCGTGACAGCGACATCGTCTTCGATGCGAACGCCGATGTTCCACCAACGTTTCGGCACGCCTTTGCTGCCGGCGGGAATGTAGATGCCGGGTTCGACGGTGAGAACCATGCCGGGTTCCAGGACGCGCCATTGCTCGCCGACTTTGTAGTCGCCCACGTCGTGCACATCCATGCCGAGCCAATGACCGGTGCGATGCATGAAGAAAGATCGATAGGCGCCATCGCGAATCAGGTTCGGCACCTTGCCTTTGAGCAAGCCGAGCTTGACCAGCCCTTGGGTGATGGCCTTCACCGCTGCGTTGTGTGGATCGTTCCAATGGTTACCGGGACGCGTCTTATCGATCGCCGCATGCTGCGCTTCGAGTACGACTTCGTAGACAGCTCTCTGTTCCGGCGTAAAGCGGCCACCGACCGGAAACGTGCGCGTAATGTCTGAGGCATACAACTCATATTCGCATCCCGCATCGATGAGCAACAGCTCGCCATCGTTCAGTTCGGCGTTGTTCTCGTGATAGTGCAAGATGCACGAATTCGCCCCACCGCCGACAATGGGGTGATAGGAGATGTCGGCGCTGTTGCGATGAAATTCGTGCAGCAACTCCGCCATCACCTCGTACTCCATTCGACCTGGCCGCACGAAACGCATAGCACGCTTGTGCGCCGCGACGGCGATGCGCGCAGCTTGGCGCATCGCATCCAACTCGGGCCGCGACTTGAACAGCCGCATATCGTGCAGCAGATGGTCGAGCGCCACGAATTCCTGCGGCGGCTGTACTCCGGTACGCGCCTGCGCCTTCAGTCCGTTCACCCAACCGATGACTCGCTGATCGAACTCCGGATGCAAGCCCATCGTGTAATACACACGCGAGCAGTTCTCCATGAGCCCCGGCAAGATGTCGTCGATGTCACCGATCGGGAAAGCATCGTCGGCGGCATAGTCGCGCGTCGCGCCTTCAGGCCCCGCGCGGCGCCCATCCCAGGTCTCGCGAGTGGGATCGCGATCGCGCACGAACAACACGTATTCCGCTTGAGGACGCCCTGGGATTAGGACGGCAACGGCTTCGGGCTCCGCGAATCCGGTCAGATAGTAAAAGTCGCTGTCGGGACGGTAGTGATAGTGCACATCGCTATTGCGCGACTTCTCGGGAACGGCCGGCAAGATCGCGATTCCACCCTTGCCCATCATCTTCATCAGCCGTCGCCGGCGACGGTCGAATTCGTCTTTGCGCATGCTAGTTAGCCGTGGATGGCTTGCCCGTTCGAAGGGCGTAAAGCTCGTCGTGAATGAGCTGTACACCGACGCGAACGTATTCGATCACCTCCGCGTAAGCCTGCTCTTCTTCTTCATTGACTTCTGCCAACTCTACGGTCGCTCGGCCGATATGCGTCAAGTCGCGCAGTATCTCATCGACATTGGCAGGGATGTCCTCGGGCCGCGGCGGCTCCGCGGTGCCGAAGCCATACAAGAATCCCTGGCACCACTGCGATAGCGCGCGCGCTCGATCATCCAGCGCCGCATCGTCATCCGGGAGAAGGGGTTCGAACAGCATTTCATCCCCTCGCAATGCGCGCACCGTGTCCTCGAACAAAAGCTTCAACGGCGCTTTGTCTTCGCCCTCCTCAATTGCGGTCTCTTCCGGAACGATCTCTTCGAACCAGCGCTCCAGGGAATAGTCGGACGCGACGCACAAGGCGCCACATAAGCATCCATGGCTTTCGGCCGCGGCCACGGAGGAACCCAAATCGCCTAGGACGCGCGCAATCTCGGGGAAGGTTACCTGCAGCATGTGCTTATGTTAGCACTCGCCCCGGTCTCGTTTGACCGGCCAGCCTCGTTTGACCGGGTATGGGGGCGGCCCCATAATCTCGGCGACTTGTGTTCGAGGCTATTCACACCGACTTTCACCCTTCGTCCGATACGAGATTCTCAACATGAGCGATTCAAAACCGAAAGCGACTGTCGAAGCGGAGCTCAAACAGCTTGAGACTCGCGTCGATTCGCTGTTGGGGATGGTGGCCCAGCTGCAAGAAGAGAATCGTGCGTTGCGCCAGCGGATGGATTCAATGATGACGGAGCGTGCGACCCTGCTACAAAAGAACGAGCAGGTGCGGGCCAGAGTCGAGGCCATGATCGGCCGTCTCAAGGCAATGGAGCACAGCGCATGAGCGATCGTATGGCGAGAGTCAGCGTGCGCATCTTGGAAAAGGAATATCAGGTCGCATGTTTGCCGGAGGAACGTTCGGAGCTGCTCGACTCGGCTGAATACCTCAATGGGAAGATGCGCGAGATCCGCGACGGCGGAAACGTCGTCGGCTTGGACCGCATCGCGGTAATGGCCGCATTGAATATCGCGCACGATCTGCTAAAGATACGTGGACGCGGAGAAGTAGTGGATACGGATGTAGGTCAAAAGATCCGTCAGCTTCGCGAGCGCGTCGAAACGGCATTGACAAAAGGTCACCAGCTCGAACTGTGATCTCGGAACGAGGACGCTGAACTTTTCGTGAAGTCGTTCGTTACAGATTGCAGAGTATGGGAAGTCTCTCTCACTTGAGATTCCCAACTCGGATAGAATTGATATGGCGCTGCCTGCGGTGTTCGACATGTGTCGGGTTACCTCTCGACCCTAAAGTTAACACCCCAGGGGTTCGGTCTCGCGGCAGAACTGTGCATACCCGTCTCGTACGGGAAGCCTTAACTGCCGTGGCTGCACCCCACCTATTGCTCCGTGTCGAGAGCAATGGCCATGACGGCACAGGCGGGTAGCGCCGCTTTCTTCCGGATGAATTCATCCCTCGATCGCGAATCGGTCCGCCGCGAGATGCGCGCGCGCCGCCGTTTCATTTCCTCACGCGATCGGACCCTCATCAGCGAGCGCTTTGCCTCGATCGCGCGGCGTTCGGGTCTTCTCAAACCAGGACTGCAACTCGCTCTATATCTCCCCTACGGCTCGGAGGCCGATCCGAGCGCATTGTTGCGGTGTGCGCGGAAGTTGCGATGCGCCGTGCATTTGCCCCTGATCACGAACTATCGCCGCAGCCAAATGCGTTTCGTACCGTACGACCAGGGCGATCGTTTAGTTCGCAATCGATACGGCATTCTCGAACCCCTCGCGCGCCGCCTCGATAGCGTTAGCGTCCGCCGGCTCGATGTAATCTTCATCCCCGTCGTGGCAGTCGACCGCTCTGGAAGCAGGATAGGAAGCGGAGCCGGATTCTACGATCGAGCTCTGCATCATCTGCGCGGTCCACGCACGTGGCGACGGCCCAAACTCATTGGGCTAGCATTCGACTTCCAACTCATCGAGCGAATACAGCGGCAACCCTGGGATGTGCCTTTAGATGCGCTCTTGACGGAAAAGAATCTATATCGCTTCCTTCCCGAGCGTTGATAGAGCCACCAACAGTCATCAGAGGTCCCATGAACTACTGGTTGATGAAATCAGAACCTTCCACGTTCGGCATCGACGACCTGGCTCGCGCAAAACAGCGCACCACGGGATGGGATGGGGTGCGCAACTACCAGGCACGCAACTTCCTTCGCGACGAGATGAAGAAGGGCGACCTCGCGTTCTTCTATCACTCCAGCTGCCCTGTTCCCGGCATCGCCGGCATCGTCAAGATCGTGCGCGAGGGTTACCCGGATCGCACCGCATTCGATGCGAAGGATGATCACTACGATGCCGAGAGTGACCCGAGGGAACCTCGCTGGTACTCGGTCGATGTGCAGTTGGAAAGGAAGTTCGATGAAGTCGTCACACTCGAGACGCTGCGCTCACATTCAAAGGGGGCGTTGAAGGAGATGGTGCTGTTGAAGAGAGGTAATCGGCTCTCGATCACACCGGTCACGAAGCAAGAGTGGACCTTCATCACCTCACTCGTGAGAAGTGCGTGATGAGAACTCCAACAACAAATTCGCATACGCCTCTTGCTTGCTATTTTCAATTTATGTATATACTGCGCCCGGACTAACTCGACATGGAGATCCATTACTATGGCAACTAAGGCAAAAAAATCATCCAAGAAGAAAGGCGGCAAGAAGAAGGCTGCTAAGAAGAAGTAACAATTCTTCTGGATGATGATGATGAAGACTGTGCCCGCGAAAGCGGGCACAGTCGTTTCCGGCCCTAGGAAAATAGGCTCAAAACGTTGTCGCAGATTCGGAGAACACAGGTGAACGCCGCTCGGAAGAAGCAACTCGCCGCCCAAGCTGCCCTCTCTTACGTCACCGAAGACGAAGTGATCGGTATCGGGACGGGGTCGACGATCAAGTGGTTCATCGAGGAGTTGGGTGCGCGCAAGTTGCGCATTCGGGGTGCCGTTTCGAGTTCCGAGGCCTCCACGACCCTTTTGAAGCACCACAAGATCGACGTCGTGGACCTCAATACGAGTGGCCCTCTCTCCCTGTATGTCGATGGCGCGGACGAAGCCGATCATCACCTCCGACTGATCAAGGGTGGCGGCGCCGCTCTGACTCGCGAGAAGATCATCGCGGCCGCATCACACACCTTCGTCTGTATCGTGGACGATTCGAAGCTGGTCGATGTGCTCGGGCAATTCCCTCTACCCGTCGAAGTGATTCCCATGGCACGCTCATACGTGGCACGTGAGCTGGTGCAACTCGGTGGCCGCCCGATCTATCGCGAGGGTGTCATTACGGATAACGGCAATCAGATCCTTGACGTACACGGATTGAAGATCGTCGATCCGTTGAGTCTCGAGAACACGATCAATCAGATCACGGGCGTGGTAACGGTAGGCCTGTTCGCGAAGCGTCCCGCCGACGTACTCATCGTGGGCGGCGATGAAGGCACGAGAACCATTGAGCGCGCAAAGGCGCGAAGCTGATAGCCATCCTCGTCTGTCGCGACACCCGCTACGCGCATCTGCGCAAACCACTATGAGAGTTAGCGATGAGGTGATGAACACGGATCAGAAGCGGCGCGTTGGCGCGTCGTAGTGTCCCGCATCGCTGAATCGCGTGTGCACACTGGATACTGCGTATCTGCCGATACGCTCGCTGGCTCAAGATTGCGGCCACGCTTCAGCAGCGATCCGTTGCACTTCTGTGCGCATGAGGTTCGGCCCCGGGAGTTGCTGTGAAAGTTCACGCTTGGAGTAATCAACGCCGAACCGAGCGGCATTGTTGTTGCTGGGGACGAGATGATTTCGCGCGTCTATGCGCGTTCCAATGGGGGCTACTCAGCAGCTCTTGATATGACTGTTCAGATGTTTGAATTCAGGTCGGACCAATTTAGTCGAACCTAGGCTTCCTAGGTTCTGTGATCCTAGTCCCCAGAAGCCAAAAACGAGTAGGCCCGCGCGAGGGGCGAGACCTTTGGAATGAACAAACAACGCCCGCATCGAGCGGGCGTTGTTGTTGCTGGGGGACTAGGATGATTCCGTGCATCCATGCACTCCACCCCGTTGGGGCCATCAAAGCAGCCCTGCTGCTTCGATGTTCAAATTCGGGTCCAACCGAATTTAGTCGAACCTAGGCTTCCTAGGTTCTGTGATCCTAGTCC
>JAICPY010000072.1 GCA_025929585.1 Steroidobacter sp.
CTAAGAGATCCCGATGCCGAACTCGCGCACATCTCTCGTTGCGCGATCACGCAGCTCCCATCAACGCCAAGCCCTGCGCTACCGACGAAAACTCATCTCCTCCCACAAGCTTGTCTTCGGTAAACCTCTGCGCAAACATCCTTCGCACGGCAGGCACGAGTGCACTTCCGCCGGTCATGAACACGCGAGTGACCTCTCGCGGCGCTACTCCGGCGATCTGCAGTGCAGTGTCTGCTGTTGATGCAATCTTCCCGAGGTCTTCCGCAATCCAATCTTCGAACTCGTGCCGGGAGATCATGCGGTCGACGATCACGGGTCCAGCCTGGAACGACAGTCGTGCGGAATCGGCGGAGCTGAGCGCCTGCTTGACGCGTGAGACGGCCTGAAAGAGCGAAAAGCCACCCTCGTTGCGGATGACGTGTACGAGTCCATCGAACGCTTCGCGATCGACTGCCGTACGAAGGATGTCCGCGATCTGACGCAATGTCTGCCGGTTGTTCATCATGGAGAGATGATGCCAACTGGCGAAGTTCGAATAGATCCACAGCGGAATCGGCAGCATCTTGGTTTCCGGTCGAAACTCCGATCCCATGCCGAGTGCCGGACACACGGCGTTGTAGACGATGCCGTAGTCGAAGCGATCGCCCGCAATACCGATGCCTGTTTGGGCCAGCGGCGTGATGCGCGGCGGCGTGGCGTCCGCATCGATCTGCACGACCGAGAAGTCGCTCGTACCGCCGCCCAGATCGGCGACGAGCACCAGATGTTTACCGCTCGCGCGTTTCGCGAAAGCATAGGCAGCGGCTTCAGGTTCGAGGCCGACGCGGGTAGGCCGAGGCCCGGCGCGTTCGAATGCCGTCAGCAAGCGCTCTTGGGCGAGCGCATCGTCCGGGGACGTTCCAGCGAATTCGATTGGACGGCCGACAACCAACGGCGCATCTGCGATGAGCGACTGCGCCGCCGCTGATTCATAAAGATGGCTCAGCAATACCCCGATCAGCTCGTCGAGTGAATACGAGTAGCTAAAGATGCGCGTGTCGACGAAGCTTTTGCTGCCTAGAAACGACTTCATCGACTGAATCAGTCGGGCCGGACCGGTACGAGCGATGTAATCGGCAATGGCATCGGCGCCCGCACTGCTTTGCGGCCTGTCGCGCGGATTTCTCTCGTTCGGGCGAAAACACACAATCGACGGCAGAAACGCGGCGCTCGCTGTTCGCGATGCAACCTTCATCACTGAAGATCGACGCTCCTCGTCGACAATGGCGATGACCGTGTTGCTGGTGCCGAAGTCGACACCGACGGAGAGGGCGCGCATGAGCGTTGCCTGAACTCAAAGGGCCGCGCACGTTAGCGGCATCGTGGCGGACGGTCAAATACCGGGCGCGGTTCTCGGGGATTCGGCGACCGGACTTGCATCAGTCGCAACCTTTTGGCGGGTGCGTGAGTCTCAGCCCCCTGGGGCTAAGATTTTTCGGGCTAAGACTTTCCTAAGAATCACCCGTTTTGCAACGTCCGGCACCGAAAAATCACACTACTCCACACGGAACCCGACGCGATCGTTTTGTGAGGCAGCATGGCTACTGACGAACGCCGGCTACTCATGCGACAGTTACGGCCATGATCAGACTCAGCGATATCCATAAGTACTACCGTTCCGGCGAGCAATCGTTGCACGTCCTCAAGGGCATCGACTTGCATATTCAGGAGGGGGAGCTGGTGTCCATCATGGGTTCGTCGGGGTCCGGCAAGTCGACCCTGTTGAACATCTTAGGGGTGCTCGACTCGTATGATCAGGGTAGCTATGCATTGGCTGGTCACTCCGTGACGAACTTGAGAGAGACGCAAGCGGCCCATCTGCGCAACAAGTTCTTGGGCTTCGTGTTCCAGTCATTCAACTTATTGCCGTTCAAGAATGCCGCCGAGAACGTCGCACTGCCGCTCTACTATCAGGGGGTGGGACGCAAGGAGCGCAACTATCGTGCTGAGCAGTACTTGGAGATGGTCGGCCTATCGGATCGCAAGCACTTCATGCCGAATCAGCTCTCCGGCGGACAGAAGCAGCGCGTCGCGATTGCGCGTGCTCTGGTCTGCAAGCCTAAAGTGATCCTTGCCGACGAACCGACCGGCGCACTCGACAGTCGCACGACGCAAGAGATCATGTCGCTGTTCAAAGAGGTACATCGACTCGGGAACACGATCATCATCGTCACGCACGAGCCGGACGTGGCCAATCAAACGCACCGCCAGATCTATCTCAAGGATGGGCGCGTGACTACCGCGGACCAGGTCCATCTACAGCACGAGGCAGTGGCGATCTAGTCATGTTCGATGGTCTGCAGGAAATTCTCTATACGCTGCGGCAGAACAAGCTGCGCACGCTCCTCACCGCATTCGGCGTCTTCTGGGGCATCTTCATGCTGATCTTGCTGCTCGGCTTCGGCCGCGGCATGCAAAACGGCGTCATGGACGATTTCGGCTCTGACGTCTTGGACTTCATCATTGTCTGGGGCGGAGATACCAGTGTCGCGTATCGCGGCATGGGGTTGGCACGTCACATTCAGCTCGGACAAGCCGACATAGAAGCGATCAAGAATCAGATACCGGGCGTTCGCATCATTTCCGGCGAGAGCTCGACGTCCAACGGCAAGGTCACGTTCGAGGGCAAGAACAGTAATGCGGGTATTCACGGCATTCCGGATGAGTACTTCAAGATCAAAGAGGATGTTCCCTTCAATTTCGGCCGCAAGCCTAACCAGTTGGATGTCGATGAGATTCGCAAGGTCGTCGTGATCGGCACCGTAGTCGCAGAGAGGCTGTTCGAGCCGGGCGTCGATCCTGTGGGGCAGGAGGTCGGCGTCAAGGACGTCGTCATGACGGTGACCGGGGTCTTCTACGACAAGGGTAATCGTGGGGGCAACTCAGAACAGGTGTTCATGCCCTTGAGCACGTACCGCAAGCTTTACGGGAGCGGGGAGCGCATCGACATGATCTGGTTGCGACCTGAGAGCGGCGTCGACGGTTTCGAACTCGAGAAGAACGTCCTCGAGCTGGTAAAGCGTCGCCACAGCGTGGCCCCTGACGACAACCGCGGTATCCGGTCGTTCAACATGGCCATGCCGGCGAAGCGAGTCAACGGTCTGTTCACGGGCATCACGGTCTTCATCTGGTTCGTGGGTCTGGGCACGCTGACTGCGGGCATCGTCGGTATCAGCAACATCATGATCATCACGGTGAAGGAGCGCACTCGCGAGATCGGCATTCGCAAAGCGCTCGGCGCGACGCCGTTTTCGATCGTCAGCACGCTGCTGCTGGAGTCGGCGCTGGTTACGAGCGTCGCTGGCTACATGGGGCTGGTGTTCGGGGTCGGGCTGCTCGAGTTGATTGCGTTCGGGCTGCGCAGCGCGGGCGCGAAACTGCCGTACTTCATGAACCCCGAGGTGGATTTTCAAGTTGCGATTACGGCCATCCTGCTGCTGATCGTCGTTGGTATTCTCGCCGGACTGATGCCAGCAGTGCGCGCCGCGAAAATCACTCCGATCGAAGCCATGCGAGCGGAGTGAGGCGCGATGTTCATCGACACCGAGAAATGGCAGGAGATCTTCAGGACGCTGGGCCAGCACAAACTTCGCACCGCGTTGACCGCCTTCGGTGTGTTCTGGGGCATCTTCATGCTGACGGTGCTGCTGGGGGCAGGCAAGGGATTGGAGAATGGCGTGACGAACGGTTTCCCGCGTGTCTCCAATTTCATCAACATATGGTCGCAAGGCACGACGCAGGTGCCCTACCAAGGCATGCCGATAGGCCGCGAAATCTTGTTCGATCCGGGCGACGCCGCTGCCATCGTCAAGAACGTAAACAGTGTGTCCTTGGTCAAGGGTCAGAACTCAATCGGTATTTGGGGCGGCACCCCTCCGTACACAGTCTACAAGTCCAAGAACGGCGCGTTCGCTGTGCAGGGCGGTTTTGCGAATATCGAAGGAATCCAGGCGCTGCGCATCATCAAAGGACGTTCGATCAACGCCTTCGACGAGCAGCAACGCCGCAAGGTGGTTTTGATCGGCCAACGCGTCGTGGAGCAGTTGTTTTCCAAAGATGAAGATGCGCTGGGAAAAGACATCACTATCAACGGCATCAGCTTCACGGTAATCGGGGTGTTCGAATCTCTGCAACGAGGCAATGAGCAGCAGCAAGAGGAAAGGATCTATCTCCCTAACGACACTCTGCGTTACGCATTCAATCAAATCGGCTGGGTCGATAATCTCATCGTCGTGCCGAAACCTGGCGTGCACGCGCGTGTCGCAGAAGAAGAGGCGAAGAAGTACCTCGCCGAGATCCATAAGGTGAGCCCGGACGACAAAGGCGTTCTCGACAGCTTCAATCTGCAGGATGAATACGACAAGGTGCAGGGACTGTTTTTAGGAATCACGGTTTTCAGCTGGGTCGTTGCCATCGGCACCATCTTTGCGGGTGCCGTGGGCGTAGGCAACATCATGTTGATCGTGGTCAAAGAACGAACTCGCGAGATCGGCCTGCGCAAAGCGTTGGGAGCGACGCCGGCCTCGATCATCGCGATGATCATGCAAGAGTCGCTTCTGATCACTGCTGTGGCTGGTTATGCAGGCCTCGTCGTGGGCGCCTTGACGATCGAAGCTGTCGCCAAGATGCTCGAGGCGAGCGGCGGCAACTCCGGATTTTTCTCTAATCCCGAAGTGGATTTCCAAACCGCGCTTATGGCACTTGCGGTCCTCATTGCTGCCGGCGTGCTGGCCTCGTTGTTGCCCGCCGCGAAGGCCGCTGCGGTGAACCCGATCGTAGCGCTGCAGGATGAATGAACTGCGTCGCGGAATATCGACCTGTCGAATAACGAACTAACGTTTGTGGATCTGAAAAAAGTAGAAGACAAAGTAGAAGACAAAGAATATGAAGCGAATAATCAAGTGGATCGTGCTGGGCGCGATTGGTGTCGTGTTCATCGGCACGCTCGTTTTCCTCTACAACAAATCGAACGAGGCGCCCGTCGTTCACGAAGTCGACAGCCCCGCGCGGATGACCATCATCAGCAAGACGGTGGCGACCGGCAAAGTCATTCCACGCCGGGAAATCGAAGTTAAGGCGCAGGTGTCCGGCGTGGTCGAGAAGCTGTATGTGACGGCAGGCCAGACGGTGAAGAAGGGCGACATCATTGCGCGCATCGCACTGCGCCCGAACATGATCAACCTCAACACGGCGGAAGCCCAGCTCTTGTCCGCGAAAATCAATCTGCAGAACCAGGCTGCGGATCTCGAGCGCTACGAGAAACTGCGCGCGCAGAAAGTGATCTCGGAATCGGAGTACAACCAATTCAGCACGAACTACAACTTACAGAAAGAGGCGGTCGAATCGGCGGAGAACACCTTGCTGCTGCTCAGAACCGGAGCGACCAAAGACTCGGACAAAGTGTCCAACATGATCCCCGCCACGATCGCCGGCACGGTGTTGGATGTGCCGAACAAGGAAGGCTCCTTCATTGTGGAGACCAGCACCTTTCAATCGGGCACGACCCTCGCGACGCTCGCCGATATGAACGATATGATCTTCGAAGGCTTGGTCGATGAATCGGAAGTGGGCAAGTTGCGGGAAGGAATGGAGCTTGTCCTCAATGTCGGCGCACTAGAGGGCAAACCCTTCGGGGCGAAGCTTGAATACATCGCCCCTAAGGGCGTCACCGATCAGGGTGCGATCAAGTTCACGATCCGAGCGGCCGTGCAGTTGGATAAAGAATTGTTCCTGCGCTCGAACTACAGCGCCAATGCGGACATCGTGCTCGACAAGCGAGAGAACGTATTGGCCATCAACGAGGGCAATTTGATCATCGAGAACGGCGCCACGTTCGTCGAGGTCGAAACGGCGCCCCAACAATTCGAGCGACGCGAGATCAAGACGGGATTGTCCGATGGCATCAACATCGAGGTGGTCTCGGGATTGAGCGAGGGCGAGAAGATAAAGCGGCGGTAGACGACGCCGCTGCGGACCAGGCCGCGTCCGCAGATCGGCGTTTCGCCCATTAACGAATTAACGAATTTAGAGCGACAGAACTCAAATTTGGGGAACAAGCGCAGCCCCAATGTGTGTATCGTCCGCCGTTGGGTCTGTTCGCTTTCTCCCGGCCAGATCCGTTTCACAGTGCTAGCAGCTGCGAGGATATCTCGCAATGTCCTGGGGTAACGTCTTGAGGACTTTCGACAGCGGTTTAGTAGAATCGATTTTTAGTTGGCGTAGGTGGACCACGAGGGGTTTCATGCCGAGCTTCAAACAACACCACAAGTTGCTCATGCTGGCTTTGACGTTGCTTATGCACCTATCGCTTGCATCTGCCCAGGATGCGGCATTCGGCGCATTCCGACCGAACTCCGCATGGACGGCCGCCGATGGTGCGATCAGTCTGCAGACCCCATCTCCTGCGAGCATGTTGGCGACACGCGGCGTATTTGCCGACAGTTTCACCACGTTGGACTTCCACGCCCCTCGCGGCTCGAGCGCGACGCTCTACGTGCAAGGCCGCTATGGTTTTGTTCTCGAAGGCAATGGCGAATGGCAGTCGTTCGCGCTCAAGTTCCGCGGGCCGCGGTTCGATGCCGGCTACAACAAACAGCAGAACGCCTTTGCCCTCGAGGTCCACACCGGCGCTAACGTCGAGCGCAATGTGCTGTTCGAGGCGGCATCTGAAGGCGCGCGCTGGCAGGGCGAGGATCATCGCGGTCCGGCTTTCCTGGTCGTGACGCAAGGCCCGTTCAAGGTTCGCAATGCCGTTCATCAATCCGCGGACTTCTCGCAGGTCACTCCGCCAGCTACTTCCGGCGGCGAAACCAACGAAAAATCGCTCATCGATACCGTGGCGCTCGGCAAGGAAACCTTCAACTCGATCGGCTGCGAGGCTTGCCACTCGATCCAACAGAACGATACCTCCGTCACTTCCGGACCGAACCTCTTCGGATTGTTTCAGGCAGAGCCGCGCGTTCGCGAAGTTGTGGAAGGTGGCGAAGGCCATCGCTTTCAAGTGAAAGCTGGACGCGAGTATTTGCATCGGTCGGTGCGCGCACCGTCCGAGCAACTCGCAGTTGCAGAAAACGGTCCGAAACGCGGCGAAGCATTTCTGCCAGTGATGCCACCGTTTACTCAGGACGTGCTGAGCGACACGCAGGTCGATGCGATCGGGGATTACCTCGCGACGCTCAATGAACCCGGCGAACGCGGGCCGACGATCAGGCTCGCAACACTCGCACCCACAGCGCCCTACGATCCCCTCGCCGATGGACTGCAATGGTTGGTTGGCGATGAAGTGCGCATGCAGCGTGGGCCGCTGCCCGGTGCGTCGGGCCGAAGCATTCACGTCGGCAATCCGAACGGCGTGAACTACACGTTCGATCCGCGCGTGCTCGCCATCGTGAAGATTTGGCAGGGCGGCTTCTTGGACATGAGCGGGGAGCTCACCAATCGCGGTGGCAAAGGTCTCGCGCTCGGTTATGAAAGTCGCGAGATCGGCTTCGGTGACAAAGAATACTTGGTCGCACCGTTGAACCAGCAAGGCAAGCTGATCGATTTCTCCTTCAAGGAAGCGAAGCTCGGGGACACAGCGACCATGCGTGCTTCGCTGAACGACACTCGCGATCAGCTCGCGCTGATTGCTGCAGCAGATGCGAAATTTCTCGGTTACTCACGCGATTCCCGCGACAAGGTTGCGAGTCCTGCGTTCAAGTATCGCGTTGGACAGAACGTCATGGAGATCGAGACTTCGATCTCCGATCGCGGTGAGATCGTGGTCTCGCTCACCGGTACGCTTAAAACGCCTCAAGGTTTTGCACTCAATCCGCAGTTCTTCAAAGAAGCGACCGTCAGTGCAGGAACGCTCGCGCAAGCTCAATGGAACTTACCAGCGGGGAAAATCAGCGCGACGTTACGAGGCAAGGCTGTTCTCGCACAGAACGCGTGGCGTCCTGAGCCTTCGCAGTACAACTACAGGCGTGCTCCGCTGGTCAAGACCGAGGCTACAGCAAAGCTTCCGGCCGGCTACAGCATCGAGAATTACTATCCGCCCAAAGACAACTTCGGACGTGATCAGCTATTCGAAGCATTAGGCCTCGCGCAAAGCAAAGACAACACGGTGGTGGTCGCGACCCGTAACGCCGGCATCTGGCGTCTCGTCGAAGGCGAATGGAATTTGTTTGCAGAAGGCCTGTTCGACAGCCTCGGTGTCGTGGTCGAGGACAACAAAGGTTTGGTCGTCGTGGCTGGGCAAAAGGCGGAGCTTACGCGAATCAGCGACACCAATGGCGACGGCCGAGCCGACCGTTACGAGACGCTGTTCGATGCGCACTCGTATCACAGCAACTACCACACATACATGCACGGCCCCGTGCGCACACGTGAGGGCGCCTACTGCTTCACACTGAATCTTGCTCACGGCACGGAAGGTTTGTACACCGCTGGCGGCAATGTCATGGGCACCTGGGGCGGTTTCAACGGCTGGGCCGTATGCGTCGAGCCGAGCGGCGAGTTCGATTTGTTCGCAAATGGATTGCGTAGTCCGGCGAGCGTGGGCGTGAGCCCGGATGGACGCCTCTGGTACACCGACAATCAAGGCGACTTCGTTGGCACCTCGAAGATGTATGAGCTCAAGAAAGACAAGTTCTACGGTCATCCCGCGGGACTCGTGGACCTGCCCGGCATGACACCTGCCTCCTCTGAAATACAGTGGCAGCAGGTCATCAGCCGCAAGGAACAGCCGACCATTTTATTCCCGCACAACCGCGTAGCGAATTCGCCTGGCAATCCTGAGTGGATTACGCGATCGACCTTCGGTCCTTTCTCGGGGCAGATTCTGATCGGCGATCAGACGCAATCGAATCTGCTGCGCGTCGCGATGCAAAAAGTCGGCGACATCGAGCAAGGCAGCGTGATGCCCTTCTTCGAAGGCTTGGAGTCCGGCGTCATGCGTCCGTTATTCCTGCGCGATGGCAGCCTGCTGCTGGGACAGACTGGGCGCGGGTGGCAAGCCAAAGGCGGAAAGGTCGCGAGCCTGCAGCACATCCGTTGGGATGGAAAAACCATCGCTCCTCAGATCCAGGCCCTGACTGCGACAGCGACTGGCTTCAAGATCGATCTCACCCAGCCCTTCGCATCGAGTGTCTCCGACGACAGTCTGCTCGCAGCATTCACTCTCGAGTCATGGACGTATCGGGACGCGCCGGACTATGGCTCTGAGGAGCTCGATCTCAAAACCGAAAGCATCGAGAAGCTGACATTGAGTCCAGACCGAAAGAGCATCTCGGTTACGCTCTCCTCGCTCGAGCAGAACAAGGTCCATCCGCAACAGACCCCACGTGTGTATCACGCGAGGCTGAAGGCGCAAACGCTGTTCGAAACGAACGCACCCGAGCATCTCGATGCTTATTACACGTTGCGGGCGTTCCCCAAGAAGAAGGGAACGTCGGACCATCGGGTCGGATCCTGAGGTTGTGATCTCGCCGCTCCGTTCGTGCTGGCTCTGACCTGTCGAAGTCGAAGCATTCCGATCTTCGGAACCCTTCGACGGGCTCAGGGCGAACGGAAACAGCGAAATTTCCGCGTGATTCACCGCTTCAGAATTTTCTCGGGAAACTTCTGGGGCGGATTTATCTTCCGCTAAAGGCGAGTGGTAATAACCTGAGATTTGAACGCAGGATCACTGCTCGACGTTGAGCTCTCTCGACACGAAATCCGCTTTCAGATCGCGTAGCTGTTGGCGGACTACTCCGCCGAAAACTTCGAGCTGTTGAGGACTCAGCACAGAAGAACCCGCACGCAGGACACGCTGCTCGTAGTCATCTAATTGCGCGCCGACCTGTTCCGCGGCTGAACGGCCGAGAGAGGGGCTCGTCATGTACGTCGCTCCCATACTCATCCAACCGGAGGTGACGTTGAGTCCCTCGTACTGATCCTTCAATTCCTGCTCGAACTGCCGATTGGTCTCGTGCAAGGCCGTTACGAGATGAGCGGTCTGCTGCTGGGAAAGAGCCAAATCGTCCTTTAAGCTCGGTGCGACAAATTGGCCAACGAATGCTCTCGCATCGATGGCTTCTTCGTAAGCTCGGAAAGCTTTCGCAAGATCCGCTCCGAAGATACTGGCGAGCTCACGTTGTTGCCTTTCCTGGATGATGTTCATACGGTTGGCATCAATAGCTCCCCCGTTTGCGGCCATGTACGCTGATAGCTCCTCACTTCGAGCGACCGCCTGGTCAGCCAGCACATCCAATAAGCGGTTGTGCTCTGCCTCGCTCAATGAAAGCGCGTCCTTTAGATCACGGCGCATGCTTGCCGCCTGACGCCGCTCCGCTGCGTGACGCCGCTCGCGCACCTTCGGATCTGCTAGCGCCCGGCGCATCTCCTCTGCCTCCTTGGCGCCCACGTGCACTGACTTCCTCTTGGGAGGCGGAGCTGATTCATCCTCAACGAGTAGATCGGGCACGTCTTCCTTTGCGGCACTGCGCTTTGGAGTTGCGCCAGCGATCTTTGGGGTAGGCGCATGCAGTGGTGCTTCTGTCAGAGCTGACTTTTCTGGTATCGCTGGAGCTGTAGCTCGCAATTCAAGCTGCGGTCCCGCCCCAAACTGCATAACTACGAACAGAGCTACAGCGACTAACGTGGCTGCAAGCAGTAGTGCTTTCATCGTGTATCCCTCCAGCCTCTCAATGCCAATCGCGAATCGCCATTGTTGATTTGGATTGGTACGCAAACACCTGCGACCGCGCTCGCCCCGGCAGCGCTCTCACCACGCCGCCCGCTGGACCGTCACTCAGCGATTCTGCTTCCGAACAGGCTCGCTAGAAAGACGGTCTCAACCTCGCGCCGCAGGTCGTTGTTGGGCTTCTTGTGAAAACCGTGGCCCTCGTCCGCAAAAACGACATACCACACGTCGACGCCGTTCTTGCGAATGCCGGCGACGACCTGATCGGACTCGGACTTCGGCACGCGAGGGTCGTTCGCTCCCTGGAGTACGAGCATGGGCTTCGTGATCTTCGCCACACTCGCGAGCGGCGAGATGCGTTTGAACACTTGTAGCATTTTTGGGTCGCGCTCGTCGCCGTATTCGGCGCGACGGTTATCGCGCCGATAGCTTTCCGTGTTCGTCAGAAACGAAACGAAATCGCTGATGCCATAGCGCTCGACGCCGCCGACGAGTCGATCCGCGTAATGCATCATCACGGCGAGCGACATGTAGCCGCCGTATGATTGCCCGTATACGGCGACGCGATCCTTATCGAGCCCGGGCTGCGTCGCGATCCAGTCGAGCAGCGCGCCGATATCTTTCACGCTATCTTCGCGCTTCTCCGCGTTGTCTAGATTCATGTAGCGGTTCCCGTAACCATCGCTGCCTCGCACGTTCGGCAGAATCACCGTCGCGCCGAGCGTGTTCACGAAATATTGCGCGCCGGTATTCCATTGTGGCCGCGTCTGACTTTCGGGCCCGCCGTGAATGTCGACGATGACAGGCGTTTTCGCATCCGACGCAACACCGGTAGGTCGGTAGACAAACGCGGGAATCGACAGACCGTCGAACGAGGTGAAGCGTACGAGTTGCGGCTCGACCAGTGTGCTCGGATCGAGCCCGCCCAGTTCGGAGGTAGTCCAGCGCGTCAATCCGTCATCAGCTATGTTCCAGACCCAGACATCGCCCGCCGTTTTCGCGCCCGAGAAACTCATCGCGAGTTGCGTGTTGTCAGGCGAGAAACGCAAACCCGTCAATACTCCGTCAGGCGTTTGTGGCTGCGGCAAGGCACGACGAGTGAGGAAGTCGCGCACGACAACGTGCGAATAGCCATCTTCATTCGTGGCGTACGCAAGGATGCGGCCATCATCTGAAAGCGCAAAGCGCTCAACGTTCCACTTCAGATCCGGTGTGAGCACGCTTTCCTTGCCGCTCGCGAGGTCGATTTCCACGAGACGACGCACATCGCTGTTCTTATTTGAGATCACAACCACGCTGCGGCCATCTCGCGCGAACTTCGGATCCTCGTACAACACCTGACCTTTGTCGGGCGCAATGCGGGTGGCCTTGCCGGAACCAAGATCCAACAGCCAGATCTGCGACTCACGGTTGGACAGATTGCGCGTAAGGAGCGCCTTCGATCCGTCGTGAGCGATATCGGACGGTCCGATCGCGCCATCAGCGCGGTACACGATGCGCGCGCTCCTGGCATCGATGGGATTTACGGCCATGATCGAGTATTCGCTCGAGGCTTTGAGCGCGCGTGCCCACAACATGAGTTTTCCATCCTTGCTGATGACCGGCCGCTGATTGCGCGTGCCGGGTTCCGTCAACAACGTGGGCGTGCCGGTGAGGCCGCTCGCATAGAGCTGAAACCATTCATCGCCGCCGGTATCCCGCATCGAGACGAAACGTTGCGTGCCCGGAATCGCCCACGCAGCCGCAACCGGCTCCGCGAAGAAAGTGATCTGCGTGCGTGCGCCGCCCGGTGCGGTAATGCGATGAATCTGCTGGCTCGCCCCGAAACGCGTCGCGATGAGCATCGAACCATCGGCTAGCCAGTCCTCGAATACGGCCGCGCGATCGTTCTGATAGCGCTGCACGGCGGCGGCGACGTCGGCCGGAATCTCGGGGATGTTCTCCAAACGCGTCGTCCCGACGTGTCGCACAGCGGGCTCGGACGATTCGTTCCCTCTCCGGGACTCCGCTATCGAGAGGGTGGCAAGCAGGACGAATGCATACAAGCAACGGTGCATGAGGCGGCCTCGGGCGATTTGGAGGCATGCATGAAATCATGCGAAGCGGGCTCGGCGCCAGTCGACTGGTATCGGCGGACCGTTCCTCTTTAAGATGACGCCATCAACTCTGGAGGCACGCATGTCGAAATTGAAAGTTTGTGCGTTTACAGTCTCGATCGACGGCTTTGGCGCTGGGCCGGAGCAGAGCCGGCAGACGCCGCTCGGCGTCGGTGGAGAGGAGCTGCATCAATGGATGGTCAGCACACGCACGTTCCGACAGATACAAGGCAGTGCTGGTGGAACCGAAGAGGTCGATGATGGCTTCACGAAACGCAGCTTCGAGAACATTGGCGCGTGGATCATGGGCCGCAACATGTTCGGCCCGATCCGCGGCTCATGGCCGGACGATACTTGGAAAGGTTGGTGGGGCAACAATCCGCCTTACCATGTTCCCGTGTTCGTGCTGACGCATCACGCGCGTCCCGCCCTGAAGATGGAAGGCGATACGACGTTCCACTTCGTGACAGGTGGGATTCACGAGGCACTCGAGCGCGCGAAGGAAGCGGCTGGAGGTAAGGACATCAGGATCGGCGGTGGCGTTTCGACCATCCGCCAGTACCTCGAAGCCGGGATGATCGACGAGATGCATCTTGCGATCTCACCGATCTTTCTAGGGCGAGGCGAAGCGCTCTTCGCAGGGATCGATCTTGCGGCCGCGGGGTTTCAACGCACCGAGCATGCTGCGACCGAGCACGCGATGCACGTGGTATTGAGCAAAAAGTAAGTCGGTCGATCGCGGCAACCGAGGGACAATGCTTTAGCTCGCGCCGCGAGCGGCCTCGAGTCGGCTCACAATGAGCGGACCCATCTCTTCTACCGTGTTCGGTTTGAGGACGATGTCTTCTGCCCCGATCATGCGTGCGCGCTCGGCATCCTCGATTCGGACATAGCCACTCGTGAGCATCAGTGGCAGATCGGGCTTAATCCGCAGCAACTCGGCGGCCAGATCCAAGCCGCTCATCCCAGGCATCCCTAAGTCGGTGATTACCATATCCCACCTCTGAGGGTCGCGTTGAAATTCTCGAAGTGCCTGGCTCGGGTCAGTGAATCCTTCGACCTGGAAACCCATTCGCTGCAGCATTCTGGTCGCGAGGAACACGAGCGGCTCTTCGTCATCGACGTACAGGATGCGCTCGCCACGGCCGCGAACGACTTGGATTTTACTCGGTGTTTGCAATGCTTCGGTGCGCCGTGCGGCGGTGGGAAAGTAGATCTCGAACTTCGCCCCGCTTCCCGGTTCGCTGGTCGCCAGGATCACGCCTGCGTGTCGTCGCACAATTCCATGCACCATCGAAAGGCCCATGCCGGTTCCGTGACCCGGCGCCTTGGTCGTGAAGAATGGCTCGAAGATACGATCTAAATCCTCGCGTGGTATGCCGATGCCTGTGTCCTGCACCGTCAGACAAACACATGTTTCACCAGAGATCTCTGGTGCATGGGTGAGAAGGCATGAATCTATCGCCATCTCACGCAGGCCAATTGAGAGAACACCACCGCGCGCGCTCATCGCATCACGTGCATTGGCGCCCAAGTTCATGATGACTTGGTGGATCTGCGTGGCATCTGCCAATACGGGAGGCGTGCGAGAAGATTGGAAGCGAATCTCGATCATCGCAGGCATGGTCGCCCGAAGGAGCCTTACTGCTTCGTCCACGACAAAACCAAGCTCGAGTTCGCGTAAGGCGGGCTCTTC
This sequence comes from Steroidobacter sp., assembly GCA_025929585.1. Taxonomy (GTDB): domain Bacteria; phylum Pseudomonadota; class Gammaproteobacteria; order Steroidobacterales; family Steroidobacteraceae; genus Steroidobacter. Next base: position 14,498 of record JAICPY010000072.1, read on the forward strand.
GTTGCGGCTGAACGCAAGAATGCGGCTGACGAGATCGGTGGCGCGCATTGCGCCTCGATAAATCTCCTCGACGTTGATGCGCACGGGGTGATCGGCGGGAAGCTCGTGCAAGGTGAGGCGAGCGTTGCCGTTGATCGCCGTGAGAATATTATTGAAGTCATGCGCGATTCCACCGGCGAGCGCACCAAGCGCCTCCATCTTCTCCGATTGCCGCATCCGTTGCTCCATACGCTTTCGATCGCTTTCGGCTTGCTTGCGCTGAGTGATGTCCCTCATCAAACCAAGTAAGCGTATTGGCTTACCCGATTCGTCGCGAACGAGCTTTGCAACGCTCGCCATCCAGCGGACCTCGCTGCGGCGTCCACTGATGCGGAACTCGGACTGATAGAGGGATCCGCTTGCAGCCACTTGGTTGATCCGGTTGCGTTCGTCTTCTCGGTCCTCCGGATCGATGAGATTTAAGAAGTCCACGAACGTTCTCGGCGCATTCTGCGCAGTTACATCGAGCAGGCGGGCTAGAGAATCGGTGCAAAGAATCGTTCCTAAGCCGAGATCGAGCTCCCAGACACCCATGTTGGCTGCACTCAGTATGAAGTCGAGGCGTTGGCTATTTTCACGCAGCGCAACTTCAGCGTCTTTGATCGCCGTGATGTCCGTAGCGGTGCCAATCAAGAGGCGCACACGACCATCTGAATCGCGCTCGAAGACGGAATCATGGCCATGGAACCAACGCCAAGATCCGTCCGCATGCCGCATCCGATACGTTGCTTCCGCGATCTCTCCATCCGCGAGTGCCGCAAGCCCCTCGAGATGTTCGAGGTACTTGGGCACGTCCTCCTCATGCATCAGCATTCGCACCGCATCCACTTCCGAGGTCGTGAAGTAATCTTTTGGCAATCCGAGTGATAGCGCACCCTGCTGGTTGATGAAGATGTTTTTGTGCTCCACTAGATCATCTACATAGAGCACGCTCGGCATGACCTCCGTCACGCGTTCGGAGAAGCGACGCGCCTGCTTCAACGCCCGATTAGTTTCGCGCTGCTCTGTAACGTCTCTAGCACTTGCGTAGATAAGGCTCTGCTCGGGGGCCGCAATCGCGCGCCACTCGAACCATCTCCACGCACCATCATGACGAAGATAGCGATTCTCGAAGTCGATCACCTCGCCGCCGCTAGCAAGGTGACGCAAACAGTCTTGCGTGCTAGCAATGTCATCCGGGTGAATGAAGGACCAGAAGGGGCGGCTCATGAGCTCATCGCGACGATACCCAAGAGTGCGCTCCCATGCCGGGCTCAATTGCCTGAAATAGCCATCGAAGTCACCGATGCAGAGAAGATCGGGTGTCAGATTGAACAATCGACTACGTTCGAGCTCGAGCTCGGATCGCTGACCGAAGTGCCTTCGCAGCGATTGCAGATATCCTAACGCCAAGGCTGTCAGTGCGAGTCCGCAACCGAGTGCAGCCCAAGCGAATGCATATTTTGGCCGTTCTGGAAATTCCGATGTCGCCCGCGCGACCAACTGAAAATCCAACTGGGGCAAGCTGAGCGTCTGTTTCGATTGCAGACCGTAGGCCGCGAGCTCAGTCGGATTTTGAAGAGGAAGCGGCTGACCCGAAGGTTCGCGGGGCGGTTGGATCTCGAGCGAAATACCCACGGGAGCGAATTGGTCGAACACGTTCTCGAGCACTGCACTGATCTTGACGATAGCTACGACGAAACCGACATTGTTGGCTCGGCGCTCATCGGTAGTCGTTGGCGAGGACTCACTAGAGTAGCGAGGTAAGAACATCGCTGTGTTGAGTGGATCTACCTCGGTCGGCTTCTCCAACATCCGGAAGCCAGTCACCGCAACGAGCTCGCCGGTATCTCGAGCTCGACGCATGCCTTCTGAGCGCAGGGGCCGCCCCGCGTAATCGAGTCCGAGAAGCTCGCGACTCGCTTGAAAGGGTTCGATGTAGTAGATCGGATAATGCTCGGATCGATCCGGGGCATCGATGAAGCTTCCCGACTCACCGACATCTTTGACGCGGTAGTCGGCCAGGCCTTCTGCATGCGCCTGCTCTTCGAACTGAACACGTTCGAGTGCGCCCACGCGAGGGATCCACTCGATAGAGACAATCTCTGGATGCGCCGCGAGTATCGCGCTCGTGAATGATTTGAACTCAGCGCGCGTTACTTCTTCACTGCTGTCTAGGAACGCAGAGACAGACCGCAGCCCTTCAACCGTATATGTCAGTTGCTCCTGGATAAGGGCGCGCCAACGATCGGTCTCGGCAGTGAATTCCGCTTGCGCGCGGGAGAACTCAGCAGCGCGCAACATGAAGAAACTGCCGAGCGACAACACGAGTCCTACCAGCACGAGAACGGCCGCCGGCCATTGCGCGTGTCCCTTCAGCAACGGCGAGATCTCTGGGTCACTTCTCTGGTCGGCACTCACACGCTGGCTCTTACACTCTGCGGCGGTCTAAGTAGACGCGGATGCACCCGCCAAAGTGCCCACCGCGACCGAACTACTTCGATTAGGGGACTCAAACAATTCCCACGCAATCGGTATTCGCTGCACTGCAGTACTCTGCTCGCTAGTGCAAGGGAGTCTCACATCGTTGTGTTTTGCCTCCGCCTTAAGATGGATCGCAACCTGGACACCCGGGCGCGGCTGCAAAGAAAAAGGGCGGCTTGCGCCGCCCTTTTTCGCATCGTGCAGGAACGATCAACGTAACGTGGGACCGCGCAATAGCTCACGCGGCTTGTTTGCTTCGCGACTGACACGAGCCTTCGCCATGCCTACGGCTGCCGCGTCCTCGAACGGCTCGTGATCGTAGAAGCGCGCCAGATGTGTCGCTGGTGTCTCGGCAGTCACCGCGCCACCTGACGGGGCAGAGCGCCTCACTTCGAGCCAGTAGTACCGGCCTGTGTCGTTTACAACGATCGGAATGATACGGCGTTCGTCGAACAGAACGCAGTCAGCGTTCACGCCGTCGAACACGCAGTTGTACTGCTCATTCGCACGGTCCCAGGTTCTGCGAACCACCACCTCGATGCCTACGACACCTTCCTCGATGGTCCAGCGGAACGCACGAGACTCGTTGTCGGGCACAGTTTCGTCGAGTATCACGACGCTGTCATCGGTGTCGATGAAGTCTTCTTCCTGCGCACCTGTACCATCGGCATCGAAGCGCATGCGGAAGCCCTTCAGGCGCGAATCGCCTCCGATTTCGTCACCGATGCCGAATTGGTAGTAACGCCCCACCACATCCGCTGGGGTAATCTCGGTCACTGCATACTCCGGATCGGCGAATATGGAAGCAGCAGCGCCCATGAGCACGGGACCGGTTGGGCTGGTGCTGATCTCCCAGAAGAGGTCGCTAGCGAGATCATCGACGTCGCGCAAGGAAAGGTACTGAGCTTCCGAGCCGTTGCTGAACTCAAGTTGCACGATCTTGCCTACTTCTTCAGGACCACCGTCCGCGTTCATCTCCCACGTGAAGGTCAAGTTGGTGAGCAGTGTCCGGCCGTTACCGTCCTCGGAGATCTCCGCGACATCGGCTACGACTTCATTCTTGACGCTGTCCCAGACGTAGATGGTCTGTGCCTGACCATATTTCTCCTCCATGTCGATCACCTCGAAGTCGTCCATCGACAACACGGTGCGTGCAGAAGTCGACACGAGATCTTCCGTGTTGAGATCAGGACATTCTTCGTACGTAACATCGCTGCTGGTGGTGATGGCGACCGTGCGTGAATCGAGGAACGTGATGGTCGCTCCCTCGGTCACGTAGCGACCCTGGTATTGGGCGAACGTAGTGCCACACGTCGTGCTGTCCCAGCTGTAGGTCACGACCGGCTGCTCGTATGCGATCTGGATCTTCGAGCCATCGAGCGTCCAAGTGAAGTTCTGTTCGTACGTTTCCGAGCTCTCTGAGCCCACGCCGCCGGCGTTGAGATTGAAATGCTGAACGCGGCCCGTGTAGTTGAAGGTGAACGCCGCATCCGTGGAAAGCAACGCAGTCGTGAAGCCCTCGTTCTCCAGATAACTTTCGATCACGCTGTTCTCGAGCGGCTGCGTGAGATTTGGATCTTGCGCAATCGCTACCTGCGCGGCGTTGAACGCGGCGCGGTTGCTCTCGTAGAGCGCATTGATGAAGCTCTGTCGCGCCGCCGGATCTGCGGCGAGTGCGAGAATCGACGTTTGCCCTTCGGGGAGCGGATTGTTCGTGGGATCGTCTACGGCGAGCTTGATCGCCGCGGCGAGATTCAGCACGTCCTGCGCGTTGACCTGTGACGCCAAGCTTTGCAGAACCGCATCGCTGGTAATTGGCTGCCCGCCATTGGCTTGCTGCAGGAACACCGCCTGTGCGGTGCTGACGTTAGTGATCTGGGTCGCAAAGTTTTCGCTCGCCGACAGTGTGCCGTCATCTCCCGCCTGTGCCGCCAGTGTTTGGAAGGAACCGGCCAGGCTAGTGAATTCGACGAATGCCTGATCATCTACACCGCGTGCGTTCAACGTGACGAATTCGCCGGCGTTCGCTTCCTCAATTTCGATCTCGAGGCTATACGAGCCGTCGGTGCCTGCCGTCGCCGTGAACGTCTGCTCACCGATCGTGGCTGTCACCTCCGCGCTGGGGATCGGCTCATCGGTCACCTTACCCGTCAGTGTCAGACTGACGGTCTCCGGAGGCGGGGGAGGATTGTTACCGGAAGGCGGCGGCGTATTCGAGCTGCCGCCACTGCTGCCGCCACACGCGGCGAGTTGCGATGCCAAAATTAGGCTGCACAGCGCACTGAGCGCATTGCGGCCGGTAGGCGCGAAGGACTTCATCACTTGTCTCCTCAAAGTATGGCTTTCTTGTATTTCGCGTTGCGCGAATCGATCACGCAGTGCGCCGAAAGCTAGTGACGAGCCTTTCGAGGCGCATTCCCAATTTTGGATACGCCATGGCCTAGGTAAGGAAACTGTGACGACGCCCTCAATACAGGACAGATGCCGATGTGACTGCGTGCACATGAGCCGGCGCGCGGCGTGAACGCCTACTCAGATCGAATGTGAACTCGCGCACGCGTGATGGTTCGTTCAGCGCAGCGGCGCGCGTGCGCCGGATCGAAGACTGCCGGCTTGCGTCGCCGGACAGACCTGCATGACGTCGTGAGTCGGTGCCGTTGAACGTGTATGCTTGCACTCGCGTCATCAACAACAAAGGTCGTTCCGAACGGCCACACAAGAGATCGCAACATGCAGATGAAAAGAGGACTGCACTTTCTCAGAACCCTATTGCTTGGCGCTGTGGTATCGGCGCTCACGGGATGCGGCGGTGGCGGAGGTTCTGGAACGAACAATCAGCCGCCATCGGGTGGTCCAATTTTACCGCCAGTCTCTCAGCTGCCTGATCCAGCCGCCGCGCCTGCGATGAAGGACGTGCTTGGCGGATACTTCCGTGTCGGTGCGGCGATCGAACCTGATCAGCTGTTGGTGGAGTCAGATCGGGATCTGCTCGAGAAGCACATGAGCAGCATCACGGCGGAGAATGCGCTGAAGCCCGACACGATTGCGCCCGAAGATCCCTCGCAGGCCGGCTACAACTTTGAACCGGCAGATCGTCTGGTTGAGTTTGCGCGCGCCAACAATATGGCTATTCGTGGCCATGCGCTCGTGTGGCACTTCACTGCCCCCGATTGGTTTTTCGAAGGTCCGAAGGAGGAAGATCCCGCGACCTACCGCGCACTCGTGCGCCAACGCTTGGAACAGTACATTACTGATGTCGTCACGCACTTCGCGGACGACATCTATACATGGGATGTCGTGAACGAAGTGGCCAGCGACACCGACGGCCAAACCTACCGCACGGACAGCCCTTGGTATGAAGCGTTCAGCGTCGGCGGCGGTGATGGCGCGGAGTACATCGAGATCGCGTTTCGCGCCGCGCGCGCGGCCGACCCCGACGCGCGCTTGTTTATCAATGAGTATCTAACCGAGCGGCCGGCTAAGCTGGCCAATCTGCTCGTGATTGTCGATGACTTGATCGCAAAGGGAGTGCCGATCGATGGTGTCGGGCATCAACTGCACCTGAACTTGGCCGCGAATGTGGACACCATCGATGCAGCACTGACCGCGGTGGAACAGCGCACTCTCCTGAATCACGTCACGGAGCTCGATATCAATATCTATCAGGATCCACCGACGTGTCCTGCCGACATCAATACGTGCTTGGCCGATTACGGTCCGACGCCCCCGGTCGCGGTGTTGGCAGCTCAAGCGCAGCTATATCGGGAGTTGTACGAGCTTTTCCGTACCCACGATGCAAGCATCGACTCCGTGACTACCTGGGGCCTGCACGATGCACACACATGGTTGACGGCGTTCCACCAGGGGCGGCTGAACAGCCCCCTCATGTTCGATCACGATCGTCAACCCAAGGCGGCGTTTTGGGCTGTCGTGGATTCGACGTTCACGATTCCTCAGTGATCTCTCTAACTCAGATCTCTCTATCTCAGATTTCAGCGAACGAATGTGGGTGCTGGAAGCGTCAGCTTGGTCGTGGTGATCGGCTTGCCTTGCATGAACATCACGATCATCTCTTGGATTGCGGGTACAGCTTCGAAGATGTTGTGGCCGCCGTTCTCGACGGTAATCAGGGTCGCGTTGGAAAAACCGGCCGCGATTTGTGCTGCACTTTCCGGATAGGTGCGGCCGTCCAACGTTCCGCTGAACAGCAACGTGGGAACAGCCGTGCGAACCGGTGACCGGAAGTCCTCTCCCAAATCCAAGCTCTTGAATGCATCTGCCATGTGCGGCATCGGAAAGTTGAGCGCATCGCCTAGTAACGATGTCTCCGCTTGGTCGCGAACTAGCTTGGCTCGCGCTTTCGAGATGCCTGAGGCGCCGTCCATTGCCTCGGGCATGCCTCTAAAATGGTTGGCCCCAGGACCTCGCAAGTATTGATAGAGCATCGCAGCCACCTGCGAGAACTCGCCGTCATCCATGAGCGCGTACATGGCTGGGACTCGCGCGATCGTTGCTGGATCGCTAATGGACCACGCCGCCGCGAGTTGCACATCGAACTTGCCAATGACGAACTCGACGTCCTTGCCTTCCTTATCCTTCACAGTGGCTTTGACGGGCACGCGCTCC
>JAICPY010000011.1 GCA_025929585.1 Steroidobacter sp.
ATCATGTCGATGCCCATGTTGTCGAGATACGGGCCGGTCACTTTCTTCGAGCGACCCATTCGGATGTTGTACGTAGAGTTGGCGCCGGCACAGCAAGAACCGTGCGTGACGAGCAAGTAATACCAGCCGTCACGATAAATAACGATCGAGGCTTCCGAATTGATCGCGACGTTGACGGGCGCGCGCCGCGGATGCAAACGCTGTCCCGTCTTAGGGTCGAGCTCGACGAGGCGGATGTAACCGAAGTAAGAGCCGTACGTTAACCACAACCGTCCATCCGTAGGATCGAGGAACACACCGGGATCGATGGCGTTGCAGTCCTCTATGCCATCGGACCAGACGACAGGTCCACCATCTTCCCATTGGTAGTCCGGAGACTGCGGGTCGAGGGTGCGCCCCACGAGCAGACCAATGGCCGACTTCGGCTGCGTCCCAGGCGCGGAATAGTAGACGAAGAACTTCTCACCGATCTTGATCACATCCGGTGCCCAGGTGTTATCGCCGCCTCGGGCGAGCACTTCTGGGCCTGGCTTACCTCCGGGCAGCGCCGACATCAACGATCCTTCTCGTCGCCACGTCCAGCCATCATCTGATACCGAAATCGGTAAGCCGTTACCGGTGCCGTACGAATAGAAGCGACCATTGTGCTGAATGACCGTGGAGGGATCATGCATGCCAGCCTGCCCGTCGACAGCGAGCGCCGGCGTGGACAGCCCTATCAATGCTGCCACAGCGAACTTTGTAAATCGGTGGGACATCAGCGCAGCCTGCTCTTCAAGTTCAACGCGAGCGCGAGACCATAGCACGGCCCCGCAAGTCAGTTTCAGTAAGCGAGTAAACGTTCATCAATTCGCGCGGCTAGCTTGATGAGATCAAACGTCGATTGCGCAATTCCGTAAGGCGCGATATGTGGCGACGCGAACCGCGCATTGCATACGCCACGTGCAAGTGCCCGGATCGAAACAAACGCATCACGCGACGTCATCGATCTCGCGCAGCGAGCCATGTATCAACGAGAAGCGAAACTGACAGCTCGCACGGTTAATGCTACTCGACCGCGAAGCCGTGCTCGCTCAGGAGGATTCGACCCGCTGCCACTTTGTTGAGCCATTCACACGTGCGCAGATAACCACCGAAGCAGAAGAAGTGAAGACCGCTGAACGTGCTCGCGTCTGCCGCGTAAGCACTAGCAAGGTCGCGCACCACTTCCTCTGGCCCATGTTCGCCGATCAACTTCGCGAAGGCGCTTGGGCGGGCAACGAGTGCGCGAATCGAAGGGCCCACTCCACAGCGTCGCGCGAACTTGAGTAGCGTGGCTACTCCAGCAGGTCCAGAGATCCCCGCCACGAGTCGAGCTCGTTCTATTTCCTGAACCCGCAGGTCGGAAGCCCAGCGCAAGAATGGCGCCGCTTCAAAAAAGAACTGAGTCACGAACGTCGTTTCGATACCAACCTGCTCCGCCAAGGCGGCCTTCTCCAGTTCCGATCGCCGAATCTCCTCGAGTGGCACGGTGGGATGCCCTTCGGGATGCCCAGCGAATGACACTCTCTTCAATCCATGTTGATGCAGCTTGCCGGCTCGCAGCACGTCCGCGACGGTTGAATAAGGACCCGCAGGATTCGGATAGTCGCCCGAAATCAAGAGAAGCTCCTTCACTTGCGCGCTGACGGTGTGCTCGAGCATCCGATCGAGTGCCGCTTCGCTTTCGATCAGTCGCACTGGAATGTGCGGGATCGGATCGAAGCCAGCGGCGTGGACCTTCTGGCACGCCACCCACGTATCATCCCAGCGCTGCTTCGGCAGGTGACTGATGTAAACGCGCTTGCCGTGCGACAAAAAGGCTCGGCTTGCATCCAGATCCTTCAAATCCTGGACGTTGAGCTCGATCGAAGCATCCCGGGCGAGTTGCACGATCGTCTGCAACTGCCGGGATGCCCCGCGCGATTCGGGTTGGCGCAATTGCATAGATGCCTCGGCGTTCAGACCTGCCGAGTACGCCAACCCTGGTGATAGCCTTCTCGTGCATCGCGCGAATATGGTACCGCCGCCACTTTGACGCGGATCTCGCATTGCTTGTGGGGCTCCACGGTCGGCTTTGTCGTCCCGCCGTTCTCTTCTCCCCACACTAGCGTAAGCACATCGCCAACATCGATGTCTTGATCCACGACACCCAACGACAGACCGCAGCGTTCGTTGTGGCTGTAGCCGGTAAACATCGATAGTCCGACGACGTTGCCGTTCATCGTAACGGCATCATATGAAGAGGACGCGTAGTTCGCGATAGGAAGATCGAAGAACTTGAACGGTTCGCTGCCTCGATCGCATAGCGAGACGAACACTCGGCTGAGATCCTCGCCATTCCACTCGAACGTGACTTTCTTCCGCTGTGGACGTTTCTCCTGCAGCATTCCTTCGAGTGCCTCACGACCGATGAAGTCATGATCGAATTTCACGAACGGTCCATAGCCCAGCTCATACGGTGTCAAGTAGTAGTCCTCGATGCGCTCCGACACGAAGCTTCCGCCGATGGACCCAGTTCCCTCATACCCGTTGGCCGGTAGCCAGTCACGATACGGTTTCATCTTCTCGCCTGTGTAAACGGCGGGCAGTGGAGAAGGAATCCAGCCCGATTCGAGTGTGTTACTCGCATAGGTGCGCGAGCCCACTGCGACGATCCCGACGTCTTTACCCGCTTCCATCACCGCGGCGCGAATCTCATCGCGCTCCTCATAGGGTCCGAAGATCTCAAGGCCCGGTTCGCCCGCCATGCCATGACGCAACGCGCGCACCTTGCGCCCCTTGATATTGATCAGGTCGAAGTTGAAGAACTTGATATCGGGCAGCGGACCGCCGTTCAGCTTCTGCAACACCTCCGCCGCTTTCGGACCCTGGATCTGATAACGATAGTGGCGACGTGAAACGGCCTTTCCGTTCGGATGCGAGGGCGAGCGGTCATCTCGAATGTAGTCCACTTTGAAGGCGCCGCTTTCCGCGTGGAACTGCAACCAATTGACCGTCGGCGCGCGACCGACAAACAACAGTTCGTCCTTGTCCAAGTAGAAAAGAATGCCGTCACCGATGACATATCCGTCGTAGCTCGTCGGCACCATTTGCTTGGCTTTGCCCGGCGCAAAATTATTGAAGCTGTTGATCGTCGTATACGAACACAGTTTCAGCGCATCGGGACCTTTGATCGTGATCTCCGCCATATGATGGCATTGGTCGAACAGCACCGCGGTCTCGCGCCAGGCGCGCTGCTCAGTGCGCCAGTTGCTGAACTCGGTGGGAACGACCGGATATACGTACGCGCCGATCTGCGAATTGCGCAGCATCGACACCGTGCTGCGTGTGCCCTTGAGCAGACCTTCGAGGGATTGTTGAGTCATGGGTGAGAGCCTCGCAGATTGATTGGCATTGGCATGAAAGTGATACGGCACGCTTAGCGAAAGATCACTGTGCGGTTACCGTTCAGAAGGATTCGGTGCTCGACGTGCCACTGCACCGCGCGCGCGAGCACCGCACATTCAACATCGCGACCCACACCAGCGCAGGCTTCGACGCTCATCGAGTGATCAACACGTGCAACGTCCTGCTCGATGATGGGTCCCTCATCCAATTCAGGCGTCACATAGTGCGCGGTGGCGCCGCTGAGCTTCACACCTCGGTCGTGTGCCTGCTTGTACGGCTTTGCTCCTTGGAAGCTAGGCAAAAACGAGTGATGTATGTTGATTGCGCGCCCCGCCAGCTCAGCGCATCCGCTGGGCGATAAGATCTGCATGTAGCGCGCTAATACCACCAAGTCGCAGCGATCCTGGTGAACGATGTCGAGCAAGCGTTCTTCTTGCTTCTCCTTGTTCTCAGGATTCACCGGCAGGTGGTGAAACGGGATGTCACTCTGAGCTGCCAATTTATAGAAGTCACGATGATTAGAGACGATGGCCGGAATCTCGATCGGTAACGCTCCGATCCGATGTCGATACAGGAGATCGTTCAAGCAATGACCGAACTTGGAAACCATGATCAGCACTCGAGGCCTTACCGCGGCATCGTAGATAGCCCACTGCAATGAGAATTGATCGGCTACCTTGGCAAACGCCGCCTTCAGACTTGTCGCCGTCGCAGTGCCGCTCGAGTCGAACGACACCCGCATGAAGAACTGCGTCGTCGCGGGATCGCCAAACTGCGCGCTCTCCAAGATGTTGCAGCGATGATCGAGCAGAAAGCTGGCGACGGCGGCAACGATGCCCATCCGGTCTGGGCCAGATAGCGTCAAAGTGAATCGCTGCATTTGCCGCTGAACGTGAACACAAGGTTGATAGGAAATCGGATCTTCCGGATCTTCGTGTAGGACCCTGTATTAGGCAACGCGATCCGCTATATTGGCTGTATCAGAGAAACTGATAACCTCGAAAATGCTGCAACTCGATCTAAACCTTCTCTATGTCTTGGTTGCTTTGGAGAAACAGCGCAGTGTGAGCGGTGCGGCGTTGACCCTTCAGAAGAGTCAGCCGGCGATCAGCGGCGCGCTCTCCAAGTTGCGCGGCTTCTTCGACGATCCGCTGTTCGTCCGCTCTGGCAATAGCATGCAGCCCACTCCAAGAGCCGTGACGCTCATCGAAGCTGCGCGCCAGGTGCTCGATAAAGTAGGGACTGACATTGTCTCAACGCCTACGTTCGATCCCAAGACCACGCAGCAGACCATCAGCATCGCCTTGTCCGACGTTGGCGAAGTCGTCTTTTTACCGGCCATTCTCAAAGACCTGCGACGTCACGCTCCCAATGCGCTCGTTCGCTCTGTCAGCTTGCCTGCCGCGCTCGTGGGCGAAGGGCTCGAGAGCGGCAGTATCGATTTGGCGGTGGGATATTTCCCTGATCTGAAGAAAAGCAATTTCTTCCAACAGGTACTCTTCTCAGACACGTTTGCAAGTTTGGTGCGGCTGGATCATCCGGTCACAGCCCGTAAGCTCACTCTCAAGCAGTATCTCCAACTCGAACATGCCGTCGTTCACGCCGAGAGTCGCACAGAAGAGGTGATTGAACGCTACTTGGCTCGCAAGAAGCTGCGGCGCCAAGTCGTGCTCTCGACACCTCACTTCGCGAGCGCTCCGATTATCGTGGCGCAGTCGGATTTGATCGTGACTGTTCCCGAACCACTGGCGCGCTACTTCGCAGATCTTTCAGCCAACGTTCGCACGATTGGCTTGCCTTTCGCCCCACCACGAATTCAGTTGAAGCAATTCTGGCATCGAAAGTTTCATCACGATCAGCGCAATAGCTGGCTTCGATCGCGAGTGTGTGCTCTGTTCCAGAAAAGGGAGTGATGCGGCATCATCCCGCGTCATGGCATGATCTGATCTCAACCACAGCAATAATAGGGAGAATGCATTGACAGCTTTCATCAGAGGCACGATGACTTGCGGCCTGCTTGCTGCAACGCTTGCCATCTCCATAACGGCGATCGCGCAAGACGCACCGAAGACGCAGATCGAGGCACCGGGCGAGCCGAACGCGATTCCTCTCAACACCGGCGGTGTCGCGGGTCAGACAGCACAAGAGAGTTGGTACAAACAGTGGGGCGATCCGTTCGTACGCAATGTCTCGCGTGCGACGCTCACGCCATTCCTGCCAGATCGCGACAAAGCAAACGGCGCAGCCGTGATCATCGCACCGGGCGGAGCATTTCGAATCCTCTCGATGGGCAACGAAGGATGGGAGGTCGCACAGGCACTCAATGAGAAAGGCGTTGCGGCATTCGTATTGAAGTACCGGCTGCTGCCGACTGCGCCTAAATGGGCGGATTTCGACCAAGGCGATGCGCTCAGAGCGCCACCACCACCCGGAACCGCGGCGTCGACACGCTCGCCTGTAGCCTTACCGTTGGAAGACGCAACGGCGGCATTCAAACTCGTGCGTGCGCGTGCCAAAGAATGGAATATCGATCCCGACCGAATCGGCATGATGGGATTTTCGGCGGGAGCCGGCACCACCATGGCGGCGACGCTGCAGTCAAAGGAAAACAAACCCGCCTTCATCGCGCCAATCTATGGCTCGCAGAAGGCAGTCGATGTGCCGGCCGATGCGCCACCAATGTTCGTCGCGCTCGCGGCGGATGACCCTTTATTCGCCAACAACGAGTACGGCCTTATTTCGGCTTGGAAGAACGCTGGCCGGCCAGTCGAGTTTCATCTCTACCAAAACGGCGGCCACGGCTTCGGCCTCGGCAACCCAGGCAAAACCAGCACTGGCTGGTTCCCGCAGTTCATGCTGTGGTTAGAAATGAATGGGATGCTGAAAGCAACGGAGTAATCGGCTGTTCGAAACCTTCATCGCGACCTATGCCTGCATGGCATAGGTCGTGAGGGCAAATTTGGCGCACGTCAGTGCCCTTCGACCCCGAACAGTATTTCTGCGAATCCGGGCGTGGTCTTCTCACGGTTCCAGTCGCGTTGCAATTCACAGATGACTTGCACCCAGCCCACTGGTTTCCCGCCCGCTTGAACGAGACGCTGCACGCCAAACTCATGTGCTTCGGGCGAAGTGCCGCCAACGCAATCGATAGCCGGATAAACCTCGAAGCCTTCTTTGATTGCATCCAGCGCGGGATGAACCAGGCAAACCTCGGTCCAAAGCGCCGCCATGATGAGTTTTCTCCGGCCAGTTTCCTTCACAGCGCGGACGAAATCTTCGTCTTCCCAGGCATTGATTGAAGTGCGATCGATGGCTTCGGTGCCGCTCAACACTTCTGTGATCTGGCGAATCGTGGGTTGATTGCGCCCCGTCTTCACATTCACAGTGGAAAGCACGATGGGCAACTCGTAGAGTTTTCCGATTCGGGCGAGCGCGGTGATATTCGTGACCAGTTCGCGCTTGGAGCGGGACTGGATCGAACTCACCTGCAATGGCTGAAAGTCGATGATCACCAGCGCGGCGTTTTGCGGTGTCAGCAAGTGATCGATTACTGGATCGCGAATGGCCTTGTACGACGCCATGACTCTCTCCTATTTGTTTGCTTGAGCGTCGGCGGCAACGACATAGGCGGTATCCGTCGGGCCCTGACCGGTGATGTACACGACTGCCGGAAGATCGCGTGTGAAAGCGAAATGCGGTTGATCCGCGGGTTCGGTGTAGAAGCCGCCCGGCCCGAGCGTGCGTGTCGCTGCCTCATCAGCCTCTGCACCGTATCCAAAGTGCCATTCGCCAGAGACCACGAGTGCCGTTCGGTTGTCGCCATGCGTGTGTGCGGCAATGCGCGTATGGGCGGGAACCCGGATCTCGAACGCGTACGGTCCGGGCATGTTTGGATTTCCCGAAAGAACCGTCGTCTGCACGCCGCTCAGCCCGGAAGTGCCTGCACGGGCGCCCTCGCGCGCTAGCGCATCTACCTCCGCTGATGTGAGCCGGGCCTGCGCCAGCGCACCGTCGCTATCCAGGAAAGCGCGAATAGCTGCGACGGTTGCTTGAGGTTGTTCCTCCATCAGCCAATGACCCGAATTGGCAATCACCACCTCGCGAACGTCATCGGCGGCGAAACGCATGACGAAGGCCATAGTCGACCCAAACGAGTGATCGCCGCCGATGGCGAGCACGGGCATCTTCAGGCGCCCGAGTGCCGCCGACGCGCGGTTATCTATTGCGTCCTGATCGAAAGCCGCGAACTGCAGGAATCCTGCATGCATACGTCCCGGCTGCGCATACAGTGCCGCGTAGTGACGGCGAGCGGCTTCGGGGAACTGCGTCGGATCAGCGGAGAACTCGTTCCAGAATCGATCGAGATAGATACGCTCGCGCCCCGCGACCAGACGCTCCATGTCCGGTCCGCCGAAACGGAAATGCCAAAGCAATGGGTTCTTGAGAACTTCTTCCCACGGGCCGATTCCAGGCACCGGCGCGTCCATGATTACGAGCCGCGAGGTGCGGTCTTGGTGAGCCTGCGCGAACGCGTAAGCAACCATGTTGCCAATGTCATGGCCGACGACATCAGCGCGCTTGATATTCAGCGCGTTCAACACACCGGCGATGTCTTCCGCCTGGTTCTTCTTCGTGAAGCCGCTGGTAGCAAGCGCGGAAAGTCCCATCCCGCGCAGGTCCGGGACAATCACGGTGTGGTCACGCGCGAGAGCCGTGGCCAGCGGCACCCACATGTCCCCGGTATCGCCATAGCCGTGGATGAGCACGACTGCCGAGCCTGTTCCGCCAACGCGAACATGCAGCGTCGTTCCGTTGGTTTGGATTTGCTGTGTGCGAAAGCCGGCAGGAAAGTCGAAGGTCTGGGCCTGCGTCGGCGCGGCGAATGTCAACAAGCTTGCACACGTCCACGCAAGAGCGCGGACGACAATTTGTGTTTCCACCGAAGTTACTCCCTTGAGGACTGAAGTGCCGAGCGAGTTTGGCCGCAGGCACTAGGGAGTTATTGCAGGTTACCGCCGACTCTTCGCGAAATCCGCCGCGCGATCATTGAACTTGTTTGCGCCAGGCGCCGGGGCTCGCGCCGACGATGCTCGTGAATACGCGCGTGAAATGGCTCTGGTCCGCAAAGCCGCAAGCAGCGGCGACGTCTGTCAGCGAAAAATCCGCATCGCGCAGCAACAATTTGGCGCGCAGCACCCGTTGCAGCAACAACCAGCGATGCGGCGGCGTCCCCACGCTCTGTTTGAACGCACGAGCGAAATAGTTCGGCGAAAGGCCGCATGCGTTCGCGGGTTCGGACAGCGGAATGTCCTCGCACAGCCGTGCGATCATGAGCTCGGTGGCGCAGCGGACCTGCCATGGCGCCAATCCGCCGCGCCTGCTGTATGAGGGCAGCCGCATGCGGCCGAAGGCGACAGCGAAGTAGGTGTGCGTCGCCATCAGCAGGTGATCCGCATACATCGCACCCATCTCGTGCGGATGCTCGAGTGCAGGCAACAGCGCTTGTCCCAAATGCCAGACCGTAGGATCGAACACGCCGCGTTCGCAAGTGAGCGTATCGATGCGCGGCGCGCCCTGCTCGTCGGTGATTTCGTTGAGCGCGGCGCGCGACACGTAGAAGTGCATCACGTCGAACGGACTTTGAAGATTGGCGGTCGGCTCCTGCTCGAGATCAACAATGCTGGTTGTTCTGGCGCCATAACCGCCGCGATAGACGGAACGCCCGGCAATGAACAGCTCGCGCTTGGGCGAGTCTCTCAGTTGCAGTAGAACTGAGAACGCCCGTTCGGGCGGTAGCGGAGACGTCAGACCATGTCCGGGCGTGTCACGCCGAATGCGAGTCACCGCGAGCTTGGACTTGCGCACAGCGGTGGTGACTAGATGCGAGCTCGCGTCGGACCGGAAGTACTTCGCGAGGCCATCGCCGTAGGCACCGGACGCCCGCTGCATGTGAACTCACTAGGCGGCCGACCACGGCTCGCGACGTGAAGGGATAGGTGTTTCCGAGAATACCTGAGAAATCGGACGCTAACCAATTGTCATCAGTTCCGGTGGAAAAACTGCAAATACGCGGACTTCGGGGAGTGACAATGGATGCCGGTTCGCTTTTCGTTCTGTAGCTTTGCTTATAGTCAAAGTTACTTGCCTGTTTTCAAATCCTTTCTCTCCGCCACGATTACGCACGCACTGGGAACAGATGCTGCTGCAGGTAATCCTCGGCCGGACGGCACCGCAAGGATTCAAGCAGGGAATGAAGGCACGAGTTCGACGCCTGTGTGGAGCAATCTCGGATAGCATCTGCTGGCGCAATACGCGTCGAGGAGGACGGACAGGCGCATCTCTAGCTGGCCGCGATAAACAGAGAAGGTCCCACTCAAGTTTTTTGTCTATGGACCAACGGCAAAGCGGGAGAGAAAAGGTGCGACGCACAGGCCGTCGCACCCTCCCCCTGCTTCACTCACTCAATAACACACACTCGCTCCAACACTTCGTCAATCGGAGCGTGCGACAGGCACGCTCGCCTTGGAAACGCAATCAGAACGTATTGACCTTGACGCCCATGAAGAACGTCACGCCCGCGTAGTCGTAGGTTGCGGGGAACGTATTACCGTAGCCACCGAAGCCAGCAACGATCGGAGGATCGGTGTCCAAGATGTTATTGGCACCGGCGTAGAGCTCCGCCGTGTCGCCGAGGTCGTACGTCAGCGAGAGATCGAGATAGTTCTTCACATCGAACTTCGCATTCGTCATCGAGTCTGCAGGCGGCGGAGTGCGACCAGAGGTCCGCGGAAGCACGATACGGTCGGTCGTCACGCTGTCGATGAACCGATGTCTGAGGCTCACGCCCAGCGCTCCGGTCGTCCAAGTCAAACGCGTAACGCCCTTGTATTCCGGAATCGGCTCACCGCAGATGGTGCCATAAGCTCCCACACAACGATTCTTGTTCTGCGGCTGGGCTTGCATCGGCGTCTCCGTGAACTCATCGGTGTAGGTCCACGCCGTGCTGACGTCGAAGCGGCTGCCGCCCGCACCCCCAATGCCACCCCAATCCACATCCCATCCATAACGCACCTGCAAATCGATGCCTGAGGTCTCCAACGCGCCGATGTTCGCCTGCAATACATCCAGCGAATAGGGGACCGTGATCGAACCGGTTGCCGGATTGCGCCGGATAGCGCGGCAGAAATCGCTGGTCGCATCTTGGATCGTGAAGTAACACAGGTTAAGGGTGCTCTCTGCACCGCCACCGAGCTGGTCGATCGCGCCATCCAGGGTGATGTCGAAATAATCTAGGGTTACCGCTAGGTGCGGAATGAATCCCGGCGTGAGCACCACACCGAAGGTGCGTGTATCCGAACGCTCTTCCTCGAGGTTCGGATTACCACCAGAGCGGTTTGGAATGATGGCATCCGGCTGTACACCATCAGTAAACACTGACGTTGCCGGCACCCCGGTAGCGATACACAGCTGCCGCACAGCATCTGACTGGTTCGTCGTATTGCGGCTGGAGCAAGGATCGGTGAGCCCGGAGAAGTTCAGCTGCAAACCGCCGTACAGATCACCGATGTTGGGCGCGCGGATCGCGCGTTGGAACTGCCCACGGAACGCGACAGACTCGTTGAGCCGCCAGTCGAGACCGTATAGATAAGTCGACACTCTGCCGACGCCTTCGAGGTCGTAGTCGGAACTACGGAAAGCACCGTTGGCAGTCAGGTTCTGCACGAAGGGCAGACCGGTGAGCAAGGGCACGCGCACTTCGCTGAAGATCTCCTTCACCGTGACGTCACCGGCAGTCGGCAGACCAGGGTTGAATCCAACCACATCACCCGAACGCAGGTATTCATCCGGAATGTATTCCGCCTCGGCAGTGCGCCACTCGACGCCCACCGAGAAGCCCACTGCCCCAGCCGGCAAATCGAAAGCTTCGCCGCCTAATGTAGCGGAGGCGACCTGCTGCTCCGCATTCGTCACGTTGGTTGCATTGATCTTGATGCCATTCACGGCTGCTTCGGAAAGGTTCTGCCCGAAGACATTTGCCAGTGGTGCGTTACCTCCGCTGGAGAGCAACGCTGCCGCATAGCGACTGCGCGAAGCGGCGCCTTCCTGACGGCTGGAGTCTTCGGAGCGAGCGAAGGAGTAGTAGACGTCATACGACAAGTTACGCAGGAACTTGTCCGAAACATCGCCAAGATCACCCTTCACACCCAACGCGGTTCGCCAAACGTTGTGGTCATCGATGTTGTGCCGGAAAGGCAGTTCCACCAAGCGTCGCCCTGCGGTGAGAATTGCCAACCCATCGTTTGGAGTGGTTGAGTAGGTGAGCTGCCCCTGCTGTATGGTCCTAGGTCCGGTTTCAGCGGCATCGAGCGCGACCAATAACGCCTGCATCTGCTCGTCGAGATACGGGTTGTCTACGTTGAACAGGAAGTCCCCGCCGATGTTCGCCTGCGTGAGCTGCTGATCGACTCGGTTATTGCTGAAGTGAAACTCCATATAACCAGTGGCCTGGGGCGCAAAGTCGTAGTGCGTGAATGCGTTGAGCATCCAGCGTTCTTGCGGCACTTGCAGGTAGTTGTGTTGCGTTAGGTTGAAGTCATCCGCTGGGCGTTGCGCCAACCGTTGCGTCGTGCCGGCATCATCGAACGTGAAACCGGTATCGCCCATTCCGTCGAGCCCGGCAGCCTCAAGCTGAGCCTGTGTCGCGGCCCGCTGATCGGGTGTCAGGGCGAAGCGGCCATTGGGAATATCACCACTGCCAGAGAAGACGAAGCCCATCCTGCCGCCCGACGCTGCGCAATCGGCGGCACTCGATCCATTGGCGATGCCGATCATGCTGTCGCTCCACGATTCCGGCGTAACGCAGCCCTCGCCGTATGGTAGTTCTGCCCAATCGCCGCGCTCCGCACGCGTGAATCCTTCGCGCTTGTAATAGTTCAGGGATACGACGGCGTTGCCGCGGCCGTCTCCGAAGTTACCGCCCACGGTGAGGTCAGCGCTGTAGGTTGGCGTGCTGGTGGCGCTGTCAAACCCATACTGCCCGCCGACTTCGACGCCTTCGAAGTCGTCTTTCATGATGAAGTTGACGACGCCGGTGATGGCATCGGAGCCGTACACTGCAGATGAGCCGCCCGTCACTACTTCGGTGCGTTCAATCAACGCCGTTGGGATGGTGTTGAGGTCGGTCACCTGTTCCGGGCCGAAGATGGCGAAACGTCGCCCGTTCACCAGCGTCAAGCTGCGGGTCGGACCGAATCCACGGAGGTTGACATAGGACGCGCCGGCCGCAGAGCCGGCGGGAACCGTGTTCGCAGTCGCACCACCATTGGTTGCAGAGACGAACTGCGGTTGCTCGTTCAGCACCTCGTCGATACTCAACGCGCCCGACAGTGTTATTTCCTCAGAACTGATGACAGCGAGCGGCGTCGACGCATCCGTGATGTCTCGTTGGATGCGCGAACCTGTGACGACGACCGTCTCGACCTCGGTACTTTGCGGGACTGCTTGCGCTTGGGCCTGCGCGCTAAAGGCCGACACGAGCGCCGAACCAGCCACCATCCCCATAGTGCTCAAACGATGAACACGAATCTTCTTCATTATTCGGTCCTCTGCATGTTTCTACGAACTCGCGATTAACCTCTGGCCGGAAGTCTTTCTGCTTCCGAGACCAAATCCCCGGGGGGTGCTGCGAGCGAGCCCCTCTTCAATCACAAAGCCGCACTAACGATCATGGAGGGCACTGCCTCGACGCTAGTTGAGCAATAATTATCATAGTTGACTGTTCAAATGAACAAGAATCTTCATGGGTGATTGAAATTGATTGGAATGGGCCGGCGGGCGGGTAACCGCCGTGGTCGATGCAGGTGAGGAAACGGGATGTGTTGTGCGATTCCGGCGTGCACAACTAGCCATTAGTCGAATGGACTTAAAGCATTGCCCCGGACAGGGAATGCTTAGCGAAACGTCAGGTGGAGCGTCTTAAGCGCGGCGGGCCAGAAAAAACGCACGCAGCAGGCTGCTGCACTCATCGGCTAGCAGGCCGCTTTCGCAGTGAATCCGATGATTCAACGCGTCATTGCGGACCACGTTGAATACGCTTCCAGCCGCACCTGCTCGCGGATCCGTGGCGGCGAACACCATGCGTTTCACACGCGCGTGAACCATTGCTCCGGCGCACATCGCGCAAGGCTCCAGCGTGACATACAAGGTGGTATCGAGCAGGCGATAGCTTCCCAGCTTTTGCGCTGCCGCTCGCAACGCGACGATTTCCGCGTGAGCTGTGGGGTCCTGAGTGCTGATTGGACGATTCCATCCCTCTCCCACGATCTCGCCATCCTTGACGATGACCGCCCCCACCGGCACTTCCCCCGCGCGCTCCGCTTCGCGCGCGAGGGAGAGAGCGTGGGACATGAAGACAAGGTCAGATGGTGACGAGTGACGGGTGAGGGGTGACGGGTCGATCCGAAGAGAATCTACCCCCGCTAGCGCAGACTTATCTTCCTCGTCACTCGTCACACGTCACCCGTCACTAAGTGAGCTGCGCTCACTCCCACTCAATCGTCGCCGGCGGCTTGCCTGAGATGTCATAGACAACTCTAGAGATGCCGTGGACTTCGTTGGTGATGCGGCGGCCGACGAGGTCGAGGAATTCGTAAGGTAGACGCGACCAATGAGCAGTCATGAAGTCGATCGTTTCGACGGCACGCAGTGCGATGACATAGTCATATCGCCGTCCATCGCCCATTACCGCAACGGAGCGCACCGGGAGGAAGACAGCGAATGCCTGGCTGGTGCGATCGTATAAATCGTGCTTGCGCAGTTCCTCGATGAAGATTGCATCGGCTTGCCGAAGCAGATCCGCATACTGCTTGGTGACTTCGCCGAGGATGCGGACGCTGAGGCCGGGACCTGGAAAAGGATGCCGATAGACCATCTCGCGAGGCAATCCCAGCTCGACCCCTAACCTTCGCACTTCGTCTTTGAACAACTCGCGCAACGGCTCGAGCAACTTCAGATTCATCTTCTCGGGCAAGCCGCCGACGTTGTGATGACTCTTGATCACATGCGCCTTGCCGGTCTTCGCACCGGCGCTCTCGATCACATCGGGATAGATCGTGCCCTGAGCAAGCCACCGGATGCCTTCCAGCTTCGACGATTCTTCTTCGAAGACTTCCACGAACAGCCGGCCGATGATCTTGCGTTTGCGCTCCGGATCCGTCTCACCCTTGAGCGCCGAGAGGAAGCGTTCTTCGGCATTCACGCGAATGACGCGCACACCCATATGTCTGGCGAAGGTCTCCATCACCTGGTCGCCTTCACGCAAACGTAGCAAGCCATGATCGACGAACACGCAGGTCAGTTGCTCGCCGATCGCCCTGTGTAACAGAGCGCCCAGGACCGAGGAATCGACGCCGCCGGAAAGTCCGAGCAGAACTCGGTCGTGGCCCACTTGCTCGCGTATGCGAGCGATGGAGTCGGCAATGATGTTGCCTGCGTCCCAGCGTGCCTCACAACCACAGATCTCGCGCACGAACCTCTCGAGCATCTGCACGCCTTTGAGTGTATGCGTCACTTCGGGATGGAACTGCACCGCGTAGAAATGCCTGGACTCATCCGCCATTGCAGCCAACGGTACCGAAGTCGTGAAGGCCACTGCGACGAAACCCGGCGGAAGCTGATCCACGCGATCGCCATGACTCATCCAAACATCGAACGATGCTCGGCCTTGCTCATCGGTATGGTCCGCTAGGCCTTCGAATAGTCGACAGGGAGCCGATTCGGTGACACGGGCATAACCGAACTCGCGATGCATACCGGAGGTCACACGGCCGCCCAACTGTTGGGCCATAGTTTGCATGCCATAGCAAATACCCAACACAGGCACTCCGAGCTCATAGACACACGCAGGTGCGACCGGCGGCGTCTCATCGGTGACCGATTCCGGACCGCCGGACAGAATGATGCCCTTCGCGCCGAATGCGCGAACGGCCTCCTCGCTCATGTCCCAGGGATGAATCTCGCAGTACACACCGCTCTCGCGTACGCGGCGTGCAATCAATTGTGTGTACTGAGCACCGAAGTCGAGGATCAGGATTCGATGCGCATGAATGTCGGGCGGGTGCAGGAGCGTGGCAGAAGCGGACGGGTGAACAGCGGACTGAGCGTTCAAGCAAAAACCTCTCGAGGTTTAGTTGTCAGTTGACAGTTGACGGTTGACAGTTGGCACCAGGATGAGCAGCCATGGAAAGCCGTTCCTGCCCTCAACTGTCAACCGTCAACCCTCAACCCATTTCATCCCACTCGATAATTCGGCGCTTCTTTGGTAATCGTGACGTCGTGGACGTGACTTTCACGCACGCCGGCATTGGTGATGCGAACGAACGACGGACGTGTGCGCATCTCATCGATCGTGCGGCTCCCGGTATAGCCCATCGCCGCTCTCAATCCGCCCGCGAGCTGATGCAGGATGGCAACGACGGATCCTTTATAGGGAACACGTCCTTCTACGCCCTCGGGCACCAGCTTCTCGAGCTCCTCGGTGGCATCTTGGAAATAGCGGTCTTTCGATCCGTGGGCTTGAGCCATCGCACCGAGCGAGCCCATACCACGATACGACTTGTATGAAGCGCCCTGATAAAGCTCCACCTCGCCGGGCGACTCTTCGGTGCCTGCAAACACTCCGCCCATCATCACGCAATTCGCGCCGGCAACGATGGCCTTAGCAATGTCTCCAGAGAAACGAATGCCGCCATCGGCAATCAGCGGAATGCCGGTCCCCTTGAGTGCCGCCGATACATTGGCAACTGCGGTGATCTGCGGCACGCCTACGCCTGCAACCACTCGCGTCGTGCAGATCGATCCAGGACCAATGCCGACTTTCACTCCATCGGCTCCCGCTTCGACCATTGCGCGCGCGGCTTCGGCAGTGACGAGATTGCCGCCGATGACCTGCTGCTCCGGCCAGGTCGATTTGATCTTGCGAATCATCTGCAAGACATTGATCGAATGTCCGTGCGCCGTGTCCACCACGATGACGTCGACGCGTGCATCGCGCAGTGCTTCGACACGCTTCAATGTGTCTGCACCGGTACCGACGGCAGCACCGACTCGCAGAGCGCCACGTTCGTCCTTCGCTGCGCGGGGAAACTCGGTGGCTTTCTGGAAGTCCTTGACCGTGATCATGCCTTTGAGATTGAAGTTATCATCGACAACGAGCACTTTTTCGATGCGATGCTTGTGCAGCAGCGCGAGCACTTCGTCCTTGGGTGCGTTTTCGCGAACGGTGATCAACTGATCTTGCGGCGTCATGACGGTGGATACCGGTGCATCCAACTTCGTTTCAAAACGCAGATCACGATGGGTAACGATGCCGACTGCTTTGGAGCCAACGACGACCGGTACACCGGAGATGTTCTTCGCACGGGTCAGCTCGAGAACTTCGCGAATCGTCTTCTCGGGGGCGATCGTGATGGGATCGTGGATCACGCCGCTTTCGAATTTTTTCACGCGATGAACTTCGCGTGCCTGAGCTTCGATGCTCATGTTCTTGTGGATGATGCCGATGCCGCCTTCTTGTGCCATCGTGATCGCGAGGCGTGCTTCCGTGACAGTGTCCATAGCCGCGGAGATGACGGGCAGATTCAGTCGAATCGTACGCGTAAGCTGAGTGCTCAAATCCGCATCGCGCGGAAGAAAGTCCGAATACGCCGGGACTAGGAGCACATCGTCGAAGGTGAGTGCTTCCTCGAGAATACGCATGATAGAGCCACGTTTATCGATGAAAGCGCGCCATTGTACGCGGCGCAGCGCTCAGAGGCCAGCAGCGATCGTCGCGCTGGAGGGTGCAGGCCAGCCATTTGCACGGCCAGTCCATCATCCGGCCCTGCCGATTTCGCCCCACTGAGCGCCCGCTAGGCGGTAGCCTATCTTCATGACCGATCTATTTTCCGGCCTGTCGCCCCTACCACCACCCGCGCCAGCCGTTCCCGAACGCGAGGTGTACACGCCTTCGCGGCTGAACCGTGAAGCCCGCATCCTGCTCGAAAGAGGCTTGCCGGCGCTGTGGATCGAGGGCGAGCTGTCGAATCTCTCGCGCCCTTCCTCAGGCCATTGGTACTTCTCGCTCAAGGACGAGAGCGCCCAACTGCGCTGCGCAATGTTTCGACAGCGCAATATCCTGGCGAAATTCACCCCGAAGGACGGCATGCACGTCTTGGCCAGGGGCCGCGTGAGCCTTTACGAAGCTCGAGGCGATTATCAGTTCATCCTGGATCACATCGAGGAAGCGGGCGAAGGAGCACTGCGCCGCCGTTTCGAGGTTCTCAAGGCCAAGCTAGCGGCAGAGGGCCTATTTGCCCCCGAACGCAAACGCCCCCTACCCCGCTTGCCTCGCCGCATCGGTGTGATCACTTCACCGACCGGCGCCGCGATCCGAGACGTGCTGCAGATCCTGAAACGGCGTTTTTGCACGATTCCCATCCTGATCTACCCCGTACAAGTGCAAGGAGCCGCGGCAGCGCCTCAAATCGCAGCCGCGATCCGGCTGGCGTCGGCTCGAGCCGAATGCGACGTTCTGATCGTGGCGCGCGGGGGAGGATCGTTGGAGGATCTATGGGCCTTCAATGAAGAGATCGTCGCAAGAGCCATATTCGAGTGCTCGATTCCGATCGTAAGCGGCGTCGGGCATGAGGTCGATTTCACGATCGCAGATTTCGTCGCCGATCAGCGAGCCCCTACTCCGTCCGGCGCAGCGGAGCTCGTCGCCCCGGATTGTGGCGAATGGTCGCGCAATCTCGCGCACGTTACGAGACGATTGATGAGCGTCGTAGAACGCTCGCTCCGGCGTCGAATCGAACGCTTCGGGTGGTTGGAGCGCCGGCTTGCCCAGCGGCATCCTGGAATCGAGCTGCGTCAACGTGCGCAGCGCCTCGATGATGTCGAACAGCGGATGCTTCGCATCGTTAGGCACACCATTTCATCGCACCGAAGCGAAGTTCGCAGACTCGCCGCGCATTTGCGTCAGCACTCACCCGCATTGCGAGTTGCCGCCGCGCAAGGCCGGCTCGCGGTCGCACGCGGGGCATTGAGGCGCTCGGCGACCGCAAATGTGGAACGTCTGCGTGGCCGACTGGCCGTCGTCGCCGGAATGCTCGATACCATCAGTCCGCTCGCAACTCTGCAACGAGGTTACGCGAT
This sequence comes from Steroidobacter sp., assembly GCA_025929585.1. Classification (GTDB taxonomy): domain Bacteria; phylum Pseudomonadota; class Gammaproteobacteria; order Steroidobacterales; family Steroidobacteraceae; genus Steroidobacter. Next base: position 18,601 of record JAICPY010000011.1, read on the forward strand.
TGTGTCCGATGAACGCGGGCGCGTGCTTACCGCCAGCGAGAAAGTAAAGCCCGGTCAACGCATTCGTGCGCGGCTTGCAAAGGGTGAGATCCAAGCACGTGTCGAATCCGTTCAAGATTCAGATAATCCCAATCTAGAGCTGCCCATAAACGATCCGTCCGATCCTCGAGGTCAGAATTGAATTCAATGAGACTGCGCCAAGTTCTGTTAGCGGCTCTGTTCGCACTGTGGTCCATCGCAAGCTTGGCGCTCCCACGCGAAAGCCGAGTACCTGGCGGCATCGCGATCATCTCTATTCCTGGCGGCGTGCAGGCGCCCACTGCGATGTTGAACGATCGACGAGCGGCAGTGATCAAGTCGGAAAAAGGTTGGGTCGCGATCGTCGGCATACCGCTCGGTATGGAGCCTGGCGAACACCAGGTGAAAGTGAATACTGGCACTAAGATCGTAGAGGTTCCTTTTCGAGTGACCGAAAAGAACTATCGAACGCAGCATCTCACGATCAAGAATCAACGCCAGGTCAGCCCCAACCCTGAAGACCTGAAGAGAATAGCGAGCGAACGCGAGCGCTCCGATGCCGCGTTAGCATTGTTTACCGAGCTCAGCACGCCAGCACTCACGCTTTCCACACCGGTTCCCGGACCGAAGTCCGATTCGTTCGGTTCGCGCCGCTTCTTCAACGGACAACCGCGCAAACCTCATTCGGGAATGGACATCGCTGCGCCGAAAGGCACGCCGATTCGCTCGCCCGCTTCCGGCACCGTGGTGGAAGCCGACAACTTTTTCTTCAACGGCAATACCGTCTTCATCGACCACGGTTTTGGACTCGTGACGATGTACTGTCACCTCGATCGCATCGACGTGAAAATCGGCGACCAACTCGCCGCCAACCAAACCATCGGCACAGTCGGTGCCACCGGGCGCGTCACCGGCCCGCATCTGCACTGGGGGGTATCGTTGAATGGGGCGATGGTGGATCCGGCGCTCATGCTGAGCGAGTGACGGGTAAGGGGTGACGGGTGACGGGTGACGGGCAAGATTGGAACGATCCGTCTCTTGCTCGTCACCCGTCACTCGTCACTCGTCACTTCCTCAACGCGTACGATTACCTGCACACCTTCGCGCTCGAGCCAAAGCCGATTTCGCCTGTGTAGCTCGTGATTCGCCTCAAACCGATTCAGGAACACCACAGTCGGCATTGGCGTTAGCGCGCGTAGACATAGACGTACTGAATTCAATGTGCCGAGTCCGGCGTCGGCAACCAAGATGACTTGGGTGGGTTTGAGTCGTGCGATCAGCTCGAGATTGTCGGCATCGTGAGCGATTGGTGAGCACAGACCGCCGGCCGTTTCGATCAAGGTGAGATCGGCATCGCTCGGCCATTGAGTTTCAGCCAAAAGATCCTCTAGCTTGATTGCTGGTCGCCCTAGAACGTCGGCTGCCATCGGCGGCGCCATGGGAATTGCGTACCAGCGATGCGACGGGCACACCGTGTGCACAGGCTCGCCGGATGCCGCTGCTAATAGTTCCGCATCGGTAAGGCCTTCGCCTTCCGTATACGATTGCGCTGGCTTGCGCGCCGCAACTCGCCACCCGCGGCTTCGTGCATGCTCGATCAAACGCACGGCCGTCCATGTTTTGCCTATCTCTGTGCCGGTGCCGGCGATAGCGATGCGCCGAGAGCTCTCTCTCATGGCTCACTCCGTGTTGACCGACACGTCTACAAGCGCATCACGCAACTTCGCGACCATCTCTGGCGTGTGCGCGGCCGAAAGCACGACTCGCAATCGCGATGTGCCAGGAGGAACCGTCGGAGGACGAATCGCCGGAACATACAAACCGCGCGCGAGCAACCCTGCCGATGCTCGTATCGCGGCGGACTCGCTTCCCAGAATGACAGGCACGATCGGGGAGTCGTGACCGGGGCGAATCTCATTCACGTAGCCACGCAATCGCGCGCGCAGTGCATCGCCTTCAGTACTGCAATACACACCCACTGCCGCCAGCGCCGCGCCGGCATCGGCTGGACTCAAGGCAGTCGTGAAGATGAACGTTCTGGCGCGATTCACCAGCAAGTCGATCAGCGATCGAGTACCGGCCACCCAGCCTCCGAGCGCGCCGAGCGTCTTCGACAGTGTTCCAATACGCACATAGCCCGAATAGCTCGAATGCGGCATCGAGCTCAGCACCGCATGCGCTTCATCGACGATGAGTAATGCATCTTGCTCGATGCACAACTTCTGCAATTCGAGAACAGGTGCTGCATCGCCATCCATGGAAAAGACGGCTTCGGTGACGACGATTTTCGGTCCTTGTATCGCATCCACGAGAGAAGCCAAATGCTCGACATCGTTGTGCCGAAATACCACCTTGCGTGCCTTGGCTAGCCGACATCCGTCGATCAGCGAGGCGTGATTCAACTCGTCGCTGAAGATCGTCGCGTTCTCGTGACCGAGCACTTGCAAGACACCGAGGTTCGCGGCGTACCCTGTCGGAAAGACGAGCGCGCACTCGGTGCCCTTCCATCGAGCGATTGCGTGCTCCAATTCGTGATGCAGCGTACGCGTGCCAGTGACCAATCTCGAAGCACTCGAGCCGCCACCCCATCGCTCGACGGCATCAATCGCAGCGCTGCGAACTGCAGGGTGGCCGGCAAGACCTAGATAATCATTGGACGCGAAGTTCAACAACTCGCGATCTGCGACTCGACCTGAAGCTCCCTCGCCATCGAATGCAACGGTTTGACGCCAGCGATTCGACTCGCGCACGGCGTTGAGCTGTGCGTCGATCCATTCTTCCCAATTATCCACAGACCACTTCATCCAAGGACGCGCTCAACGCAGCGACGATGCGCTCGATCTCATCCGCGGTGGTCGTCAACGGGGGCACAAGAATGATGTTAGCGCCGAGCGAGCGTGCAAGCACACCGCGCCGAACCATCGCTGCGCAGGTTCGGCGTGCAAGGCGACGCTCACTGGAATCCTCCGCAAGCTCGATCGCTGCCATCAAACCGAAGCCTCTGACATCGTGCACGCCGGCTCTGCTACGCACGCGTTCATCCAGTAAGCGCTTGAGCTGATCCGCTCTTGCTCGCACGTTGTCGAGCACGTTCCACCGCTCGAACAACTCCAAATGACGTAAGGCAACGGCCGCCGCCAACGCGTTACCGCCATAGGAATGGCCGTGATAGAACGTGCGCTCGCCGAGATCCGGCCCAAGAAAAGCTTCATACACGCGCTGATTTGCGACGGTCGCCGACATGGGCAGATAGCCACCGGTGATGCCCTTTCCCAGACACAGCAGATCCGGCCGCAGTGCGCACTGTTCGGATGCGAACAATGTTCCGGTGCGACCGAAGCCCGTCGCGACCTCATCGCAAATCAACAGAACGCCGCTTTCGCGACAAGCATCCTGTAGCTGTGCGAATTTCGTGGGATCGGCGATGAGCATTCCGGCCGCTCCCTGCACGAGCGGTTCCACAACTACCGCAGCGAGATGCTGAGCATGCTCTTGAACCATCTCGGAAGCGACACGCAATGCATCGGGATTGCTGAACGACGGTGCTCGCAACACACTGAAACGCAGCGGATCGAAAATCTCCGTGCCGAATCCTCCGCCTCCCAACGATAAACCGCCGATGGTATCCCCGTGATAGGCATCGCCAAAGGCCAAATACGTCTTGCGATCACGTTGACCTGAATTCGTCCAATACTGGAAGGCTATCTTGAGCGCTTGTTCGACGGCCGCCGCGCCATCGGAGGCAAACACGAAATGCGGATTGTCCACCGGGACCTTCTTGGCGAGCGCTTCGGCAAGTTCGATGACGATGCTGTTGCCGTTGCCCAACAGTGTGGAATGCGCAATGCGATCCAGTTGCTCGCGTACGGCATCGTCAAGCTCGGGAATGTGATGGCCCAGCGTGCACAGCCATAACGATGAAATCGCATCCAGATACCGACGGCCGTCTACATCGATCAGCTCACGGCCTTCGGCGCGCTCGACGATGACGGGTGCATTGTCGACATAGCAGGACATCTGCGTGAAGCCGTGCCACACAACCGCGGCGTCGCGCTGCGGCCAGGATTTACGATCAGCGACATTGGACATAGGCGGGATCTTCACTTGCGGCGACCCGGTTGCCGCCGAGAGGAATCTTATTTCAAGAAGTCGGAGAGGATCGGTCGAAAGCGATCCATATCGACTAGGAACGAATCGTGACCTTGAAGTGAATCGAGCCTCGCCAAAGTAACGTCGCGGCCATCGGCTTTCAGCCCCTCGGCCAGCTCCACTTGCTGCTCAATCGGAAACAACAGGTCGGTTTCCACGCCGATCACCAATGCCCGCTTCACCGTAAAGCGACGCAGCGCTTCAGCAACTGAGCCGCCGTGATCGGCAAGATCGAACAGATCCATTGCGCGTGAAAGATAAAGGTAACAGTTTGGATCGAACTGTCCGGTGAATTTCGCCGCATGATTCTCGAGGTAGGATTCGACCTCGAAGTCGATGCCGAAGGGGTCGCCCGGTTTGCGTTCGGCATCCGCTCTTTCTCTGCCGAAGCGAAGCGCCCACTCTTTGGCAGAACGATAGGTAATCATTCCGAGCTTACGTGCCAGGCGCATCCCCGACACTGGGATGGAATCCTCCTCGTAGTTGCCCTCCTGCCATTGAGGATCGCGACGAATGATTTCCCGCTGGAGCGAGCGCAGCGCTATCGCAAATGGCGAGGAACGTGCGGAGGCGGAGATCGAGATCAAATTGCGCGCGGCATTCGGGAACAGCGCGCTGAAAGCCAGCACTGTCATACCGCCGAGCGAAGGCCCCACGACGGCAGCAAGCTCGCGAACGCCTAAAGACTGCGTAACCTCATAGCCAGCGCGCGCAATGTCCTCGACCGTCAGAACAGGAAAGGTGAGGCGATAGGGTTTGCCGGTGCCGGGATTGATCGAGGCGGGCGAAGTCGAGCCGAATGGACTGCCGAGAGAATTCACGCAGATCACAAAGTAGCGGCGAGTGTCGATCGGCCGACCTGGACCGATCATGTCTTCCCACCAGCCTGGCGAAGGATCTTCGGTGGATGAGGCTGCGTGCGCAGAGGGCGACAAGCCGGTGAAGATCAGAATCGCATTGTCGTAACAGAACGCCAGATCACCCCAGGTCTCATAGGCGATCTCCACTCCATGCAAAGCACCGCCTCGCCGCATCTCGAAGGGCCGGTCGAGCTTCAGGGTTTTGCGGGCGGAAGGCATTGGAAAGCGGGTCGTGATTCGCGGGTCGCGGGTAGTCAGATCAGATTCGATTGTACGGTTTATTCGAAACCAACGAGAGAACTAGGTGTTTCCTTGAAAGAACGCTTCGTTCTGGTGCCATTGCGCAAATTCGCTTCTTGCTACCCGCGAGTCACGAATCACGAATCACTAATGTCCCTTCTTCACCCTCTTCAGCATTCGCCGGCGGCTGCGCACTTGCCTGGGTGTTAGGGGATTTCGCTTGTCCTTGAAGGGATTTTCATCGGATCGAAACTCGACGCGAACGGGGGTGCCTTCGAGCTTGAAGTTCTTGCGGAATACGTTCGATAGATAACGTCTGTAGGCATCCGGAACGTGCTGCACTTGGTTGCCATGTACGACGATGATCGGCGGGTTGCGGCCGCCTTGATGCGCATAGCGCAGTTTGATCCGCCGGCCGCGCACCAGGGGCGGTTGATGTTGCTGGATCGCCGTCTCGAGCACACGAGTGAGCTCGGGTGTCGGCATCTCGCACATCGATGCGTCATAGGCATTGCCGACGGCTCTGATGAGCTCGCCGACGCCGGTGCCATGCAAAGCCGAGATGAAGTGGATGGGCGCGAAATCCAGGAATGGCAAGCGCAAGTCCAAGCCGGTCCGGATTTCATTGCGCTTGTCGGTTGGAATGCCATCCCATTTGTTCACCGCGATCAGTAACGCACGGCCACGTTCGGCAACCAGGCCGAATAGGCTCGCATCTTGTTCGGCGACGGTGTCGTGCGCATCGATCACGCCAATCACCACGTTTGCAGAATCGATCGCCTGCAGTGCTTTGATGACACTGAACTTCTCGATCGTCTCTTCGACGCGCGCCCTGCGACGTACACCCGCCGTATCGATTAGCGTGTAGTGCCGACCTTCGCGCTCGAAGGGTACGAATACCGCATCGCGCGTCGTGCCTGGCTGATCGAACGCGATCAATCTTTCCTCGCCGAGCAGCCGATTGATTAGCGTGGACTTGCCGACGTTCGGTCTGCCGATCACCGCCACACGAATGTTCTCCTCACCTGATGAGGAGGGCTCAGGGGTGACTTCGATACCCGCGAGCGCAAGCTCCATCAGCGGGCGAATGCCATCACCGTGCGCCGATGAGATTGCTTGCGGCTCACCCAGGCCTAATCGATAGAAGTCGGCGGTTGCAGTCGACTCATCCAGCCCTTCAGCTTTGTTTGCAACCAGAACGACGCTTTTGCCCAGCTTGCGCAGTGTCTGCGCAACGAAATGATCGGAAGGTGTCAATCCTTCGCGAGTGTCGACCATGAATAGCACGCGATCCGCTTCCTCGATCGCACGCAGTGTCTGCTGCGCCATCAAGACTTCGATGGCGTCGGCTTCGGCGACCAGACCGCCCGTGTCGACGACGAGATACGGAATCGGGCCGATTTTCCCGAATCCGTACTTACGATCGCGCGTCAGTCCAGGAAGATCGGCGACGAGCGCATCGCGCGTCCCTGTCAAAACGTTGAACAGAGTCGATTTGCCAACGTTTGGGCGCCCTACGAGGGCAATGACAGGCAGCATGCGGCAATGGAGTCCTCAGTAAGCTCAGGGCTGTTCGGACTGGCTGGCTTCTGCGACCTGCGGCTCAGCGATGCGGCTCTTGAAAGCGACTAGCGCGCCGGAATCGGTCTGCAGAAACACGCCCGCATCGGATGTAACAGGAGCATTCGTGACTCGATCGCCATCGGTTTTGTGGCGCGCAACGATCTCGCCCGAGCTCTTGTCGAGCCAATGCACGAAGCCTTCGAAATCTGCAACCACGAGCGCATCCCCATCAACCGCAGGAGCCGTCAGACCGCGGTACTTCAACGCATCCTGTTCCCATTGAACGGCGCCGTCGACTCGACGCATCGACATGACCACGCCATCGGAGGTCGTCAGATAGATGTTGGCATCATCTAGCGCAAAGCCTCGATAGCTCGATGCGTCTCGAGCCCACCAGATTTGGCCGGAATCCAGCGCGAGCATGGCGATGCGCCCCTGGAATCCAACGACGAATACATCGCTTCCGGAAACGCGGGCGGGTGCATCGATGTCGGCCAAGCGCTCTAGCTCGGTTCGTCCACTCGGTGCGTTCACGACCGTATCCCACAGCACCTCGCCACTGCGTGGATCGAGCGCTAACACCCTGCCATTATCGAATCCCGCAACGATGCGATCGCCGGCGTGAACCGGCGGCGCAGTGCCACGAAGAGTCAATCTCGGCACCGATTCATCGACGTTCCATCGATTTGCGCCATCGGTCAGGGACAGGGCTTCGAGGTGTCCATCCACAGTTCGTATGATGACGAGATCACCGACGATCAGAGGCCGGGCGAGAATCTCGCTGCCGATCGAACGGCGCCATAACTCCGTTCCCTTGGCTGAGTCCAACGCGACTACATCGCCGTCGCTGGAACCGACAACGAGTATCGATCCGCTGACTTCGGGACCGGCCGACAGCGGCAGCTTAGTCTTGACTGTCCAGCGTCTTTTCCCGTTTGCCGCGGACAATGCAGTGATCTCGCCTTGATGAGAGGCCGCGTAGAGAACATCGTCGACAACGATCGGGCGAAGTGCGAGCCGCAAGTGCTGAGCATCGCCGCCTAAACCCGTGGACCACAGCCGCGCGACCTTCCGCGTGGGTTTGATATCGACCAGCTCCGCGGGTTTCTCCTGGATCTCATCTTTACTGCAACCGGTGACGAGCGCAAACACGCCCAAGAGCGCGCTAACCAATGCGAGCCGTATTGTTCGTGCAGCGGTGCCGATCGGTCCGGTCATGGTTGCCCCTGCGTTGCCGAATCGGGTGTCTTGGCGGTGTCGCCGCCGCCAACCTGCTGCAACTTCATCTCCAGCATCGAACGATCGATCTGCGCATCGGCGTCCGCAGTGAGCGCAGCGGCATATTCAGCACGCGCGGCCTCACTATCGCCCTTCGCGAGCAGCGCATCGCCGCGAATCTCGCGGACTTGCGGAGCAAATGCCCCCGCTTCTTCCGGATCGAGCAATGCGATCGCTTCATCATGCTTGCCCTGCTGGATCAACACGCGGGCGAGGCGCTGACGCGCGATCTGAGCGAGCTCCTCATCGTCAGCCGAATCGATCACAGCACGCAACTGTGTAGCCGCCTCCTCGTACCGATTCGCTTCGACGTGGTTTTTCGCTTGCAGCAAGCGAGCCTGCAACGTGTAGGGCGATGAAGGGAACTCGGCACTTAGACGATCGAATGCCGAGGTCGCCTTCTGCGCATCCGCAGCCGAAGTCTGGTATTCCTCATACAACGCCGATGCCTGCTCGGCTTGACGGGTCGTATGCGACTGCCAGAAGCGCCAGCCCACCAACAAAACGACACCGAGCACGATGCCGCCGATGATCCAGCGCCAGTTTTCGCGCCACCAGTTACGCAGCGCCTCTTCTTGTTCGCGATCCGATGAGTAGTCGTCGACCATGGCTCAGTGATGTAAGTATGAAGGTGATAAAAGTAATGTGTCAGAAGCGCTAGGCTTGGTTGAGCTTCGACTTGAGAATTCTGGCGATGTCGCTCCATGGAACTTCCGATTGCGGCGCCTCGACTCGCAGCGACTTCAGACCGATGACTTGCTTGTCGGTTTCAGAGTCGCCGAGCACTAGCGCAAATTGCGCACCGCTGTTGTCCGCGCGCTTTAATTGCGATTTGAAACTGCCTGCTCCGCAATTCGTTTCGATGTGCATTCGAGGTAGCTCATCCCGCAGTCTCTCCGCCAACATCAAACCAGCGGCTTCGGCCCGCTCGCCTGCAATCACGAGATAGACATCCGGCACGGCATCCGGGGTTTGCCCTTTCTGCACCTTGAGCAGCTCAACGAGCCGCTCCTGCCCTAAAGCCCAACCCACGGCCGGCGTGCTCTTACCGCCCAATTGGGCCACCAGTCCATCGTAGCGTCCCCCAGAACAGACAGCGCCCTGGGAGCCAAGTTCGCTCGTGACCCATTCGAAAACGGTGTGCGTGTAGTAGTCCAAGCCCCGAACCAGGCGAGGATTGACCACGTAGCGAATTCCGACGGCATCCAAATGCTTGCACAAGCCGTCGAAATGCCGGCGCGAAGGAACGTCGAGATACTCGGTGAGCACCGGTGCTGCGGCGATCAGGCCTTGCAGATCCGGGTTTTTGCTATCCAGGATGCGCAGCGGATTACCTTCCAAGCGCTTCAAGCTATCCGGGTCCAATCGCGATTTATGCGCCGAGAAATAATTGACCAGTTGTTCGCGATACGCGCGGCGGGATTCCGGGGTCCCCAAGGAATTCAGATTCAATTCCACTCGCTCGACGCCGAGGCGATTCAGTAACCGCGCGCTCAGCATGATCAATTCCGCGTCGATGTCGGGCCCAGCGAAGCCGAACGCTTCGACGTCGATCTGGTAGAACTGACGAAAGCGGCCGCGTTGCGGTTTCTCGTGGCGAAACATCGGGCCCGAGCACCAGACACGCTGACGTTGATTGTGTAGCAATCCATTCGAGATCATCGCTCGCACGATTCCGGCTGTGGCTTCTGGCCGCAGCGTCAGCGAATCGCCGCCCGGATCTTCGAACGTGAACATCTCTTTCTGCACGATGTCGGTGAACTCACCGATCGAGCGCTTGAACAAGGCCGTGTGCTCCACGATCGGAACACGAATCTCGCGGTAAGCGTACGCAGCGAACAACTCACGAGCGATGCCCTCCAGCCGATGCCAAGCGGCAATCTCACTCGGCAGCACGTCGTTCATGCCGCGGGGAGGCTGGATTTGTAGGGGTGCCGGCGTGTCCAAGTCGTCGCTCTTCAAAGTCGCTTCACAGTACTGGGCGGGGGTGATCAAGGGTCCGCATCATCGCAGATTCCCGTTCGGCTCGATGACGAATCGCACCGACTCGCGTCCTTCGCGGCGCGGAATCGCAACAGGTTCTCCGTTCACTTCCAAGCTCACCGCGGAGACCGATCCCAAGTTGACTTGCAACGGCGGAATTCCAGTGAGCGTGCGGGTACGCCCTTCGCTACCCATCGCGAACATCAGTCGTGTGCCCTGTGCGTCATAAACCTCGGTCCACGAATCTCCGGCGAACGACAAGCGCACTTGAATCGGTTCTGCCGTCGCGCCTGAGGATTGCGCTGGTAAATCGACGGGTGGAGTCTCGATAGCTGGGCTCTGCGCAGATTCCACGGGCGCAGGATTTGGGCGGGGTGTCTCGGGCGTTGTTTGCTCGGACGAGGGCGCCGCCACAGGAACCGTTGGAGCGACACTGCTCGTCACCGGCAGCCGAGTTGCCGATGTGAGTTGCGGCGTTGCAGATGCAATGCGGCGGTACGCGAAGAACTCGATCGCAGCCCAAGCGAGGAGTCCCGCGACAATCATCGACAGGACGATCCAGATTGGACCTTTCAAAGAGCGTCGTGGCGGCGGGAGCGGCGCTGCGATAGCGGTTGGAATGGGATCCGCCGCAATGGGACGATCCTGAAGTGCCTCGTATTTCTCGATGATGGGTTCTACGGCAAGCTCGAGCAGCGTCGCGTATTTTCGCAGATGGCCTTTGGCGTACACGGGTGCGCCGAGAGCCTGAAAACGATTTGCTTCGATCGCCTCGATAACCCAAGGATCGAGGTGCAGATCCTCGGCCGCTTGTTGCACGCTGAGCGCACGACGCTCGCGTTCGCGCTTAAGCAGCGCACCCGGCGTTGATTCCGACTCGGGCTGCGCAGGAAGGCCCGGCGCCTGGCTCATCCTGGATTGCGCTCCGATTCGACCAGCGCTCTGGTCTGATTCGCATTCGGATATTCGCGCTTCAAACGCTGCGCGTAATGTTGAGCGACCGCTGTGTTGCCCAGACCACGCTCGATGCGAACTCCGAGCCAAAGACTTGCCGGCGTCGTGCGGCCGACTTCCATGTAGCGCTCCAAGAAGGCGCGAGCAGACATATAGTTCTTCTGTTCATGCTCGATGTCTGCAAGTTGAAACAATGCCTCGGCAAAACGCGGGCTCACAGCCAATGCCTGACGAAAATGCTTCTCGGCCGCTGCCAGGTTCCCGCCATTGCGCGCGCACATCCCGGCGTTCACATAGGCCATTTCCGGCGTCTTGTACAAACGATTTTGAGCCGCTTGCAAGGCAAGCTTTTCGCCGCGCTCGAAACGGTTCTTCTGGCATAAGAACACGGCGTAGTTATTCTTGTATTCGGAGTTATCGCCATCCAACGATACGGCTCGCTGATAATGCGAATCGGCCTTATCGCTCTCCCCTAAGCGTTCGTACAATAGACCGGCAACGGAATGCGCCGCCGCATTTCGCGAATCTTGATCGAGCGCTCGATCCAGCTTCTCTTTGGCTTGTGCAAGATTGCCCCTGCGCAAATAGTCGACCGCGAGATCCAAATTGATCTGCGATGCCCGCTCAGGATCCGCAGGTGACTCCGCCGTCGAGCCGGTACTCACGCATCCAGAAACTGCAAACGCCAATGCCCCGATCACACCGGCTGTTATCCACTTCACGATTGCACCGCCACGGAGATGAGCTTGGAACCAAGACGCACTGTTGTTCTGTCGTTTACGCGTCCAACCAACTGACCGCACGCGGCGTCGATGTCATCGCCGCGCGTACGACGTGTCGTAGCAATCACGCCATGACGATTCAGAATGTCGCGGAATCGCTCGATTGCCGCCGCACTCGAACGTCGATACTTCGTTTGCGGAAACGGATTGAATGGAATCAGGTTCAATTTCGCGGGTCGCCCTCGCAGCAACTCGACCAACTCGTACGCATGCTCGGGTTTATCGTTGATGCCATCCAGCATCACATACTCGAAGGTAATACTGCGCGCGTTCTGCTTCTCCACATACCGCCAGCACGCCTCGAGCAACTCCGCAATCTTGTGTTTGCGATTGATCGGCACGAGCTCATCTCTCAATCGATCGTTCGGCGCATGGAGCGACACCGCAAGGGCACAGTTCGTCTCTTCGGCTAACCGCAGCATCTGTGGCACGAGCCCCGAGGTGCTCACGGTGACGCGGCGGCGTGAAATATCGAAGCCCAAGTCGTCCATCAGGATTTCGGTCGCGGGCACCACATTCCGATAGTTCGCAAGCGGCTCACCCATGCCCATGAACACGACATTCGTAATCACGCGGTCGCCGCCCGGCTGGAATCCCAGCTCGCGATTCGCGAGCCACACCTGCCCTACGATCTCCGCCGCGGTGAGATTGCGGTTGAATCCTTGTTGAGCCGTCGAGCAGAACGAGCAATCCATCGCGCAGCCGACTTGGCTCGAGATACACAAAGTGCCGCGATCGGGTTCCGGAATAAACACCATCTCGATACCTTGCGTGCCATCCATCGCAAGCAGCCACTTGCGGGTGCCGTCGGAGGAAACTTGCGTCAGGGTGATGGCAGGCGTGCGCACCTCGGCGACTTCCTTCAATCGCTCGCGGAAGCGTTTCGCCAGGTCGGTCATCTCATCGATCTGGCTCACGTTGCGCTTGTACAGCCATTTCATCAGCTGGCGCGCGCGAAACGGCTTCTCGCCCATTCCTTCGACGAACGACTCGAGCTCGGCCCGAGTCAGGCCGAGCAGGTTTGTCTTGGATTCGGCGAGCGACATGATGGGAGATTAGCGCGTCCGCGGACACAGATCCGCAGCGGCGAAGAAGTAAGCGATTTCGTTCTTCGCGTTCTCCACGCTATCGGAACCGTGGACGACATTCTCTTCGATGCTTGCCGCGAGATCGGCACGGATCGTTCCCTTGTCCGCCTTCTTCGGATCGGTCGCACCCATGAGCTCGCGATTCTTGCTCACCGCATTCTCGCCCTCGAGCACCTGAACCATTACCGGGCCGGACACCATGTACTTAACAAGGTCTTTGAAAAATGGCCGTTCACGATGAACTGCATAGAAGCCCTCAGCTTGTGCTTGGCTCAGCTGCATCATGCGAGCCGCGACCACACGCAAGCCAGCCTGTTCGAAGCGGCGATACACCTCGCCGATCAGGTTCTTCTGTACGCCATCGGGCTTTACGATAGAAAGAGTGCGTTCGAGCGCCATGGAATCGTCATCCTCAAGAAAGAAGCGGTTAGCCCCGCGGGGTTCCTTAACAGTCGCGGTTGGCGGTTAGCGGTTAGTCAGAGGGCGCTTCCAGCGCCGTCGATTCGAATTCGCTAATCAGCCAGTAGTCCGAAACGAATAATCCAATCTTTTCAATGGATTGAGGCCATTGCCTCGAGCCCTTTGCACGGTTGGCAAACGGCCTTGTTTGCGGGCGCGCAGTCTACCCGCCGAGCCTGCCGGCAGCAAGAAAACCAAGAAAGACGCGGAGTTAGAACGTGAGGCGCGTGTAGATGCGGCCTGCGTGCGGGAACAAGAAAGTACCCTGTACCGCTGCCGAAGGATCAAGATGTGGAAGATGCTCTGCTCTGACTATCCCCTATCCCCCTATCCCCTTCTCTCCCTACTACACCGTGAAGCTCTCTCCGCAGCCGCACTCGCCTTTGATATTCGGGTTGCGAAACCGGAATGCCTCGTTGAGGCCTTGCTTCACGAAGTCGACTTCCGTGCCGTCGATAAACCCAAGGCTTTCACGGTCGACGATCACTTTTACGCCTTGATCTTCGAAGACGAGATCCTCCGAGCTGATCTCATCGGCGTAATTCACGACGTACGCGAAACCCGAGCAACCGGTCTTTTTTACGCCCAAACGCAGGCCTAAGCCATGGCCTCGACGGCCAAGAAAGGTTCGAACTCGGTCTGCCGCGGCGGGTGTGAGCGAAATCGACATGTCACCTTGGGTCAAGAATGAGCCTGGTACAGAGAATTGCGGCCTTGATCCCTACAGTCAAGGGCGCGCGTCATGCACTTTCGGTATGACTTCATGGGGCTGCCCGCCAAACTTTGGCAAGTGCTCGAATTGCATCCTCCAGTATCAGTAATCTGCCGCGCTTTTCCGGCGGGACACTCAAGTGATCGGCGAGCGCACGCCAGCTCCAATCACTCAGCTGCTCGACGGTGGCACCGATCAACTGCTCGCTTACCAAGGACGAAGCGGCTATGCAGTGAGGACATCCGAAGACACGGTATCGCACACTTTCGATCCGATCGTCCCTGATTCGTGCGCTCAACCAGAACTTTGCACCCTGCTCTGCGCTCCCGGCGGTGGCCGAGATCACGTCCCTTTGGTCCTCGAAGCGCCCGACATTCCGCGGGTTCGCGAAATGCTCTCGGACATCCGGGGAGTATTGCGTTGCTGACTCTGGCAGCACGGCGAGATTATCCAGCGAGACTTCGCAGGCGTGCGACCTCGCGATTGATCGCAGCGACGGCCGCATCGATCTCCGCTTGGTTCGTATAACGCCCCAGACTGAACCGCAGAGAGCTTTGCGCCAATTGATCCGAGCGGCCCAGCGCGCGCAGTACGTACGAAGGGGATTCTGAAGCGGACGCGCAAGCCGAACCTGTCGAGACAGCCAACTCGGACAAAGCGAACTGCAAGCTCTCGCCTTCGATGCCATGGAAACTGACGTTTAGAACACTACAGACGCGCTGCTCTGGATCGCCGTTGAGCTCGACATCTCCACATTTACTGATGCCATCCCACAATCGTTGACGAAGAGCTTTGATGCGTGCGACATCAGATGTCAGCTCGCGCTGGGCGAGCTCGAACGCTAATCCCATGCCGACGATTTGGTGCGTTGGCAGGGTGCCGGAGCGAAGGCCGAGCTCTTGACCGCCGCCGAACATCAACGGACGTAGACCCAGTGGCGGTGTTCTGCGCACATACAACGCACCGATTCCTTTCGGTCCATACACTTTGTGGGCGGTCATCGACATGAGATCGACGTTCATCGCTTGCACGTCGAGCGGGATCTTGCCGACGCTCTGAGCTGCATCGACATGCAACAAAACACCACGCTCGCGACACAGCCGGCCGAATGCTGCGATATCTTGCACGACGCCGATCTCATTATTGACGTGCATCAGTGAGACCAGCTGTGTATCGGATCGCAACGCTTCACTCACTTGCTCGACGTGTACGATTCCATCGCAGGCCGGCTTGAGATAGGTGACCTCGAACCCTTCCGCTTCGAGTTGCTTGAGCGTATCGAGCACCGCTTTGTGCTCAGTGCGCGCTGAAACGATATGCCTGCCTCGGTCGCGATTGAACCGCGCCGCACCGAATATCGCGAGATTGTTCGACTCCGTCGCACCGGAAGTCCAAATGATGGAATCCGCGCGCGCGCCAATCGCGCTTGCGACTTGCGCCCGTGCCTTCTCGACCACGGCTCGCGCACGCCGGCCAAACTCATGTGTCATCGATGAGGGATTGCCTTGCAGCTGCACATCCCGCAAGCACTCGATCATCGCTTCAGCGACCCGAGGATCGACCGGTGTCGTAGCGGCATAATCCAAGTAAATGGGCAGTGTGCGATTCATGATGTAGCGGACTTACCAGCAGGTCTGCGACGCGCTTGCACCGCGGTTAGAATGCCGCGCAAGATGTTCATCTCGTTCTGATCGAGCTGCGCTCGATTGAACAGCCGACGAATGCGCGCCATCAAATGTCCGCCTCCCGTGCGGTCGCGGAAATCGATGTATTCGAGCACTTGCTCGATGTGTTCATACAGACGCGCCATCTCCTCGGCGCTTGCGAGCGGAACTTCCCGTGGCGCAGGCTCGGGCGCGCCCGGACGAACTGCTAGCCAAATCTCGTAGGCAAGCACTTGCACCGCCATGGCGATGTTCAAGGAACTGTATTCGCCCTGCGTCGGGATCGTCACTAAGAGATTGCAACGAGCCAGCTCCTCGTTCGTCAAGCCGTAGCGCTCGGAGCCGAATACGACCGCGACATGCCCTGAACGACTGTCTTGCGCGACCCGCGCCGCACACTCTCGAGGCTCGATCAAATCCCAGGGCAAATGTCGCTGGCGAGCACTGGTGCCGACGACGAGCCCGCAGTCGGCGATCGCCGCTTCGAGCGTCTCGAAGGTCTTCGCTCGCTCCAACAGGTCATCGGCACCTGAAGCACGCGCGGTAGCCTCGGCATGCGGGAAGCATTTCGGCCTGACTAAATGCAACTCGCTCAATCCCATGTTCTTCATCGCACGCGCACTGGCGCCGATGTTGCCGGGATGATTGGTGTCGACTAGAACGATGCGGATGGACATTGATAGTGACGAGTGACCGGTGACCGGTGACGAGTGACGGGCAGGCGCACTCACCGCAGGACGAGCCACAAGTAACACTTCGAAACAGCGGAACCTAAGCGGCTCCGATGTCTTTCATTCGTCACCTGTCACTCGTCACTCGTCACCCCAACAGCTGCTATTCTACCCCTCTCCCCGCCGCCGCGCGGGCCGCTCTTTAACCGCTCCGCCGCTGGACTATCCTTAGGTTCGAGGTCTTTTACGCATGCAGCCTTTATTGAACATCGCGATCCGCGCCGCTCGCCGCGCGGGAGAAGTCATCACCCGGGGAATGAACCGAGTGCATCGCCTGGATGTGCGTGCGAAAGGCCAGAACGATTTCGTGACTGAAATCGACATGCAAGCGGAGCGGGAAATCATCGAGATCGTGCGCAAGCACTATCCGGATCACGCGTTCCTCGCGGAAGAAAGCGGTGCAAGCGGCGAGGACGAATTCGTGTGGGTGATCGATCCTCTCGATGGCACGACGAACTTCATGCATGGCTTTCCGCAGTTCGCCGTCTCCATCGGCGTACAACGCCGCGGAAGGATGGAACATGGGGTCGTTTACGATCCTCTGCGGCAGGAGCTCTTCACGACATCTCGAGGCGAAGGCGCACAACTCGACGGTAAACGTATTCGCGTCAGCGGGCACACGGGACTCGAGCGTGCGCTCATCGGTACAGGATTTCCCTATCGCTCCAATCTGCATTGGCTCGATAACTACATGGACATGTTCAAAGCCGTCACGATGCAGACTTCCGGGATTCGGCGCCCAGGCGCCGCGGCTCTCGACCTGGCGTACGTCGCAGCCGGCCGCCTAGATGCATTTTGGGAGCTCGGACTGTCGCCGTGGGATACCGCGGCTGGCACGCTGTTGATCACGGAAGCCGGCGGAATGGTCGGCACTCTGAGCGGTGGCGAATACAAGCAGCAGGGCCACATCCTGGCAGGTAGCCCGAAAGTGTATGCAGCGCTGCTCGAAACCATTGGACCGTTCATTCCAGCGGAGCTCAAGGAATAGATCTACTGTATTGCCTCGATTTTCAAGGTTCTGTTCTGTAGAGTCGCGGCCACCAAGAACGACTGGCAGCTCAGCCGGCAGATTGCGGGAGGAGTGATCGCGTGGATCTGTTTAGAACGAAACCTGTAGCACCTGCGCCCCATGTCGATGCAGGCGAGCCGATCGAAGGCAGTCTCGAAGGCGAAGTGACGCTGAAGCGGGTCCTCACCGCACGTCATCTGGTGTTGCTCGGTGTGGGCGCAATCATCGGCGCCGGTATTTTCGTGATGACAGGGCAGGCAGCCGCCAACCATGCTGGACCCGCGGTCATCGTCAGCTTCCTGCTCGCGGGAACTGCGTGCGCCTTTGCCGGGCTGTGCTACGCCGAATTCGCTGCGATGATTCCCGTCTCCGGAAGCGCATACAGCTATACCTACGCCACGCTCGGCGAGGCCGTGGCTTGGTTCGTCGGATGGAGCTTGGTGCTCGAATATCTGTTCGCCGCCTCAGCCGTGGCAGTGGGCTGGTCGGCGTACACCATCAGCCTGTTGGAGTCGATCGCGCAAATGTTGGGAGCCGAGTGGAGGTTTCCGGACGCGCTCGCTTCTGCGCCGGTGACGTATGCGAACGGAGTGTTCGCACCCACGGGCTCGATATTCAACTTGCCGGCCGTGCTGATCGTGTGTGCGGTGGGCATGCTCTGCTATATCGGAATACGACAGTCCGCAACGGTGAACGCGGTTATCGTCGCGATCAAAGTCACCGTGATCCTTGCGCTGATCGGTTTCGCATCTCAGTACGTGGACGCGGCGAACTGGCAGCCTTTCATCCCCGAAAACGAAGGCGGCGATCGATTCGGCTGGCCGGGCGTGCTGCGTGCAGCCTCCATCGTGTTCTTCGCCTATATCGGCTTCGATGCGATCTCTACGGCCGCGCAGGAAGCGAAGAATCCACAACGCGACATGCCAATCGGCATCCTAGGCTCATTGGTGATCTGCACGATCCTGTACGTCATTGTCGCCGCGGTGATTACCGGCATCATGCCGTACGACATGCTGGGCACTGCCAAACCGGTCGCGACCGCGCTCGAGCCCTATCCCGAGCTCGGCTGGCTGAAGTTTGCCGTTGAGATCGGCGCGGTCGCTGGATTGACCTCCGTGATTCTCGTGATGATGATGGGACAGCCGCGAATCTTCTTCGCTATGTCGCACGACGGCTTGCTGCCTCCTTTCTTCGGCAAGGTTCATCCTCGCTTCCGCACGCCGCACAAGGCGACGATCGTCGTCGCAGTCGTGGCGGCATTCTTGGCCGCGTTTTTTCCGCTGGGGATGCTCGGTGACCTGGTGTCGATGGGTACGCTGCTGGCCTTCGCGACTGTGTGCGCCGGAATCTTCATCTTGCGCCGTACACGGCCGGATCTGCCGCGCTCGTTCCGCGTTCCTGCCGTGTCGTTTGTCAGCCCGCTCGGCGTCGTGTGCTGCCTGGCCCTCATCGGCTTCATGGGCTGGTACAACTGGGCATTACTTGGCGCGTGGACGCTGATCGGATTCGCCATCTACTTCAGCTACGGCGCACGACACAGCGCACTGAACAAGACTTGAGCTAGCAGCGCCGGGACGATATCGGCCCGCGCAGCTCGAACGTCGATCACGGGGACATGCGTCAAGGGCGATCGGCTGCCAATGCCTTCATTCCGGCGCCGCGATCGCCCGCCGCGTCTATTGCCGCTCCTCGTCCAGCAACTTTCGCAACTTCACGGGTGCCGGTGCTGTCGTCTTCTTTCGCAGGCGCATATTGAGGATCTCGACCAGCACCGAGAAGGCCATCGCGAAGTAGATGTAGCCTTTCGGAATGTGGAAGCCGAAGCCCTCTCCGATCAGAGCCACTCCGATCAGAATGAGGAACGACAAGGCCAGCATCTTGATCGTCGGATGCCGGTCGACGAAATTGCTGATCGGTCCCGCCATGAACATCATCACGAGCACGGCCACGATGACTGCTGCGATCATGACTTCGACGTGATCCGCCATGCCTACCGCCGTAATCACCGAATCCAGCGAGAACACGATATCGATGATCGCGATCTGAGTGATCACGCTCAGGAACGTCGCCTTGGCAGCGATGTGCTGGTCCTGCTCTACCCCTTCCAAGCTGTGATGGATCTCCATCGTGCTCTTCGCGAGGAGGAACAAACCGCCGCCGATCAGAATGAGGTCGCGCCCGGATACTCCGCGACCGAGGACCGAGAACAGGTCGGCGGAGAGCCCCATCACCCAAGTGATCGATAACAACAACAGGATCCGCGTGACCATCGCGAGCGCCAAGCCGATTGTGCGTCCGCGCGCGCGCTGGCTCTCGGGCAGCCGGCCAACGAGGATGGAGATAAAAATGATGTTGTCGATGCCGAGAACGATCTCAAGCGCCGTCAGCGTACCGAACGCTAGCCATACTTGAGGATCAGACAGGAATTCCATCCGTTACTCTCCGCCCGCCAACGAGCATTGGCCGCGCAAATTTATACGTTTTGAGATCAGGGAAATGACGAGACTCAACGACGCAGCGAGGTTTGCAGTTCCTATCCGTCTACGTCGACTGGCGCTTTCTGCGAGCGACGCGCAGACATCACTGAGGCCAGGATTCCGATCGCTAAGAACCCGACGATCGCGCCCAGAGAAACGGCGTGCGGAATTTCCATATGATGATGCAGCATCATTTTCACGCCCACGAAGGCGAGAATGAAGATCAGACTGATCTTGATGTATTTGAACATGATCATCAGTCCGGCGATCGCGAAGTACAGGGCGCGCAATCCCAATATTGCAAATGCATTGGAAGTAAAGACGAGAAACGGGTCTTGAGTGACCGCAAAGATCGCCGGTATCGAATCCACCGCGAACACGACGTCCGCAAAGTCCACCAACAACAGCGTCACGAATAGTGGCGTAGCTGCCCTTGCGCCATCGACGATCGTAAAGAACCGCTCGCCATCGAGGCGATCCGTCACCGGGTAAACGCGGCGAGCCAGCCGCACCAATACGCTCTTACTCGGATCGAATTGCTCCTCTTCGCTCTTGAGCATGCGTGCGGCGGAAAGCAGCAAGATCGCGCCGAACACGTAAAACATCCAATCGAACGCATGAATTAGCGCCGCGCCCATCGCAATCATCGCGCCTCGCAAAACAATGGCGCCGACGATGCCCCAAAACAGCACGCGATATTGAAACTGAGGAGGGATCTTCATGAATGTGAAGATCACCGCGATCACGAAGATGTTATCTACGGAGAGCGACCACTCTAGAAGGTAGCCGGTGATGTACTGAATCATGGCCTCCGAGCCGCTCAGCGAATCCGCGCCCGAACGCCACCCGAGCCAATGATGTTCGTACACCCCGTATACCAGCCCGCTGAAAGAAAGCGCGGTCAGCACCCAAACCAGCGTCCATCCGAGCGCTTGAGGAACCTTCATCTCCTTGGATTCTCGATGCAGAACGCCAAGGTCCAGCACAAGCACGCTGATGAAAATGACGAAGAATGCGATCCAGATGAGGAGATTCATTTAGGAACGGTGAGTGGCGGACGGCGGACGGCGGACGGTGCAGATCGGATGATCCGGAACAATGCGAAAGAAAGCGGCTCAACTGGACGTGGCAACGGTGTACGTGTATCTCTTTTCACCGTCCCCCGTCCGCCACTCACCGCCTAGGGCAGCGCGTCGAGCTCAGGATCGCTTTTCTTGATGTCCATTAGATCCTGCGGCTTCAACTTCATATCGTAAGCCAAGGACGCCGCGACGAAGATCGAAGAATACGTACCGATCAGGACACCGACGATGATCGCGATTGAGAACCCTTGCAGCGCTTCGCCACCGAACAGGTAAAGAGAGACGACGACGAACAGCACTGAGAAGCTCGTCATCAAGGTTCTCGACAAGGTCTCATTGACCGCCAAGTTGAGCATTTGGAAGGGCGAGCCCTTGCGAGTGCCGAGGAACACTTCACGCACGCGATCGAACACCACCACGGTATCGTTGATCGAATAGCCGATGACGGCGAGTACAGCCGCCAATACAGACAAATCGAACGTAAGTTGAGTAGCCGCGAAGAATCCGAGAATGACAATTGGATCATGGGTCGCGGCTAGGACAGTGCCGGCAGCCATCTTCTTCTCGAAACGGAAGCCCACGTACATCAAGATGCCGATGAACGTGAATAGCAAAGCCAGACCGCCCTGCTCGGTCAAATCCTTGCCGACCTGCGGACCGACGACATCGGTCCTTCGCACCTGCACGTCTGGGTCCAACCCGCGCAACGCCTCCTGAACGCGCGTGCCGATCTCATTGACGTTCTGCCCTTCCGGAGCCATGACTCGCACCATCAGATCGCGCGAGCTGCCAATCGCTTGCACCTGAGCTTCAGGATAGCCTGCCGCTTGGAGCGCCTCGCGAGCGCGATCATGATCGGCCACTTCCGGATAGCTCACTTCAACGACGACACCGCCGGTGAAGTCGATGCCGAGATTCAAACCTCGCAACGCTACGAGCAGTATCGATCCAACCATCAGCGCAGCGGAGATAACGTACGTGTAGCGCCGCTTACCGAGAAAATCGATCGTTGGAGTTCGCTTGAAAAATTCCATGTGCGTAGCTCTGTCGTAACTTTAAGTAACGCGTTTCAAACCGGCAGGGTCGTCAGACGCTTACGTCGACCCCAGATCAGGTCGATGAAAACGCGGCTGCACAGGATCGCCGAGAACAGCGAAGTAAAGATGCCGAGCACGAGAGTGACCGCGAAACCTTTGATCGGTCCGGTGCCGAACACGAACAAAACCGCACCTGCAATCAGAGTGGTGATATTCGAGTCTGCGATCGCTGAAAACGCTTTGTCGAAGCCGGCGTGAATGGCGGCTTGAGGGGAGTTGCCATTGCGCAGCTCCTCGCGGATACGTTCGTAGATTAGAACGTTGGCATCTGCGGCCATACCGATCGTCAACACGATTCCGGCGATGCCCGGCAACGACAACGAGGCTTGCAGAAGCGACATCACCGCGACTAGGAGGATGACGTTACAGATCAGCACGACGTTCGCCACCACACCGAAGACGCGGTAGTACAGCGCAAGGAAGATAAACGTCAGCACAGCACCGATTGCGAGCGCCATCTGACCGGCTTCGATATTGTCCTGACCTAAGCTCGGTCCAACGGTGCGTTGCTCCACGAGATCGATTGGGGTCGCGAGCGAGCCGGCACGCAACAGCAGCGCGAGCTCTTGAGCCTCCGTCGCCATCAAGCCTGTGATCTGGAATCTGGAGGAGAACACGCCTTGAATGGTTGCGACGCTGATCGCCTCCTCCTCCGTGCAGCTTTGACCGGAGCGAATCCCGTTGCAGACCTCGCCCTCTTCCAAGCGTTTACGCTCGATGTACACCACCGCCATTCGGCGCCCAAGATTTTCCTGGGTTGCCTTGAGCATCGACGCACCCGCGCGTGCATCGAGCGTCACGTGAACTGCCGGGGTACCTTCTGCGTAGCCGGACGTTGCATCCGTGAGCTGATCACCCGAGGCAATCAGATCGCGCTTGAGCAGTACAGGCTGCCCCTCGCGAGTGGTGTAAAGCTTGGATCCTATAGGTACGCGCTTGGTCGATTCCGCTTCGTACGGGTTGTTCGCCTCATCGACAAGACGAAATTCGACGGTGGCCGTTGCACCCAACACGCGAATGGCCTGGTTCGGATCTTGAACGCCGGGTAATTGGACCACGATGCGATCGAGTCCCTGCCGAGCGACGATTGGTTCGGAAACACCGAGCTCATTGACCCGATTGCGCAGGGTCGTCACGTTCTGCTCGATCGCGAGATCTTGGCGCTGCTTGATACGCTCGGGCGTGAAAGCGACGACGAACTCTGTCGCGCCATCCGATTGTTCTTCCGTCAAAGTGAGACCCGGATCGTCGGACTGAATGATCTTGCGCGCCGCGCTCACATCAGCTTCAGCTCGCAATACGACCAACACTGTTTGATCGCGAACCGCGACTGATTGATAAGGAATACGCTCTTCGCGAAGGCGCGCGCGGATGTCTTGCGCCAACCGCTGCAAAGCCTGATCGAGCGCAGCGCCGACATCCACTTCGTACATGAAGTGCACGCCGCCTCTCAGATCGAGCCCCAAGCTCATCGGCTTCAAGCCCAAGGCTCGCAGCCAATTCGGACTTCTCGATGCGCTCGTGAGCGCGACGATGTACTCGCCCGGTGCGGCGTCCGCGATCGCATCGCGCGCCTTGATTTGACTATCGACGGCGCTAAAGCGCACAACGAGCCGATCTTCCTCGAGGTACGCGGTGTTGTGCGCGACCTTCGCGGCATCGAGGATGCCTAGGATGCGCTGTTGACCGCCTGTATCCATCGCTGCGCGATCATCACGCGCGACTTCGATCGCGGGCTCATCCCCGAATAGGTTGGGTAGCGCCAGCAGTAATCCGACTGCCAGCACGATTCCTACGAGCCAATATCGCCAACTTGGAACTTGGTACATGCGGGCGTCAGGCGCTCTTGAGGGTGCCTTTAGGAAGAACTTGCGAAACCGTGTGGCGCTGCGCTTTGACCTGCACGCCGGGGGCGATTTCGATGGTGATGATTTGATCACCCAGCTCAGTGACTTTGCCGAGAATTCCTCCGCTGGTGACCACCTCAGCGCCAACCTCGAGAGACGAGATCATGGCCTTGTGCTCTTTCGCGCGCTTGGTCTGCGGGCGAATCAGCAAGAAATAGAACACGACGAAAATCAGGATGAGCGGCAAAAAGCTCGTCAGCGCGCTCGGCTGGCCCGGTGCGCTTTGTGCCTGTGCCGCCGCAGTCGATATCAACCAGTCCATCTTGGGTGGCCCTTAACTTCAAACCTCGAAGAGGTGTTGGGGAAACGCCGGAACGTCGCCGGCCCGGAAAACGAGCGGCGCATTATACACAGGCGGACGGAAGCAACCTGGAGAGAGTCCTTAGACCGTAGTCTGCAGTCTATAGCCAGAGGTCCGACAGATCCCTGCCGGCCTGCAGACTGCGGACCACGGACTGCGGACTTGACGGGCACGAGCCGGAGCCTCTTGCCTTACACTGAATCCCCCTTAGCCATAAGAGCCCTCCGCTGACATGCCTACCGGTGAGATCGCCGTAATCCTTCTGTTGATCTTGCTCAATGGCTTTTTCGCGTTGTCCGAGATGGCGTTGGTTGCGTCCAAGCGGGCTCGCATTCAGGCGGCGGTGGAGCAAGGCAAGACGGGAGCGAAGTCCGCTCTAGCCCTGATAGAGGATCCCTCGACACTGCTCTCCTCGATCCAGATCGGGATCACGCTGATCAGCATTGTGACCGGCGTTTACAGCGGCGCGACCCTGGCCGAACCGCTCGGTGTCATTTTGGCTGAAAGCGGTGTGTCCGTTGCATACGCAGACAAACTCGCGTTCGGCGCCGTGGCTCTGCTGGTCACGCTCGTTTCTTTGATCATCGGTGAGCTCGTACCCAAGCGTGTTGCCCTGTTGCACGCAGAAGCCCTGGCCATTCGCGTCGCGCCGATCATGCGTTGGTTCGCTAAGGCGATGGCCCCGCTGGTTTGGTTGTTGCGAGTCTCCGTCGATGCTGTGTTGAAACTTCTACCGATGTCATCCGCACCACAAGCGGCCGTGACGGAAGACGATGTCCGGGCGCTGGTCGCTGAAGGCACGCGCGCAGGAGTCTTCTTAGCCTCAGAGCGCCGCTTATTGGAAGGCGTGCTGGCGCTTGCCGACCGCAAGGTAGGCTCGATCATGATTCCTCGGCAGGATGTGGTTTGGCTCGATATCGACGACCCGATCGATGCGCTCTGGCAGCAAGCCAAAGAAAGCGGCCATGCGCGGTTTCTGATCGCCCGGGAGAAACTCGACAATTTGCTGGGGGTAATTACGTTGGCGGATCTAAGCGAAGCGGTCCATCGCGGGCGCATCGATGCGGAGAAAGACATTCTCCCGCCGTTACACATCCCCGATTCGATTACTGCGCTGCAACTGCTCGATCAATTTCAACGCTCGAGCACCCACCTTGCGGTCGTGACCGACGAATATGGCGAAATCGAAGGCGTCACGACGCCGATCGACATCCTAAAAGCAATCGCCGGTGAGCTGCCCGAGCTCGGAAGCCGAGAGCGCCCCGAAGCCCTGTCGCGTTCGGATGGATCTTGGCTGATCGACGGACATCTACCGATCGAGGAGTTGCAGCGTCGTCTGAATCGTCGAGATCTAGCCGGCCGTGATTACCACACCGTCGCCGGTTTCGTACTCGCGCGACTCGGGCGCATTCCAAAGGCCGGCGACACACTCACTTGGCGTGATCTGCGTGTGGAGATCATGGACATGGACGGCGTGCGAATAGACAAAATTCTTCTGACGAAAATTGAGCCGAGCAGGAAGAAGGGATGAGCTGTGAGGGACTGGGGATTGGGGATTGGGGACTTCGGATAGCAACGATTTCGCCAAGCTTTGCATATGCCGCAGTCCCTGGTCCCTAGTCCCTCATTCCCTCATTCCCCTATTCGCTCCCAACTGCCCCCGTCTCGCGCGGCCTGTGCTCTTCCAGCCATTCGCGCCAGATGGCGAGTGTGACCGCAAGCAAGACCGGGCCGATGAATAGTCCGACGAGCCCGAATGCAAGCACCCCGCCCAGCACGCCGAATACTACGAGCAGGAACGGCATACGAGTGGCGTTGGAGATCACGAGCGGACGCACGATATTGTCCATCCAGCTCACGAGCAACAGTCCCCACAACAGCAAACCTATTCCGGCCCCGACGTTGCCCGTCACCAGCATCCAGATAGATAAGCTTCCCCACACCAGCGGCGCGCCGAAGGGAATCAACGCGATCAGCACGGTCACGGCGCCGAGCAGAACCGGCGCCTGCAAGCCAAAAATCCAGTAACCGAGCCCGGCGACTGCACCTTGGGCAATCGCGCCCAGGATGAGCGCGTACACGACAGCTTGAGTCGTGGCTCCGACGGCATCCAAGTAGTCGCTGACGCGCGGCCCCAAAATGCCTTCGAGAATCGCTCGAACCTCTCGCAAGACGCGAGGTCCGTCACGGAGCAGGAAGAACATCGAAAGCACGGCGAAGAACAACTTGGCGACATTGCGGCCGACGCCGCCAATCAACCTGGATACTTCGAGCGACGATTCTTCCATCAAAAAGACGAATTGCTCGCGCAGCGCCGCTGGATTCGCTGCCAGCTCGTTGATGAGTTGTTGAGCAGATGCGCCGATCCAGGGTATGTCACGAATCGCGGATGGCAGAGCGGGGTTCGATGACAAAAATGCCTGCACTTCCGTATACGCCGCCAATGCCTCGACGCGCAGCAAGAGCACCAGCCACGTCAAAGGCACCACCAATGCCAGCGTCACCAGAACAGTCGTCAGCAACGCTGCCAGCGCCACCCGGCCCCGCACGAGCTTCAGTACACGCTGATTCAACGGCCAACTGACGTACGCGAGGATCGCACCCCAAATGAGCGGCACCAGGAAGGGCTGCAACACACTGAACGTGAGCAGTACGATGCCGAGCAGGAGCCCGGCGACCAGCAAACGGCGGAACCAAGGCGAAGTGGGTAGATCGGCGAGCATGGATCAATCGACTCATGTCCCGCGATCCTGCCTCTCAACATTTCTGCCGGGACGAGGCAGAAACGCAGCCACGTCAATCGCTCTCGCGACGGCGTGCGTAGAAATCGGCCGCGAAAGCGCTGAAGCGTTGTTCTTCGATCGCGCTGCGCATCGACTGCATCAGAGTCAGGTAATGGTGCAGATTATGAATCGTACCGAGCCGCGCGGCCAAAATTTCTCCGCACTTGTCCAGATGGCGCAGGTATGAGCGGCTGTAATGACTGCATGTATAGCACGTGCACGTCTCATCCAGAGGCCGCGTATCCGCCTCATATCGTGCATTGCGAATTTTCAGCACACCGCTTGCGGTAAACAGATGCCCGTTGCGCGCGTGCCGAGTAGGCATCACGCAATCGAACATATCGATTCCACGGCGCACCGACTCGAGGAGATCCTCCGGCGTGCCCACCCCCATCAGATAACGCGGGCGCTCCCGAGGCAAATGAGATTCAATGCCCTCCAGAATCCGCTCGCGCTCCTCTTTCGGCTCGCCGACCGCCAAGCCGCCGATCGCATAACCATCGAAGCCGATCTGCCTCAATCCCGCGATAGACACCTCACGCAACCGCAAGTGCATGCCGCCTTGTACGATGCCGAACAATGCGTTCGGATTCTGCAAAGCATCGAACTGCGCACGGCTGCGCGCAGCCCAGCGAAGCGACATTTCCATCGATCGCCTCGCCTCCTCCTCACTAGCCGGATAGGGAGTGCATTCATCGAAGATCATCACGATGTCCGCATCCAAGTCCTTCTGGACCTGCATCGAACGCTCGGGCGTGAGTAGCACCGCATCCCCGTTCACCGGCGAGCGGAAGCTCACGCCTTCTTCCGAGATTTTGCGCAGCGTCGCCAGACTGAACACCTGGAATCCCCCCGAGTCGGTCAGGATCGGCCCCTTCCAGTTCATGAAACGATGCAAACCCTGATGCGCTCGAATGACTTCCATGCCTGGACGCAGCATCAAATGAAAGGTGTTACCAAGGATGATCTGAGCCCCAATGCCCACTAGTTCCTCAGGCGTCATCGCCTTTACCGTGCCATACGTTCCCACGGGCATGAAGGCGGGTGTCTCGACTAGACCGCGCCCAAACGTGATTCGCCCTCGGCGGGCTAAACCGTCATTACTTAGGAGTTCGAACTTCAAAGCTCACCACACACAGTTTTTGATCCCCCGTTCGTCGAACGTGCTCGAGCGCCAATGGCAAAGCCCTCAGGTATCGGGCCGGCGCTCCAGAAACATTGCATCACCGTAGCTAAAGAACCGGTAACGTTCCTGCACGGCATGCCGATACGCTCGCATGATGGTCTCGTAGCCACCGAAAGCACAAACGAGCATCAGCAACGTCGATTCAGGCAAATGAAAATTCGTGAGTAACGCGTCCACGGCCGAGAACCGATAGCCAGGGCGAATGAACAACCGCGTCTCGCCCGAGAACGGCAGTACGCGACCGTCGCGCACTGCTGACTCAAGACTGCGAACCACGGTCGTTCCAACCGCAACGACTCTCCCACCTTTCGAGCGAGTCTCTTCGATTGCTTCGCACACTTCCGCGTTCACAGTCACGCGCTCGGAATGCATACGATGCTGATCGAGATCCTCGACGCGAACGTTCTGAAAAGTCCCGGCGCCGACATGCAGCGTGACGTAGGATTTCCGTACACCCAGATCAGCAAGCCTTGCCAACATTTCCTCATCGAAGTGAAGCCCGGCCGTTGGCGCCGCGACCGCGCCTGGCTCTCGCGCGTAGACCGTTTGATAGCGAGCATCATCGTCGCATTCGGCGGCTCGCTCGATGTAAGGCGGCAGTGGCATCGAGCCGTGTAGCTGAAAGTACTCCAGCGCATCGACGCTCAGTTCGAGCTCGAACAAGTCATCGCGTCGCGCGACGAAGCTCGCGCTGGCGCCGCCCGGCAAAGAGATTGCAACCTCAGGGCGCAACGCCTTGCTCGCGTGCACGTGAGCGAGAATGCGTCGTGCATCGAGGATTCTCTCGAGCAGGATTTCGACTTGACCGCCCGTCGGCTTCGCACCGATGACCCGCGCCGGAATGACTCGACTATCGTTGAATACGAGCAAATCGCCCGCTCGAAGCAAGTTGAGCAGATCGACGAATTGCCGGTCGAGCAGCTCATACGACGACGCAACGTGCAGCAGCCTACTGCCAGATCGAATGGGTGCCGGTCGCTGCGCGATCAGCTCATCGGGAAGTTCGTAGTGAAAGTCGGCGCGCCGCATAGGGCGCGCAAGGCTAGCAGGCGGCGCTTCACACCGCCATCTTCAGGTACACAGCGCTAGTTGGCACGTGCTTGAGCGGACGACCTATAAGGAAAAACTATCGCAAGGCGCAGAGTACATGGAGGAAGAATGGGAAAGGGAAAGTTAGGATGCGACACAGTCCGCCGCAGGTAATTTCGATCTTCCCAAGAGATTCTCGCAGCGGCGCAGCGGGATAAAAGCCTATCGTGGATTCGGTCTTCTGCCGTCTGCAATTAGCGAGATGTGCTTTTAACCCTGCGCTTCTTCGCCGCGCCGCTGCGAGAATCTCTTAGCGGCGCTTCATTACTTACCGCGTTGAATCGTGCCCACCGCTGGGAGGTTCAAATCGCATCATCTTTGCGTTTCATCATCACAGCAGGTTCTCCAGGCACAGGAGGAGTCATCGGCACTGGTGCTCCCGGTCCGAATCCGATCGCTGCGCCGGGGCGCATGTGATGTTCGAAGTGATCTTCGGAGGCGCCTTCAGGCACAGTAATATCGAAACTCAACTTCTTCTTCGCGCGCATCACGTTGAGACGCAGCTTCTCACCGCCCTGGTATGAGCTGAGGATACGTAACGCGTGTGAAGGGCTCGAAGGCGTGCGTCCGTCGATATCCAAGATCACGTCGCCCTCTTCCAGCTTCAAGCGCGTATCGTCTGGCGCGCGAACGACGAGTAGCCCTTTATCGGTACCGAAGTACTCACCGAGCTTCGGCGTGAGCGCCACGAGTTCTGCGCTCCCGAATACGCCGGCGGCGCGGAAAAATGCAACGTGCGGCAATGGGCCTGGGATCGGGTGAGCGGCCATCGATGGCATGCTCATCGTGAACCCGCGTTGCAGCAGCGGACGCGCCTCCACTTGTGTCTCGTGAACTTTTCCGTCGCGGCGGTAACGCAGCTGCACTGTCTCTTGCGGCTTCACTGAACGCATCAGCGACAGCAACTTGTCACGTGAGCTGCGCTCACCTTCGCGCGTCAATGGCTTGCCGTTCATCTCGATTAGAACATCGCCAGGTTTCAATCCAGCTCGTGCAGCGCCGCCGCCTGGGCTAACACCCTCGATCTCGACCCCATCGTCTCGCCCTTCGCGCCGCGGAGCCAGTCCGATTCCAAGCACCGCGCGATGCGGATTCATAGTGTGAAAAAGATCATGCGAGGTGAGGCCGTCGGATAGCGACATGCTCAACTCGGCAACCTCGCGAGCTGCCAGATCGAGCCGCTGCTGCGCATCTTCGAGTTTTTTCTCGAGCTGCGCTCGCGATGGTTCGCTCTTTTGCTTCGGCTCAGCACCCACAGCCGATGAGCTGGCGCAAAAGGACGCCAGCAGAATAGCTACGACCAGATTCGAAGTACGTCCGATCATCAATGTCTCCTGCCTATTGAGCTTCAGAACGACGCCCGGCCGCTCTGCGCATATCGAACCGTGACGAGCGAATTCATCAACTCGACTCGCTCGCGCCACAATGTCTGGCTTTGTGTTTCGCTCAACTCCTCCGCTGCTGTGTACGAGAGTTGAAAATCGAGCCACTGAATGCGCTCCTCGATCGTATCCAGCGTCGCAGCCATGGCGACCCGCTCGACGCGCGGGCGGCTCGGGAGATCCTGCAGCAACATGTCCAACTCGCGCGATTGCTTCATCAGGTCCGCGAGGCTGGGCTCATCCTGTGGGCTTGTAGCAATAAGCGCGGGAGGGCTCTCGGGAGGCGATTCAATTCCCATTTGCATGACCAGGAAAATCGCCAGTGCGGCAGCACTGGCTGCAACGGCTACCATCGATGCTGAACGCCAACGCGGCGATCGCTCCACCGGCGCATCGAGCGCCGTTCGGATTCTCGACCAAGCCGTCTCCGGAGCATCGAGTTGCGGCAAAGCGCGCAGTCCTTCACGAGTACGCGAAACGGCATCGAGTGCAGCCCGGCACTGCATGCAGTGATGCAAGTGATCGCTCACGCGCAGATCTGCCCCATCGGCATGCGCAAGTAATTGTTCGGTAGAAGGATGCATACGAATAACCCGGCCTTTACTCTCTGACAGGTGCGAACGCAGCTGAGACCATGGGCTTCGATTCGCTCGACGCGCAAGGTGTGTTCGAGCTTCGAAGCTGCTCACTATCCATTGCTGACGGTGCTGGAAACTTTTCTGCTTGCAGACAATCGCGCAACTTCACATGCGCTCGTGCGAGCTGCGATTTCGAGAAACTCGTCGAGCGTCCCAATAACTCTGCGATCTCGCCATGTGTATAGCCCTCCACGTCGTGCAACCACACGACGGTGCGGGTCAACGCGGGAAGCGTCGACAGCGCCTTGAGCAGATCGGCTTGCGTCTCCATCTGCAAGTCCGGACCGGCGCGCTGCTCGATCACTTCGGCTTGGTCATCGTGATCCAGAGAGAGAAAACTGCGATGCCACGGCGAGCGCAGGTACATCAAGCATTTACTCACCGCGATGCTGCGCACCCAGCCACCGAACGAGCCTTCTCCCGAGTACGAGCGAATGTTGCGCAGCAACTCCACAAAAGTGTCCTGCAGCAAGTCATCGGCCACCGCCGCCCTGGGAATGAGCCGGCGTATCAGCGTGTAAACCGGCTGCTGGCACGCGCGAAAGATCTCCTCGTGCGCCCACGCATTTCCATCGCAAGCGGCGCGAATCGTGTCGGCAGACACAGAGAGGGAGAAAAAATGCGACATTGCCTGCTTAGATGCGCCAGCGGGGAGAAAGGTCGCGGGGCATAGCCCGTGCAGGTGTTAAGGGTGCAGACGTGTAACGTGTAAAGGTATGAACCGGAGCTGCAGCCGCGCGGCGAGCCAACCGCTTCTGACCTCTACACGCCTAGACCTCTACACGTTTACACGACTGCGCGTTCTAGCGCAGGCCCGTCTCCTGCCGCGCAATAACCATGCGTTGGATCTCGCTGGTGCCTTCGTAGATTTCGGTGATCTTGGCATCGCGGAAATAGCGTTCGATGGGCAATTCCTTCGAATAGCCCATGCCCGCGTGTATTTGGACAGCGGCATGCGCGCAGAACATCGCAGTTTCGGAAGCCACCAACTTTGCGATGGAGCCCTCCAGCGTAAAGCGGCGTCCGTCGGTCTTTGATTGCTCTTTTGTCCAGGCCGCGCGCAGTGTCAGCAGATGGGCCGCGTCCAATCTGCATTTCATATCGGCGAGCTTTTGCTGAATCATCTGAAAACTGCCGATGGGTGTGCCGAAGGCTTTGCGCTCTTTGGCATAGCCCACGGAAGCCTCGTAGGCCGCTCTCGCGATACCGACGGCTTGGGCTGCGATACCAATCCGGCCGGAGTCCAGCACGCGCATTGCTATGCCAAACCCTTCACCTTCAGCGCCGAGGCGATTCTCAACGGGGCATCGATAATCTACGAACTCGACTTCGCAGGTCGCCGATGCACGTATCCCAAGCTTCGGCTCGCTCTTACCACGCACGAATCCTTTAGCGTTGCAGTCGATTAGGAATGCAGAAATACCGCGTGACTTTTTCTCAGGGTCAGTGACCGCAAACAGGAGCATGTATTGCGCGACTGGGCCCGACGTGATCCACGATTTTTTCCCATTGATCAAGTAATGCGACGAATCGGCAGAAAGAACTGCGCGCGTACGCATGTTTGCCGAATCCGATCCGGATTGCGGCTCGGTGAGTCCATAACAGCCGATCGCTTTGCCCGTAGCGATCGGGCGTAAGAACTGTTCCTTTTGCTCATGTGTGCCGAATTGCAGTAGAGCCCCGCAGTAGAGAGAGTTGTTCACCGAGACGATGGTCGAATGCGCGGCATCGGCAGCGGCGATTTCCTCCATCATCAACACGTAGCTAACGGTGTCCATGCCGGCTCCGCCATATTCGGCAGGTACTTCCACGCCCATGAAACCGAGCTCGCCTGCTTTGCGAATAGTGTCGAATGGGAACTCGCCAGACGCGTCGAACTGCGCGGCAATCGGTGCGACCTCTTGCTGCGCGAAATCTCGCGCTGCCGCCTGCAACATTTGCTGCTCTTCGCTCAACTGAAAATCCATCTCGAACTCCTTGGCTACCGAGTACAGACGATACTGCGGGAATGAAGAATCGGGAATCGGGAATGTAGCGGTTGGGTAGCCGGCCGCCCCGAGAACCTGAACTCAACTTGCATTCTTCTGACCTACACACCTGCGCACCTCTACACCCCCAATCCTGCAGCCAACTGTCAACTGTCAACCGCCAACCCTATGCCATGAAAACGCTTCCGAGATTCCAATTCCGACTCTATACTTGCGCCCCCTCGCCGGTGTGGCGGAACTGGTAGACGCGCCGGACTCAAAATCCGGTTCTGGCAACAGAGTGTGGGTTCGATTCCCTCCACCGGCACCAATCAGATGAGATGAGAAGGCGATAGGGGATAGCGGATAGGCGATAGTCAGACGAGTGCACGCACTCGAATGAGCTCCGCCATCTCATTCCGCCCCTATCCCTATCCGCTATCGCCTATCCGCTATCGCCTATCGCCTTCTATCTGACACATGAACTTCTGCTCCCACTGCGGTCAGCCTGTCATTGTCAAAATTCCCGAAGGCGATCATTTGCCTCGGTACGTTTGTACCGCGTGCGGCACGATTCACTATCAGAATCCTCGGATCATCGCCGGATGCGTCATTGAAACCGAAGGCAAGATCCTTCTGTGCAAGCGCGCCATCGAGCCGCGACTGGGTTTCTGGACCATACCCGCGGGCTTTATGGAAAATGGCGAGTCCGTGCAGAACGCAGCGGCACGCGAAGCAGTCGAAGAAGCGCTGGCGCATGTACAGATCGGATCTCTGTTAGCCATCGTCAATGTGCTGCACGCTCATCAGGTGCACATCATGTTTCGCGCTCAACTCATCGAGCCGACGTTTGGTGTCGGCCCGGAGAGTCTGGAGACCGAGCTATATGACGAGGCAGACATTCCCTGGCCGAATATCGCCTTCCGCAGCGTCGAATTTGCCTTGCGACGCTATTTGCAAGATCGTCGCGACGGCGTCGAACGAATGCATTTCGAGGACCTCGATCTACGGACTAGCAGCGAGTCTGCAGCGCGCAGTCCGTAGTCCGCAGGTCAGAGACACGTCGCGGCGCTCGCGTGGACTCACCGCTCTTTTCTGGCTATGGACTACGGACTGCAGACCACGGACTCCCTGTTCTCTTCATATCCCCATAACCCTTCCGCCTCGATTATCGACACGCCGTTTGGCACAATCGCGGGCCCCAGCGACATCTCTACCGTGATCTAAGCGTCCACCGGAGCTCCCGATGACTTTTGTCGTCACCGAAAACTGTATCAAGTGTAAATACACCGACTGTGTCGAGGTTTGTCCGGTCGATTGCTTCCATGAAGGCCCGAACTTTCTCGTCATCGATCCCGACGAGTGCATCGACTGCACTCTGTGCGAGCCAGAATGCCCGGTTGAAGCGATTTTTTCGGAGGAAGAGTTGCCGAACGGTCAGGAGCAGTTCAAGCAGATCAATGCCGAGCTCGCGAAGTCCTGGCCAGTGATTACGGAAAAGAAACCGGCGCCCCCCGACGCTAAAGAATGGGAAGGCAAGCCGGATAAGGCGAAGCTGCTGGAGAAATAGGCAGAGCGAGAGTCCGTAGTCTGCAGTCTGAAGTCCGCAGGCAGAGAACGGCGAAGCAGCGGCGGCGCGATGAGTTTCTGGGCTACGGACTGCAGACTACGGACTGTAGACTGCGAGCATCAGTCCGCCTTCAATTCATCGAGTCGCTTCTTCATCTCCTGCGGCGGTAGATAACCGCCAATGTAGTCGCCGTTCATGGTGAAGATTGCAGGCGTACCACGCACGCCTAGAGTTTCGCCGAGCTCGAACTGCTTCGCGACAGGAGTCTTGCCGCAATCGGCAGCTTTCACGTCCTCACCTCGCTTGGCTTGGGTGATGGCTGCCTTGCGATCCTTCGCGCACCATACCGCTTCCATTTTGCGCCAGTCCGCGGAGCCGGGCCCCGAGCGCGGGTAGGCAAGATACCGAACACGAACGCCCAGCTTCGTGAGCTGCTCTATTTCGCTGTGTAGCTTGCGGCAATAACCGCAATCGACATCGGTGAACACGGTAACGGTGTGTTGTGTCGATGCTGGAGAGAAGACGATCATGTCGCGCTCATCCAGTTTCGCCAAGACATTGCGGCGTTCGGCTGCGCGGCCTTCCTCGGTCAGATTCGCTCGAGTGTCCAGATCGTAAAGATCGCCGCTAATCACGTAGCGCCCGTCCGCAGTCACGTAGGCGGTGTCTGCGCCCATGCGTACTTCGTAAAGCCCTTTGATGGGCGATGGACGAATGTCCTCGATGGTGGTGCCCGGGATCTTGTCAGCGATGGTGGCGCGTGCATCGCCCTTCTTGCCGTTCGCCTCGGGCTCCGCCGCGTAGGCCGCGATGCTCACCGAAGCCAGCAACGCAATCATCCAAAACTGTCTCATGAAATCTCCCGCCACAAAGCCATGCGAAGGACGCGCCATCCATTGGACGCAAAACTCCTCCGACGGTTCAATACAGACAGTCTACGAGAGGAAGGTCCAAGTGACTACCTGGACGGGGTGGACTCTAAAGAAGAATCGACAAGATTTACGCAGCGAAGAGATCAGCCGCGGGGATGGTGCTGCGCGTGCAGTTCCTTCATACGCTCACGTGCAACATGAGTGTAGATCTGAGTGGTGGAAAGATCGCTGTGGCCCAACAGCATCTGCACGACCCTAAGGTCCGCCCCATGGTTGAGCAAGTGAGTTGCGAATGCATGACGCAGCGTGTGCGGCGAGAGTGCCTTTGCCACGCCGGCCTTGTGCGCATACCGTTTGATGATGTGCCAGAACGCCTGGCGAGTCATTCGATCGCCGCGCCGCGTAGGAAACAGATAGTCGGTTTGGCGTTCGAGCAGGATTTCCAATCGAGGACCGTCGATGAACTTGATCAGCCAGCCCACGGCTTCTTCGCCTAGTGGAATCAAACGTTCGCGATCGCCTTTGCCGACGATGCGCAGCACGCCCTGGTTCATGTTGACCTGGGTCGACTTCAAGTTCACGAGCTCAGATACACGCAACCCGGTGGCATAAAGTACTTCGAGCATCGTACGGTCGCGATGCCCCAACGGATCTTCGATCTCAGGCGCATTCAGCAACGCCTCGACTTCTTCCTCCGTCAAGGATTTCGGCAAGGAACGGCCAATCTTCGGCATTGCGATCTGTGCCGTCGGATCTTCTTTGATGCGTCCATCCCGAACTAGATAGCGATAGAAGCGGCGGAAACTGGAAAGCTGACGCGCGGTGGAGCGAGGCCGCGCTCCAGCTTCGACACGCCAAGCGATGAACGCGAGCAGATCCGCGCGCTTGGCCTGAAGGCTCGAGCCGCCACGCGCCTGCAACCAGCGGTCGAGCGCAGTGAGGTCGGCGCGGTATGCTGACAAGGTGTTGGGTGAAAGACCGCGTTCCATCCACACGGCGTCGAGAAACTTATCGATGGCAGCTAGAGACGGAGTCTCCGGCGTTTCATCGGTGGTCCTCGAGTAAACTGTCGCTTTGGTAACGGTGCTCATCTGTATCAGTTGTGCTGGGCGATTCGGGTTAGGCGAACCGATCCCATGCGGGAGTGTCGGGAGTATGCGGAGGGGGTCCAAAAGTGGGCGTGACAGTAATCACAGAACCCCGCCGGGCATTACATAAAGAGAACCAGTTCACAGAAAACAGCCCTATTCACTTTTGCACCGACTCGATTTAGCTCTTCACCCTCATTCCATGTCCTTTTCTTTAAAACGCGCGCTCCGCGAATTGCTGCATACGCTCTACGGAATTTACGCCGTTCTCGCCTTTTTGGTTCTGGGCTCGATCGCATTCCTACTCGTCCTGCTGCCGCTAGGCATCTCTGCTCGACGGCAAATCGCACACCTGGCCGCGCGATGTTTTTTCATCGCCGCGGGAATCCGCGTGCGTTTGTTGAATCCGGAGCTGTTACCGGAAGGTCCGTGCGTCGTCGTAGCCAATCACGCCAGCTATTTGGATGGAGTCGTGTTGAAAGCGATGCTTCCGGCGCGCTTCTGTTTCGTCATCAAGAAGGAAGTCAGTCGCGTCCCATTAGCGGGGCTCCTGCTTAGGCGCATTGGCTCTGAATTCGTCGATCGCTTCAATCGCCACGCAGGCGGCATGGATGCGCGCCGGCTGCTCAAAGCCGCCGACTCCGGCCAAGCGCTCGCGTTTTTTCCCGAAGGGACATTTCTGAAGCGCCCTGGCGTAGGCAAATTCCATACAGGGGCCTTTGCCATTGCCGCGCGAGCGAAGCTACCGGTGGTGCCTGTATGTATTCGCGGCACTCGACAGATTCTGCCGGGCGAACGCTTTATTCCGAGGCCGGGCCGCATCGAGATTCAGGTGTTGACAGCCATCCCGCCGCATGAAATCGGCAGCGCCGAAGCGGTCGCGAGCACACGCGATACGGCGCGAGAGCGGATCCTGGAAGTTTCGGGCGAACCGGATCTTTGCGCAGAGACGAGCATCGCCGCTTAAACCGTGATTGCATACCGTGCAAGCTCGAGATGTGCACGAGTGGCACCTTCTCGCACCGCTTCCCTATACTCCTCGCGGGCGCTGGTTGCTGTTGGTGAATCCGATGAATTTGTTCGAGACCGTGAGCCGACTCGGACACGAGCAAGTCGTGTTCTTCCAGCATCGCGAGTCGGCACTGCGATGCGTGATCGCCATCCACAGCACGGTGCTCGGCCCTGCGCTCGGTGGTCTGCGCATGTGGCCGTATGCGAACGAAGCGGATGCGGTTCGCGACGTGCTACGGCACTCCAAGGACATGACATATAAAGCGGCGATCGCCGGACTGGATGTCGGCGGCGCGAAAGGCATTTTGATCGGTAATCCGGAGACCGACAAAAACGAAGCGCTATTTCGCTCTCTAGGCCGCTTCATTCACTCTCTAGGAGGGCGATACATCGCGAGTGAAGATGTGGGCACGAGTTCCGATGACATGGAACTCATCCGGTTGGAAACTCCGCACGTCGTCGGTGTCCCGGAAGCGAATGGCGGCAGTGGCGATCCCTCGCGTGCCACGGCTTTGGGTACGTTGCACGGAATCCGCGCTTGCCTGGAATTCAAATACGGACATGCGGATCTGCGGCGAGTGAGCTTCGCAGTGCAAGGCGCCGGCCAAGTGGGCTACCACCTAGTCAAGTTATTGCGTGCTGCCGGCTCGAAGGTGTTCGTCACCGACATCGCGGAAGACCGGATCGAACACTTGGTGGATGAGTGCGGCGCCGAAGCAGTTCCGATGTCACAGATCTACGATGTCGAAGCAACCGTGTTCTCGCCTTGCGCATTGAGCGCGATCATCAACGAAGACACGGTGCCGAGGCTTCGGTGCGAGATCGTTGCTGGCGGGGCAAACAATCAACTCGAGTCTGAGGAGTTGGGAACCGAGTTGGAGCGTCGCGGCATTCTGTATGCACCGGACTACGCGATCAACGCAGGCGGTCTGATGAACAGCACGCTGGAACTACACGGGTACACGGAAGCCCGTGCGGATCGTCGCGTCGCTCGGATACACGACATCATCACTCGCATTTTGCGCCTGGGCGCGCAGGAGAAAATCCCGACATGGCAAGCTGCCAAACAGCTGGCTGAATTGCGCCTCACAGCGATCAGCCAAACTAAGCTCCCTTACCTTGCAAGCGCGAGTCCGCCTCGAACTTTCTAGGTTTCGGCGATTCCAATCGATATCGAGATTTGGAAACAAGATCATGAGCGAAGATGTATTTATCGTCGCGGCCAAGCGAACTCCGATCGGTGCCTTTCAAGGCGGCCTGAGCGCCCTCTCCGCGCCACAACTCGGCGCTGCGGCCGCCGCCGCTGCAATCGATGCCAGCGGCATCGCGGCAGAGCGGATCGAGGAAGCCATTCTGGGTTGCGTCTTGATGGCCGGTATCGGACAAGCCCCCGCAAGGCAAGCTGCATTGGCTGCCGGCGTGCCGCGGAACGTTCCCGCGACCACTGTAAATAAGATGTGCGGATCGGCAATGAAGGCACTCATGATCGCGAGCGATCAGATTCGAGCTCAGAGCGCCAACATCATCCTCGCTGGCGGGATCGAGTCGATGTCGAATGCGCCGTATCTATTGCCGAAGGCCCGCTCGGGCCTGCGCATGGGCCATGCGCAACTAATCGATCACATGTTCTTCGATGGGCTGCAAAGTCCTTTCGACGGACAACTGATGGGATATTTCGCCGATGCAACCGCGAAAAAATACGGCTTCACTCGACAGCAACAAGATGAATACGCCGCCGAATCCGTGCGGCGAGCGCTGAGCGCAGTGGAATCCGGACACTTCGATGCGGAAGTGGCGCCAGTGACGGTCAAGGACCGCAAAGGCGAGCGTGTCGTGGCGAAGGATGAAACGCCATACACCTGCGACATCGCGAAGATTCCGAGCTTGAAGCCTGCGTTCAACAAAGATGGAACGGTTACGGCGGCTAGCTCGTCCTCCATCTCCGATGGCGCTGCTGTCGCTGTGTTGGCAGGCGGTCGAACCGTGAAGGATTTAGGTCTGCGCCCGCTCGCACGAATCGTCGCTTATGCAAGTCATGCGCAGGAGCCTGAGTGGTTTACGACAGCGCCCGTCGGGGCCGTTCGTACCGCCTTGGATCGTGCAGGTTGGAGCGCGGACAGAGTGGATTTGTACGAGATCAATGAGGCGTTTGCCTGCGTGAGCATGGCCGCCATCCACGATTTGAAGCTCGATCCCGCAAAAGTCAATGTGAACGGTGGTGCGTGCGCGATGGGACACCCGATTGGGGCAACCGGCGCGCGAATCATGACCACCCTACTCTACGCGTTGAAGCATCGCGGTCTAAAACGCGGCATCGCATCGCTTTGCATCGGCGGTGGAGAAGCGACGGCGATGGCGGTGGAAATTGTTTGAGTGATGAAGATGATGGGGTGATGTAAGTGATGCAGGTGATGTAAGTGATGTAGGTTCGAACAGCTAGATTGCTCTTTGCCTACATCACCTCACCTTCATCACCTTCATCACGCCGATATCGGCGTATCCGGCGAGATTCCCGCCACCTCGTAGCCGCGCTTGAAATCTCGTACATGTTTTGACATCCACCGCCGGGCCTCTTCGACGTTCTTCTCCTTCAAAGACACGATGATGCGGCGTTGTGCGTCCGCAATGCGCGAGCGCGCTTGGGGCACCGTATCGATCATCTTGAGGAGCGAGGGGGCCAATGCCCGCGTCAACGATTGTTTCGCCAGTACGAGGACTTGATTGCGTGAGGCGGCACCGAGGATCTCGAAGAACTGTGCGACGATCTCGACCGCATGCGGGTCTCCCTTCGGGGATGCCTTGAACGCCTCATGCGCTGCAATCAACATCGCGAGATCTGCTTGCGTGCGGCGCTGCGCAGCCAAAGCGGCGACCTCGGGCTCGATAACCATCATTGCCTCCCAAACGGCCACGAAAGTCGCATCGTGCAATACGAGTGCGTGACGCATTCCCGAGGCTAGCTGAGCAGCCGCCGGACGGCTCACGACCATACGTTTGGCTCCGGGGGGTCGAGTGATCAGCCCGGCGCTCTCCAGCCGTCGCAGTGCCTCACGCACTGTCGAGCGGTGAACACGAAATTGCTGCGCAAGCTCCGTTTCCGTCGGCAAGGGATCTCCCTCACGCAACTCGCGCGCCAGAATCTTCGTTTCGATCGCGCCTGCTACACGTGTATACGCGGGCTCTCGCTCCACAGGCTCGAACAGCCGCGGTTCGGCGACGCTCTGCTGCACTGCCGCGCCTGCGGACTTCGCCGCAGGTCGGAGCGAACGCGAGTTGGATGCAGTTTTTTCTCTCGTTGACACTGCGTCGGATTGTCGGACAATAGGACAACTTTCACAAGCGGTCCTCGAAGCGCGCTCGATCGCAGCCGCGCTCACCGCCCCTGCCCTGGAGCTCGGCATGGAAGACTTCGATTTCGGACTCGGCGAAGACATCGACACGCTACGCACAACGGTCGCCGCTTTCGCAGCGGATCGTATCGCTCCACTTGCATCGAGTATCGATCGCGACAATCGGTTCCCGCGCGAGCTGTGGCCGCCAATGGGCGAGCTGGGCTTGTTAGGCATCACCGTCGAGGAGGATCTCGGCGGTGCAGGTCTGGGTTATCTCGCACACGTAGTCGCCATGGAAGAGATCAGTCGCGCTTCGGCCGCCGTTGGCCTTTCGTACGGCGCGCATTCCAATCTGTGCGTCAATCAGATTCGCCGCTGGGGCACGGACGCGCAAAAATCCAAATACTTGCCGAAGCTGCTCTCCGGGGAGCATGTCGGTGCGCTCGCGATGAGTGAACCGGGTGCCGGCTCCGATGTGGTTGGAATGAAAACGCGGGCGGTGCGCGAGGGATCGAAATACATTCTCAACGGCAGCAAGATGTGGATCACTAATGGTCCGGCTGCGGAAGTATTGGTCGTCTATGCGACGGTCGATCCCGAGCTCAGTGCGCGAGGTATCACTGCATTCATCATCGAACGCGGCATGCCCGGGTTCAGCACGGCGCAGAAGCTAGACAAACTCGGTATGCGTGGATCGGATACTTGCGAGTTGGTCTTCGAGAACTGCGAGGTGCCGGCAGAGAACGTCTTGCATAAAGAGGGCCTCGGCGCCGAAGTGCTGATGAGTGGACTGGATTACGAGCGCGTGGTGCTCGCGGGTGGTCCTCTAGGAATCATGCGTTCGTGCCTCGACAATGTGTTGCCGTACGTTCACGAGCGCAAGCAATTCAATCGTCCCATCGGAACGTTCCAGCTCATGCAGGCCAAGATCGCAGATATGTATACGACGATGAATGCCTGTCGTGCGTATGTCTACTCGGTTGCGAAAGCGTGCGATCGCGGGCGCGTTACGCGCTTCGATGCGGCGGGATGTATCTTGCAGGCCTCGGAACGCGCGACATGGATGGCTCTGGAAGCGATCCAAGCATTGGGCGGCAATGGCTACATCAACGAGTACCCCACGGGCCGGTTGCTTCGCGATGCGAAGCTGTATGAGATCGGAGCGGGGACGAGCGAGATTCGGCGCATGTTGATCGGCCGAGAGATCTTCGAGGCTACGGCATGATTCAATCACGCGTCGATCCGAGTTCGGAGGCATTTCATTTCAATGCCTCATACATGCGCGCCGTGGCCGAGGAGTTGAAGCAACGAATCGACCTTGTGTCGCAGGGCGGAGGGGACGAGCCGCGACGCAAACACCTCGAGCGCGACAAGTTGCTACCTCGCGACCGAATCGCAGCGCTTTTGGATCCCGGATCTGATTTTCTCGAATTCTCAGCGCTAGCCGCAGAAGGAATGTATGACGGCAGCGCACCTTCGGCCGGCATCGTGACCGGTATCGGACGCGTTCATGGCCATGAAGTCGTAGTGGTAGCCAACGATGCAACGGTCAAGGGAGGCACTTACTTTCCGATGACGGTGAAGAAGCATTTGCGAGCGCAGGAGATTGCCGCTGAGAATCATTTGCCCTGCATCTACTTAGTCGATTCGGGCGGAGCTTTCCTGCCGATGCAAGACGAGGTGTTTCCCGATCGCGATCACTTCGGGCGAATCTTCTTCAACCAGGCACGCTTGTCCGCAGCGGGAATTCCTCAAGTGGCCGTCGTCATGGGCTCGTGCACGGCAGGCGGAGCGTATGTTCCTGCGATGTGCGATGAAGCCATCATCGTGAAACGGCAAGGGACGATTTTTCTCGGTGGCCCGCCGTTAGTCAAAGCGGCGACCGGTGAAGTCGTCGATGCGGAGAGCTTGGGCGGCGGCGATGTGCACACTCGGATCTCGGGCGTTGCGGATCAGTTGGCTGAAGACGATGCA
Source organism: Steroidobacter sp. (assembly GCA_025929585.1). GTDB lineage: Bacteria > Pseudomonadota > Gammaproteobacteria > Steroidobacterales > Steroidobacteraceae > Steroidobacter. The sequence goes on from JAICPY010000011.1 coordinate 61,847, forward strand.
CATGCCCTAAAGCTAGCCCGCGATACCGTCAAATACCTCGCACGACGCACGCAACCTTGGCTGCCTCGCATCGAGAGTCGCCCGCCGACTTACGATCCACAGGAGCTCTACGGCATCGTGCCGCGTGACACACGATATCCATACGATGTTCGTGAAATCATCGCACGCATCGTCGATGCGTCCGAGTTTCACGAATTCAAACCTCTGTACGGCAAGACATTGGTCTGCGGCTTCGCGCACCTGGATGGCTATCCGATCGCGATCGTGGCGAATAACGGCATCTTGTTCTCGGAATCCGCACTCAAGGGTGCGCATTTCATTCAGCTCGCGAATCGGCGCGGCGTGCCATTGATCTTCTTGCAAAACATCAATGGATTCATGGTCGGAAAAAAATTCGAGCATGGCGGAATCGCAAAGGATGGCGCGAAGATGGTTACCGCCGTAGCGTGCTCGCGCGTGCCTAAGTATACGGTCATCATCGGCGGCTCCTTTGGCGCTGGGAATTACGCGATGTGTGGCCGCGCGTATAGTCCGCGCATGATGTGGATGTGGCCCAATGCACGCATCTCGGTCATGGGCGGCGAACAAGCCGCTCAGGTTCTCGCGACCGTGCGTGCAGACGGCCTGAAAGCGCGCGGAAGCGAGTGGGCGGAAGCGGATCGTCAGAAGTTCATGGACGACATACGCTCGCAGTACGAAGCTCAAGGCAATCCCTACTACGCGACCGCCCGGCTCTGGGACGACGGTGTCATCGATCCAATCGACACGCGCCGCGTTCTCTCCCTCGCTCTATCGGCCGCCATGCACGGACCGAAACCGGGTAAGGAGAGGTATGGAGTGTTTAGGATGTAAGCGCTAGAGGCGCGCTGTGACGGGTGACGGGTGACGGGGAAGAGTTTGAGGCCTCATGACCAGCGATCAAGCGCGATGCCAATAGAAGTAAGGTGAAGAACGTATGAACGCATTTCCCACTCGTCACCCATCACCCGTCACCTGTCACCCATTCTTATGATCCTCACCTCCCTCTCCCCTCGCGGCGTCCTGACGATCACTTTGAATCGTCCGGAGAAGCACAACGCATTGGATGCCCGCACGTTAGATGCTCTGCATGCCGCGCTTTTGGATGTGCAAAGCAACGAGAACGTGAGAGCCATTGTTCTCACCGGCGCCGGAGCGAGTTTTTGTGCTGGTGCGGATATCGCGCACATGAGATCGATGCTCGATGCGAGCGAAGAGGCCAATCTGGAGGATGCACGATTGGTGGCTCAGTGCATGCGTGCCTTGGATGAAGTCGATAGGCCAGTCATTGCTCGAGTGAATGGCAATGTCTTCGGCGGAGGTGTCGGGCTCGTTGCGTGCGCGGACATCGCTATCGGCGTTGACTCGGCGAAGTTTGCCCTCACCGAAACCCGCCTCGGCCTCGTGCCAGCCACGATCTCCCCCTATGTAATTGCAGCGATCGGCCCTCGGCATGCACGCCGATTGTTCATTACCGCATCGCCGTTCAGCGCGAATGAAGCACATGACATCGGACTACTACACGCAGTAGTCGCTTCGGAGAAGCTCGATGAAATGGTCGAGCAGACCGTGAATTCGGTCCTACAAGCCGGTCCTCTCGCGACCCGAGCGGCAAAGCGACTGGTCCGCTCGGTCATGGGCGCGCAGGATCGAGATCTACTTCAGGAAGAAACTTCGCAATTACTCGCGGACCTCAGAGCGAGCGCCGAGGGCAAGGAAGGCCTCTCCGCGTTTTTGGAAAAGAGGAAGGCGGGTTGGATTAAGGGGAAGTGACGGGTGACGGGTGACGGGTGACGGCAAAGAATCGAGTAGGCATGTCTCAATATCAAGCGGGCATTGTCTGGATGAGCGTCACCATGAAGACCATTTCTTTCCCGTCACTCGTCACCCGTCACCTCCTCTTTGACTACGAACGAAACACGTAAGAGAGACCTCATGCAGCTCAAAGACATTCGTGCAGTCATCACCGGTGGCGCATCGGGGCTTGGACTTGCGGTTGCGCAAAGGTTGGTCGCATCGAATGCACGCGTCGTGTTGTTTGATGTCAATCGTGAGGCTGGTGAGGCAGCAGTAACATCGCTGGGTCCGAGCGCCCGTTTTCAGTTGGTCGACGTGACTAAGGAAGGTGATGTCGATGCCGCCATATTAACGTCGCAGGAACACCTCGGATCATTGAATCTCGCGGTCAACTGCGCAGGCGTAGCCTGGCCTCGTCGAATCGTCAACAAAGATGGACCGATGCCTGGCGATTTTTTTCGCAAGGTCATCGAGATCAACTTGATCGGCACATTGCTGGTCTCCAAGGCGGCTGCCGCTCAGATGCAACGCAATCCACCGAACGAGGAAGGTGAGCGAGGTGTGATCGTGATGACAGCCTCGGTGGCTGCCTTCGATGGCCAGATTGGCCAGGTTGCCTATTCGGCATCCAAAGGTGGAGTGGTCGGCATGACGCTACCCATGGCGCGCGATCTTTCTTCGTCTGGAATTCGAGTGATGACGATCGCGCCGGGCATCTTCAAGACACCGATGATGGCCTCGCTCCCTCAGGAAGCTCAGGACTCGCTCGGTAAGCAAGTTCCCTTCCCTCCCCGCCTCGGTCGGCCTGAAGAGTACGCGTCATTGGTCACTCACATCTGCGAGAATGCGATGCTCAACGGGGAATGCATTCGCCTGGACGGAGCCATCCGCATGGCGCCTAAATAACTGCGGCGCGTGTAATGGATAAAGGTGTCGGAGTGTAATGTCAGAATGGGACATCCTTTCCAACCGAGTGCCATCGACGTTTGTTCTTCTTTGCGCACTCTGCGTGCTTGCGAGAGAATTCTTTGCCTGTAGTTCAACTGTGAGTGATGCGTGACTGAACGTGAGGTCATGGAATATGACGTCGTCATCGTCGGTGCCGGACCGGCGGGGCTGGCGTGCGCGATTCGGCTGAAGCAGCTGAAGCCGGACATCAATGTCTGCGTGCTGGAGAAGGGATCCGCAGTCGGTGCTCATTCGCTCTCGGGCGCCGTCCTCGAGCCGGGACCGCTCGAGGAGCTCTTGCCCCAATGGCGTACCGACTACCCCGGAATGAAAGTTCCAGCGCGCGAGGATGATGTTCGTCTGATGACTCGTACCGGCTCGTTCAAGCTCCCCGGTTGGGCGGTGCGCTTGAGCCCGATGAACAATCACGGAAACTTCATCATCTCCCTTGGCCAGCTCACGCCCTGGCTCGCACAACAAGCCGAGCAGCTTGGCGTCGATGTCTTTCCGGGATTCTCCGCCGCAGAGGCGCTCTTCGATGAGCAAGGCGCCGTGCGCGGTGTGCGCATCGGCGACATGGGATTGAACCGGGATGGCACTCCGGGCCCGAACTACACACCCGGTGTCGAAATTCACGCCACCATAACCGTGCTGGCCGAAGGCGCGCGCGGATCGATCTCGAAGCAATTGATCCAACAGTTCCGACTTCGCGACCGCATCGATCCGGCAACCTTCGGACTCGGATTCAAAGAGCTATGGCAATTGCCTGCAGGCAGAGTGCGGCCGGGCCGCATCGAACACGCATTCGGCTGGCCACTCGATACCAAAACCTATGGCGGCAGCTTCCTCTATCACTTGGACAATGACCGAGTGTATGTGGGCTATGTCGTCGGGCTTAACTATCAGGATCCGAGACTCAAGCCGTTCGAAGCTTTCCAGCAGTTCAAACATCATCCACGCATTCGACCTCTGCTCGAAGGCGGAGAAATTCTGGCCGCGGGTGCGCGAACGATCGCAGCCGGGGGCTATCAGTCTTTGCCTAGGCTCGAGATGCCTGGTGCGATGCTGATTGGCGATGCCGGTGGCACATTGAACGTGTTCAAGATCAAAGGCATTCATCAAGCAATCCGCTCCGGTGCGCTCGCTGCCGAGCACTGGGTGGAGAAAGGCAGCACGACCGGGTACGACGCACGATGGCGCGCATCGGAAGGACATCGCGAGTTGCGCGCCGTGCGCAACTTCAAGCCTGCGTTCAAGCACGGCCTGTATTTCGCAATAGCGAATGCAGGCGTCGAATCCTTGGTGAAAGGCAAGACACCTTGGACGCTACGCAACACACCGGATTGGTGCGCTCTAGAGAAGTTGGAGCACTATGCTTCGCCGGATCGCGGATGGGTCGAGCGGACTCTACCGCCTCGCGATAGACTCGCATCGGTGTTCTTCGCAGGCAATGTCCACGACGAATCTCAACCAGTGCACCTCAAAGTGCACGACACTTCTATTTGCGTGGAACGTTGCACGAAAGAATACGGGAATCCATGCGAGAACTTTTGCCCCGCCGGCGTGTACGAAATGATAGACGACGGTCAAGGCGGCCGGCGCCTGCAGATCAATGCCGCGAATTGCGTTCATTGCAAAGCCTGCGACATCAAGGATCCTTACGAGATCATCACCTGGACCACACCTGAGGGTGGATCAGGTCCGAACTACCAGAATCTTTAGTGATGGTGAGCGGCGGGCGGGGGGGCGGGGGGGGGGGGGGGGGGGGGGGTGGAGGA
>JAICPY010000175.1 GCA_025929585.1 Steroidobacter sp.
CACCAAGTTTGAAGCCGAAGTGTACGTGCTGACGAAAGAAGAGGGCGGCCGTCACACGCCGTTCTTCAAAGGCTATCGTCCGCAGTTCTACTTCCGTACGACGGATGTGACGGGCGCGGTGGAGTTGCCTGAGGGCGTTGAGATGGTCATGCCCGGAGACAACATCAAGATGGTGGTTGAGCTAATCAACCCGATCGCGATGGAAGACGGCCTGCGCTTTGCGATCCGCGAGGGCGGTCGCACGGTGGGTGCAGGCGTAGTGGCGAAAGTTCTGAAGTAATCAAGACATAGAAGCGGTTGGCGGTTAGCGGATAGCGGTTAGTCAGAACGAAGAAGTCGACCTTCTTCATTCCAAACCAACCGCTAACCGCTAACCGCTAACCGCTTCGAGTAAGCAAATATGGCAACCAATCAAAATATCCGCATCCGGCTGAAGGCGTTCGATCATCGACTGATCGACAACTCGGCGCGTGAAATCGTCGAGACAGCCAAGCGCACGGGCGCCACGGTGCGTGGGCCGGTGCCACTGCCGACGAAGATGGAGCGCTTTACCGTGCTGATTTCCCCGCACGCCGACAAGGACGCGCGCGATCAGTACGAAATTCGTACACATAAGCGATTGATGGACATCCTCAATCCCACCGATAAGACGGTGGACGCCCTCATGAAGCTGGAGCTGCCAGCGGGCGTGGATGTGCAAATCAAGCTCAACTAACGGGGTTAGTTGAGCTGTTGACAGTTGACGGTTGAGGGTTGACGGCCGGAATTCAGGGACTTCGATCCTTTTTCTGGCTGCCAACCGAAAACAGCCAACCGGCAACGTCATCTGCGCTTGCGTTGCAAGCACAGATGACTATAATTCGCGCCTCTTTGCGCCGAGGTCTGGCCCTGACGGGGTACCGCTCGAGCGGCGTGACCGACACCTCTAGTGTCAGGTCTGCCTCTCATTCCGGTCCTTACCAAGCCTGATCCAAACCCAAGATCGAATTCTTTAGGGTTTGCCGGTCTGATTCAGCGTTTTGCGCTGCCGGTCCAGCAAAGACTTTTTTGCTTTAGCGCATTGGCCAATCGCAGCCGATGGGCTTTGAACAGTTGCGGTGCTGGGTTACCCGGCGCCGCCTTAGAAGAGGACATACGATGAGCGCTGCCAAGACCCTGGGTCTGGTCGGTCGTAAGGCTGGTATGACACGTGTCTTTACGGACGCGGGTGAAACCGTGCCGGTGACCGTCATCGAGGCTTTGCCTAATCGAATTACGCAGGTCCGCACGAAGCAAGTCGACGGATACCGCGCGCTGCAGGTTGCAGTCGGCGAGCGCAAGGCTTCGCACCTGAACAAGGCGCAGGCGGGTCACTATGCGAAGGTCAAAGTGGCTCCGGGCCGCGACCTCGTCGAATTTCGATTGAACGGTGAAGAGGGCGCAGACCTGGCTGCCGGCGGCGAGCTCAAAGTGGACATTTTCCAGGAAGGGCAGATCGTCGATGTCACTGGCACCACGATCGGTAAGGGATATGCCGGCGTCATGAAGCGTCACAACTTCGGCGGCTTGCCTGCTACTCACGGTGTGTCCGTGTCGCATCGCTCACCCGGCTCCATCGGCCAGCGCCAAACTCCGGGACGCGTGTTTCCCGGTAAGCGAATGTCCGGTCACATGGGCGTGCAGCGCCGCACGATCGAGAATCTCCAAGTCGTCCGCGTCGATGCCGAGCGCAATCTCCTGTTGATTCGTGGCGCGGTGCCGGGTGCACCTGGCGGCCAAGTGATTGTGCGTCCGTCCGTGAAGGCGGCGAATCGAGCTGCGAAGAAGAAAGCAGCGCCGCCGGCGAAGAAGTAATCAGGAATAGTAGTAGGCCGCCATGAAATTGAAAGTGGTCAGCAAAGGTGCGCAAGCGGAGGACGTTCAAGTCTCCGACGAAACATTTGCGCGCGAATACAACGAGTCACTCGTGCACCAGGTCGTCACTGCTTATATGGCAGCGGGTCGCGCAGGTACGAAAGCGCAGAAGACGAAGGCCGAAGTGCGTGGCGGCGGCATCAAGCCCTGGCGCCAAAAGGGTACTGGTCAGGCGCGCGCCGGCTCGATTCGCAGCCCGATTTGGGTCGGCGGCGGTCGCGCTTTTGCAGCCAAGCCCCGCGACTTCTCGCAGAAGGTCAATCGCAAAATGTATCGAGGTGCGCTTCGCTCGATGCTCTCCGAGCTTGCGCGCCAGGAGCGGCTGGTGGTCGCCAACGCTCTGGATCTCGATGCTCCCAAGACGAAGATGCTCGTTCAAAAGCTCGCGGACTTCGGTCTGGGCAAGAGCGTGCTCGTGCTCGTCGAGGCACACGATGAGAAGTTGGAGTTGGCGGCAAGAAACCTTCCCTATGTGGATGTGTTGCCTGTCAATGCATTGGATCCGCTAAGCCTTGCTCGTCACGAGAAGGTGCTTGCGACGGTCGCTGCAGTGCGTCTGCTCGAAGAGAGGCTCGCATGAGTAAAGAGAGCTTGATGAACGTGCTGATCGGACCGCATGTGTCCGAGAAGAGCGCGCGTATTTCCGAAGGTGCCGATCACTTCGTGTTTCGCGTGCGACGCGACGCGACGAAGCCTGACATCAAGGCAGCCGTAGAGCTGTTGTTCGAGGTCAAGGTTGCCGACGTCAACGTCGTGAACACTCAAGGTAAGACGAAGCGCTTCGGTCAGCGTCTCGGTCGTCGTCAGGATTTCAAGAAGGCGTATGTGCGCCTCGCGCCTGGCCAGAAGATCGAGTCGCTCACGGGCACCGAAGGCTAAGCGTCGTTAGGAAACCAAGTCATGGCACTGATCAAGTCAAAACCGACCTCGCCTGGACGACGCTTCCAGGTGAAGATCTCGCGCTCGCACCTGCACAAGGGCGGGCCCGTGGACTCGCTCGTCGTTCGCAAGAATTCGACCGGCGCACGCAACCACTTCGGCCGCCAGACGGTTCGCCATCAAGGCAACGGTCATAAGCAGAAGTATCGTTTGGTGGACTTCCTTCGCGACAAAGATGGTGTTGCGGGCAAAGTCGAGCGCATCGAATACGATCCGAATCGCACCGCGCATTTGGCGTTGGTGTTGTACGCCGACGGCGAACGACGCTACATCATCGCGCCGAAGGGCGTGACGCCGGGCGAGACGATCATGTCCGGTCCGGAGGCACAGATTAAGGCAGGCAACAGCATGCAGCTGCGCCACATCCCGATCGGCACGACGATTCACAATGTTGAATTGAAGCCCGGTAAGGGCGGTCAGCTGGCACGCAGCGCCGGTGCTTCCGCTCAGCTAGCGGCGCGTGAAGGCGCGTATGCCACGATTCGCTTGCGCTCCACCGAGATGCGCAAAGTGCACATCGATTGCCGCGCCACGATTGGCGAAGTCAGCAATGACGAGCACAACCTGCGCAGCTACGGCAAGGCGGGTGCAATTCGTTGGCGCGGTATTCGTCCGACTGTTCGTGGCGTCGTGATGAACCCGGTCGACCATCCGCACGGCGGTGGCGAAGGTAAATCAGGCCAAGGTAATCCGCACCCGGTCAGTCCGTGGGGCTGGAATACCAAGGGCAAGAAGACACGTCGCAACAAGCGCACGGCGAGCATGATCATTCGCCGCCGTAATTGAGTTTAAGAGGAAGGGGATAGCGGATAGCGGATGGCGGATAGTTCGAAAGCGCAGCGCGCTTTAGCTACAGCCTTCAGCCAAAAAGCTTCAGCCTAGAGGAAACACACAGTGCCTCGTTCGATTAAAAAGGGTCCGTTCGTTGACTTGCACCTCGCGAAGAAAGTTCGCGTGGCCGCCGAGAAGAACGATCGACGCCCGATCAAGACTTGGTCGCGCCGTTCCATGATCCTGCCGGACATGGTGGGATTGACGATTGCCGTGCACAACGGACGCCAGCACATACCCGTGCTCGTCTCGGAGAACATGGTTGGCCACAAGCTCGGTGAGTTCGCGCCTACGCGCACGTTCAAATCTCACTCGGGCGATAAGAAGACTTCATCCGAGGGCTGATCATGCAAGTTGCCGCAAAACTGAAGTACGCGCGCATCTCCCCGCAGAAGTGCCGCCTGGTCGCTGACCTAGTGCGTGGCAAGCCTGTCGGACAAGCGCTGAACACATTGCGCTTCACGCCGAAGAAGGGCGCGGAGCTCGTCCGCAAGGTGTTGGAATCGGCGATTGCGAATGCCGAGAACAACCTGAGCGCTGACGTGGATGAATTGAAGGTGCAGACGATTACGGTCGACGAAGCCCCGGTGCTCAAGCGCTTTCATGCTCGGGCGAAGGGTCGCGGCAACCGTATCTGGAAGCGCAACAGCCACATCGTGGTCACCGTGGGTGACGGAAGAAAGGACGACTAGAAAGTCCGTAGCATGTAGTCCGCAGTCGTAGCCAGAATGGCGCCGACTCACGAACTACAGACTGCAGACTGCAGACTTACGAGCTAGCGAGTAATTATGGGTCAGAAAGTCAATCCGATCGGAATTCGCCTCGGCATCACGCGCGAATGGACTTCCAAGTGGTATGCATCCACGAAGAACTTCCCAGCGCACGTGTACACGGACTTCCAAGTTCGCGAGTTCTTGAAGAAGAAGCTCGTCGAGGCCTCGGTCAGCCGCATCAACATCGAGCGCGCCGCCCGCAAGGTCAACATTACGATTCATACCGCGCGTCCCGGTATCGTCATCGGCAAGAAAGGCGAGGACATCGAGAAGCTGCGAGGCAACGTTTCGAAGATGATGAAGATGCCGGTCGGTGACGTGCGCATCAATATCTCCGAGATCCGCAAGCCCGAGCTCGATGCACAGCTGGTCGCCGAAGGCATCGCGCAGCAACTCGAGCGCCGCGTGATGTTCCGTCGGGCGATGAAGCGTGCTGTGACGAACACGATGCGTATCGGCGCACTGGGTATCAAGGTTCGCGTATCCGGCCGTTTGAACGGCGCGGAAATCGCTCGCACCGAGTGGTATCGCGAAGGCCGCATTCCGCTGCACACATTCCGCGCCGATATCGACTACGGCTTCTCCGAGGCGAAGACGACTTACGGCGTGATCGGCGTGAAGGTGTGGATCTTCAAGGGTGAAGTATTCAGTCAGCAGGAGCAGATCGCGGAGCCAACCGAAGGCCAGGCACCAGCACCTGCGGAAGCGACGGCTTAAGCCCTCGCTTGGAGTGATATCGAGATGATGCAACCTAAACGCACCAAGTACCGCAAGCAGTTCAAAGGCCGCAATGCCGGTCTCTCGCAGAGCGGCAACTACGTGGCATTCGGCGAGTACGGACTGAAGGCAACTAGCCGCGCCCGCATGACGGCCCGCGAGCTAGAAGCTGCGCGACGCGCAATGACGCGCTATGTCAAGCGCGGTGGTCAGATCTGGGTTCGGGTGTTTCCGGACGTGCCGATCACCAAGAAGCCGCTCGAAGTTCGTATGGGTAGCGGCAAAGGCAACGTCGAGTACTACATCGCGAAGGTCAAGCCTGGAAAGGTGTTGTTCGAGATGGAGGGTGTGACCGAACAGATCGCGCGCGAAGCGTTTCGGCTCGCTGCTTCGAAGTTGTCGGTCGATACGCAGTTCGTCGCACGGCAGGTTCGCTAAGCGTTCGTTGAGCGAAATCACATACGCACTGATCTAGGTATATAGGTAATGAGCGCGAAAGAATTGCGACAGAAGTCGCCGGCGGACCTGCAGAAAGAGTTAATCGATCTGCGCCGCGAACAGTTCAATCTCCGCATGGCCAGCGCGACCGGCCAGGCGGCTAAGCCGGATCAATTCACGAAAGTCCGACGCAACATCGCGCGCTTGAAGACCGTGATGGCTGAGCAGCGCCGCGCCGCGCAGAAGAGCAAGTAACCATGAGCAAGCAAGAACAGCAGGCGCAGAGCGCCGACGCGAAGAAAGCCGCGAAGACGCTGACCGGCAAGGTCGTCAGCAACAAGATGCAGAAGACCATCCGGGTCGCTGTGGAGCGTTACGTGCCGCATGCGACGTACGGCAAGTATCAGCGCCGCACCACGAACTTCATTGCTCACGATGAGAACAACGAGAGCAAGGAAGGCGATGTCGTGGAGATCCAGGAATGCCGTCCGCTGTCGCGTCACAAGAGCTGGCGTCTGGTGAAGATCATCAGCCATGCGCAGCAGATTGAACGAAGCGGAGATGCGTCATGATTCAGATGCGCACGATGTTGAATGCCGCGGACAACAGCGGTGCACGCAGTCTGATCTGCATCAAAGTGCTCGGCGGTTCCAAGCGACGCTATGCGACCGTTGGCGATGTGATCAAGGTCAGCATCCGCGATGCCATTCCTCGCGGCAAAGTGAAGAAGGGCGAGGTTTACGACGCGGTCGTGGTGCGCACGAAGTTCGGCGTACGACGCGCGGACGGCTCGCTGATTCGGTTCGATGGCAATGCTGCTGTGTTGCTCACGAACAAGTTGGAGCCGATCGGCACCCGCATCTTCGGACCGGTGACTCGCGAGCTGCGCACCGCGCAGTTCATGAAGATCATCTCCTTGGCGCCGGAAGTGTTGTGAGACGTAGGCAGTAAGACGCAAGTCCTACAGCCCACAGCCTGAGATTTAGCTATGAACAAGATTCGCAAGGGTGACGAGGTCGTCGTGATTGCGGGCCGTGATAAGGGCCGCCGCGGGACCGTCATCAAAATTCTCGAAGACGAAGTGATCGTCGAGAACCTCAACATGGTGAAACGGCACACGAAGCCCAATCCACAGCGCAACACTCAAGGTGGCATTGTGGAGAAGGAAGCCGCGATCGATATCTCGAACGTGATGCTTTGGAATCCGGTCGCCAAGAAAGGCGACCGCATAGGCATTCGCACGCTCGCGGACGGTCGCAAGGTACGTTTCTTCAAGTCGAACAAGGAAGTCGTAGACGCGTGATGAAGGGCTAGGAGCTACGGCTTCGGCCAGAGCGGCAGCAACACCGCCTTCTGAGCACTCTTAAGAGATATTTATGGCAGCCAGACTTGCACAGATTTACCGCGAAAAGATCGTTCCTGAATTGAAGGAGCGGCTCGAGCTGAACAACGTCATGGAAGTACCGAAGATCACCAAGATCACGGTCAACATGGGCGTGGGCGAGGCGGTCGCGGACAAGAAGATCATGGACAACGCCGTTGGCGATCTGACGAAGATCACCGGGCAGAAACCATTGGTCACCCGTGCGCGCAAGTCCGTTGCGACGTTCAAAGTCCGTGATGGTCTCGCAATCGGCGCGAAAGTGACGTTGCGCGGCGCGCGCATGTACGAGTTCTTGGATCGCCTGGTGAATATCGCGATGCCCCGCATCCGTGACTTCCGTGGCGTCAGTGCTCGTTCGTTCGACGGCCGTGGCAATTACAACTTCGGCGTCAAAGAGCAGATTATTTTCCCAGAGATCGCGTACGACCAAATCGATGCGATCCGGGGCATGGACATCACGATTACGACGACAGCGAAAGACGACAAAGCAGGTCGTGCGCTGCTCGAAGCGTTCAATTTTCCGTTCCGCAAGTAAGACGCTGATTTAGGCGTAAGGCGACAAGGCGAAGTTATGGCCAAGACATCGATGGTCAACCGCGAAACCAAACGTGGCAAGCTGGTGAAGCGTTACGCTGCCAAGCGAGCTCGTTTGAAAGAGATCATTCGCAAGCCGACGAGCAGTCCGGCGGAACGCGAAGCTGCGGTGGCGCAGCTACAGGCATTGCCACGCGACTCGAGCAAGAGCCGCTTGCGCAATCGCTGTGCAATTACGGGACGGCCGCGCGGTTTCTACCGCAAGTTCGGACTAGGGCGTACTAAGCTGCGTGAAGCGACCATGCGCGGCGAAGTTCCGGGACTCAGAAAGGCCAGCTGGTAACAGCTGGAACCACTGGAGCTAAGACATGAGCATGACGGATCCGATTGCCGA
>JAICPY010000227.1 GCA_025929585.1 Steroidobacter sp.
ACTCAGAATGCACGCGAAATGCCCCTGCATCGCCCTTTGCCATAGAGCGCAAGCATAGCCGGCGCGTTGCATGCCAGACGCTCACTGTGAGGCGACGTACAGGCGACATGCATTCTCTAACCGTGTCCAAGTGCTTCTCGCAGTTAAATTAACGAAGAGAGTCGCGACAATCCATCATTGGGGCGACGGATATCGTCCGCGAGAGCTTCGCGGACGAGCGACTCGTGATTAGCGGGTTGCGGGTAGTGAGAATGGAATCGGCTTGCATCGCGGACGCGATTGTAGCGTGAACCGCCCAGCGCTCCATCAGGTCCTCGAGGATCTGTGTGCGAGCGCTCTTGCTACCCGCGACCCGCTAGTCACGACCCGCTCCCCTTGTCTGATGCGCGTGCAAAAGAGGTGCGGAGGTGCAGAGGTGCGAACTTGTGTAGGGGCTTCCTTCTGACTCTACACGTACTCACCTTTGTACGTCTGCACGCCCCCTTACGCCGAATGTACCAGCCGCAATTGAGGATGCGGATGCATCCGGGTAATGCGGTTCAAGGACTGAACCGACTCGGGGGATGCGATGTACTCGCCTTGCGCGTACTCGACGCCGATCTCGGCGAGGCAGGCCAGGACCTCGGCCGTCTCCACGCGCTCGGCAATCGTCTTGATTCCCATTGCGTGACCCACTTGGGTGATCGCTTCGACCATGCTGCGGTCGACGTGATCCGTCGTGACGTTCTGAATGAACTGCCCGTCGATCTTCAGATAGTCCACCGGCAGGTTCTTCAAGTACATGAATGAGGACAATCCGCTGCCGAAGTCATCCAGTGAGAACTTGCAGCCGCGCGTGCGAAATTCGCGCATGAAGTGCACGACATTCGGCAGGTTGGAGATCGCGGCGGTTTCGGTGATCTCGAAACACACAGCGCCCGGACTCAAATCGTGCGTTTGTAGCTCGTTGATCAAGAACTCCAGGAAGCGATCATCGTTGAGCGAGGTGCCCGATAGGTTGATCGAGACGGTGTAGCCGTGCCGAGGATCGCCATCACCTCGATAGTGTGCGAGTGCACCGAGTGCTTTGCTCACGACCCAGCGATCGATCATCGGCATGACGTTGTATCGTTCCGCCGCCGGGATGAACTCCGCAGGAAGCACGAGCTCACCCTGCTCTCCGCGCATCCGCAGCAGCAACTCATAGTGGCCACGCGGATCGCGCGTCGCACCGATGGGCACAATCGGCTGGTAATACAGCTCGAGACGATTCTCTTCGCAAGCGCGAGTTAGGCGAGATACCCATTGCATTTCACGATGGCGCTCGGGCGCCGCACCGTATTGATACATGTGCACGCGATTTCGGCCGGAGTCCTTGGCGGCGTAGCACGCAACATCCGCCGCGCTCATTAGGCTCGTGATGCTCTCGCTCGTGCTGTTGATTTCGACGATACCGATGCTGACACCGACGTTCATCGCGCCGTCTTCCCACTCGAACCGGTATTCGCGAATCGCTTGACGCAATGTATCGGCAATCTTCGCTGCACGATCGGAGGTGCAGTCTTGCAACAAGATACCGAACTCATCGCCGCCCAAGCGCGCGATCGTGTCCTTCGCGCGAATGCGTGTCTGCAAAATGCCCGTGATTTCTTTGAGTAAGCGGTCTCCAGCCTGATGTCCGCAGGTGTCGTTCACCAGCTTGAACTGATCCAAATCCAAATACAGCAGTACGTGCGAGACTTCGCCATCGGCACGTGCCACGAGCAAGGCCTCGTTCAGCCGGTTCTCGAATTCGCGCCGGTTGATCAATCCTGTCAGGGCATCGTGGCTCGCTTGATAGGCAAGCGCGCGGCGCAGGCGTCTTTCCTTGCTGACATCGTGAAACACCATGACGACGCCAATGATACGTTCGACCCGATCGCGTATCGGCGCGGCGGAATCCTGAATGGCGATTTCTTGGCCGCGCCTGTTCACGAGCACGGTGTGATCCGTGTCGATGATCACTTTTCCTTCGCGCAATGAGCGATAAACCGGGTTTTCCAAAGGTTCGCGAGTAGCTTCATCGATGATCGTGAACACATCCGCGAGCGCTTTGCCGTGCACTTGATCGGATTCCCATCCCGTCAACTCCTCGGCGACCGGGTTCAGGTATTCGATACGTCCTTCGGCATCCGTCGTAATCACCGCATCGCCGATCGACTGCAGGGTGACTTGGGCCTTTTCTTTTTCCTGGAAGATCGCCGTTTCCGCTCGCTTGCGTTCGCTGATATCCGAAATCGTTCCTTCGTAACCGATCACCTCGCCGTGCTCATCGCGCACCGATCGAGCGCTTTCGATAACCGTCAACAGCGATCCATCGACGCGCCGCAGCTGAAATTCGGCGCTGCGCACCTCACCGTCACGTTCCAATGATGCGATGATCGCCTCGCGCTGTTCGGGGACGTGATAGATCGTCGCAGTCGGCAGCGACAACAGCTCATCGGCCGACGACAGTCCGACCATTCTCGCGAGGGCGGGATTGACCGAAACGAACTTTCCATCGCGGGTGGAGCTGTAAACACCTTCCATGACATTGTCGAACAAGCGTCGATAGCGACCTTCACTGGCGCGCAACGCGGTGTCTGCCAAGCGCCTCTCGATGGCGATGCCGGCGAGCTGAGCCATGCGGCCCATCAACTCGAAATCTTTGCGCGCTGGACTGCGGGGCGAGCGGAAGTACAGTGCCAATGTCCCAAGAACACGGCCGTCGGCTGCATGAATGAGTGAAGACCAACAACTCTGGAAGCCGGCGGAGAGCGCTGCCTCGCGACAACCTTCCCAAAGCGCGTCCCGAGCGATGTCAGCGACGATGACCTGACGTTGTAAGTACACGGCTGCGGCGCAGGATCCATTTCGCGCACCGATGCTGACACCCTCCATTGCCGCGACGTAGGACGATGGCACGTTTGGACCGGCGCAGTGCTGTAGATGATTGCCACTGTGGTCCAGCATGCGGATTGCGCAAACACAATCGCAGGCCACTTGCTCCACCACATCGGTGATCGCCTCGAGCGCGCTGGGCAAGTCCACATTTGCCGCCAATCTTTCGAAGACACGGCGCTCTCCGGCACTCATGATTTCCGCCCGCTTGCGCTCGGACGTATCGCGTAAACAAACGACATACGCGGTTCTTCGATTCAAGATAGTTTTGCTGACCGCGACCTCGGCGGGGAAATGCATGCCCGTCGCGTGTTGCCCAAGAGTCTCGCGTGCCGTCAAGTCAGCCTGCGTGTCTTCGATGCGAGCAGCTAACTGATCCAGCACCGCACAGATCGGCTCATCGCCGGCGAGCTTCGGCAACAAGAACTCCAAAGGACGGCCCACGGCCTCTGACTCGGCGTGGCCAAACACTCTTTGTCCGGTCATGTTGAGCGATGCGATGTGGCCTTCGGCATCGACAGTCATGATCACGTCTTTGACGTGATCGAGCACCGCTTGCAGCTGGGAACTCGTGCTCTCCCGCAACTCACGCGTGAGCGTTGCTGCCTCATCGGACATGAGCTGCATCGAACGCACGATGCCGCGACGCTCGTCATCGGCACGGGTATACGTTTGCTCAACCGCGGCGAGAAGCCTTGCGACGTCGATCTCACCGTCCGCGCGGGTAGCGTCCGCAACCTGCTTATCCAGTACTCGATGCATAGTCCCCAAGCCCCCCGCGGAATACGCAGGTAGCCCCTTCGCCCATGAGCGTTTGCCCGTTTCGGAAGGATGCTAGGCCCTTAGGCGCGGATCGAAGTGTGAAACAGCTCCCGTTTCGGGCCGAACGAAGGCTCGAAACGTGAAGCCAGCAGGCAGTTATGTCGAACGATCGAACGGTGGCGACACGTGCACCGCACCACGATCGAGGGCTGAAGTCACGCTTACTGCAGAATCAATAGCTTACTCAGGCTATCTCAGTCGTATTATTAACCTGCGCTCCCGGATCTTCGGCGTGTAAAAAATGTAGCGTCAGAGGGATCTCTGACCTTACACGTCCACACGCCTCATTCCTCTACGCGTTCACCTACTCCACGCTCTCTTCCGCTCGGCCGGCACGCTTGCGTTCGTGTTCTTTGAGCGCGCGTTTACGGAGCCGAATCTGCCCGGGAGTCACTTCCACCAACTCATCGTCGGCGATGAACTCCATCGCTTGCTCGAGCGTGAAGCGGATCGGCGGCGTCAGGATGATGTTCTCATCCCGTCCAGCCGCGCGCATATTGGTGAGCTTCTTGGCCTTGAGCGGATTCACCACCAGATCGTTGTCGCGACTGTGAATCCCGATCACCTGCCCTTCGTACACGTCATCGCCGTGTCCGACCATCAACCGGCCGCGCTCTTGGAGGTTGAACAAAGCATACGCCAGCGATTTGCCCTGCCCGTTCGAAATCAGCACACCGTTTTGGCGCTGTCCGATTTCGCGATCGAGCACTGGACCGAAATGATCGAAGATGTGATGCATGAGACCGGTGCCGGAGGTCATCGTGCGGAAGTCCGTTTGAAAGCCGATCAAGCCTCGCGATGGAATCACGTAATCCAAACGAACTCGACCTTTGCCGTCCGGGTGCATGCCTGTCAGTTGCCCGCCGCGCTCGCCGAGCGCCTGCATCACTGCACCTTGCGAGCTTTCGTCCAGATCGATCGCGAGCGTCTCGAACGGCTCGCAGGACTGACCGTCAATCTCTTTGATGACCACGCGGGGACGTGACACCGCAAGCTCGTAGCCTTCGCGACGCATGTTCTCGAGTAGCACGCCCAAGTGCAGCTCGCCTCGTCCATAGACGCGGAATTTGTC
>JAICPY010000014.1 GCA_025929585.1 Steroidobacter sp.
AAGCAAGTCTCGTTCCCCAAGCAGTGCCGCAATGATTAGCGCGATGTCCTGCAGTCCCCAGTCCTGGCTGCGTAGAATCATGTGAGCCAAGCGCGGATGGGCGGACAACTTGGTCATCTCTCGGCCATGAGCGGTGATCCTTCCGTCCGCAGCGATCGCGCCCAATTGCTTGAGCAGATCGACCGCTTGGGCGAAAGCAGCGCTCGGCGGGGAGTCCAGCCAGCGTAGCGTGTTCGGATCGCGAACGCCCCAACCAGCTAACTCCAATGCCAAAGGCGCGAGATCCGCCTGTGCGATCTCAGGGAGCGTTTGCGCAGCGAGTGCCGCATGCTCGGTTTGCGTCCACAGTCGATAGCAGACGCCGGGCTCCAGTCTTCCGGCTCGACCGCAGCGTTGCTCCGCGGACGCACGCGAAATCCGAACGGTTTCCAACCGGCTCATGCCGCCCGCGGGATCGAACGCAGCGCGGCGCGCCAAGCCGCTGTCTATCACTACGCGCACGCCCTCGATGGTCAAACTGGTTTCAGCGATGTTGGTTGCCAGCACGACCTTGCGACGTCCGGGCGGACTTCGCTGCAACGCGTCGTCTTGAAGATCACCACCAAGCTCGCCGTACAAAGGGAAGAGGCGTACCGATTTCGGCAGATCTCGACTCTCGAGCAGCGATTGCGTTCGCCGGATCTCGCCTTGTCCGGGCAGAAATGCGAGCACATCGCCGGATTCTTCTGCGATGGCGCGAACGATGACACTGGCGATCTGATCTTCGATGCGAGGCTCGCCGCGCATCGAGCGCTGAGCGCGCATCGCCGCATCGGTTGCAGACCAGCGAACGTCGACAGGGAAGTTGCGGCCCTCCGAGGTGACGATCGGCGCATCATCTAATAGTGAGGCGACCGCTTTGCCATCCAGTGTTGCCGACATCACCAGGAGTTTCAAATCTTCACGAAGGGTGTGCTGCGCATCCAGACACAACGCAAGACCTAAGTCCGCATGGATGCTGCGTTCGTGGAACTCATCGAAGATGACCAGTCCGATACCCTCTAGCGCGGCATCGTTCTGCAACCAACGCGTGAGAATCCCTTCAGTGACTACCTCGATTCGCGTCCTCGCGCTGACGCGCGTTTCCAAACGCGTCCGAAAACCGACTGTCGTGCCGACCGACTCGCCCAGCGTCTGTGCCATGCGAGTCGCGACTGCTCGTGCAGCCAAGCGTCGCGGCTCGAGCATCACGATCTTCTGCGAGCCGAGCCAGCGCTCATCGAGCATTGCGAGCGGCACGCGCGTCGACTTACCCGCGCCAGGCGGCGCTTGCAAAACAGCACTGGAGTGATCGGCCAACGCCTGCCGTAGGGCAGGCAGGGCGTCCTCTATGGGAAGCAGCATGAGAAGGGGGTAATGATTAGGGGGTAGGGGGTAGTAAGAAAGTAAAGCGAACGGCTGCTTTCGCCACGATCTGCGCTATGGTCTAGGCGCCACACCTCTTGCTACCCCCTACCCCCTGATCATTACCCCCTTCTTCTCCTCATTCCAACGTAAACCACTGCACCTCGACGCGACGATTCAGATCGCTGTTGGGGCCGGCGGGTTCTTCCCATCCTCGACCTACGGCCTCGATGCGAGCAACGTCGATGTCCTTGTGCCGTTCTTTGAGAGCTTCGCTGACCGCGATTGCGCGCTGACGAGAGAGCTCCATTGCTTTCATTGCCATGCTCTTGACCAATTGTTCACCGCCTTGCTCGCGAAATTCATTGACGCGTGCGTTGTCCACGTGACCACGCAGAAGCACAGTCGAGCCGGGGCTGACTTGGAGGAAGCGTTTGATCGTATCTAGATATTCCAGATTCTGAGGTGCATCGCGATCGAGCGCCGAGGAGTTGGCTTCGAAGAAAAAGCGAATGTCCTTGCTCAGCAGAGGATCGCCCTCGATCGAGGTACGCGACGCGGTCTTGATCGGCGCGATCGCAATCTTCTGCTCAGAGAACAGTCCTTTCTTCTGCAATGCTTCGAGATAACTGGAGTCCATGAAGCGGGACGAATCGGTTGGATTCCTGATCACGCTTCCGTAGGCCAATACCGAAGACTGAAAGATGCCGCCGAACGATCCGGCCGAATCGATCGTGCCAGAGAAGAACGCCAGATTCTCCGGCAAGTTGGCCAGATGCACCTTCGCGAGCTCATCTCGCGCATCCGCTTCGCTCCAACCGAAAGCTTTCGCCACGACGGCGATATTCCCCGCTTGCTGATCGCGCAAGCGGCGATTTCCTTCGAGGATGCCATGGACCAGACCGCGAACCATGTCGGGATTTTGTTTCGCGAAGCCGCGATTCACCGCGAGCACGTCTGCGATCACCAGAAGATTTCGATTGGAGACGAGTGCCTTGGCAGCGCCATTGGAGCTCTCGATGACTTCATCCGTGCGCGGCGCCCATCCAACGCAACCATTCAATCGAGGTTGCGAGCTTGCAAGCTCGTGCTCATAAGCATCGCAGGCAACGAACGCATCCTCATAGAACACCAACCCCAATTCACCCTCTGCGGGACGCGCATCCAAATCGCGCAGAATGGTGACGGGCACGCCAGCCTCCTGGGCAAGGTAGCGAATGAAGAACTCGCTTTCATTGAACTGCGAGGCGGCGAGCACCTTGCCGGCGAGTTGATTGATCGATGCAATGCCGCGATCGACCACGACCATGTCGGCGCCGCGGGAATAGCCGATCTGCACGGGCACCACGGCTTCGAACTGCCGGCCAAGCACGGCGAGTGCGTCCGCCGTGGTCGCCGTTGCCGCCAAGCGGCCGTTGTTGAGCGGTGACCATGTTTCGTCTTCGCTCATCGAGATTTTTACCTTAAAGCCATATTCTTTCGCGAAGAAAGAATCCGCGTTCGGCTCGAGTCCGCCATTCGCCACGATCAGGCCGCCATAGCCGGCGTATTCGCTAATGTCTATCTGCAAGACGCCATCCTTCGGCGTGTAGGTTGCCGCGGCTTCCAGCGTTGGCGTTCCATCGACGGGTTCAATCGGTTCCGGTGCATCTCCCTTCGGCGCAGCCGGACGCGCGCTCTGCCCGGAGCCGCTCGATGCCTGGTCCGGCCCCTTGTCTCTGCCGACGAGCAGATAAACGCCGAGACCGATGAGGCCTACGAGCAAGACAAACGTGATGATGTTGCCGATCGCAGAGCCGCGGGATGAGCGGCGAGAGGAGAGGCTCATTTGAGTACCCTGGTGAAGTGAAGAGCGAGACACTGAGCAGTGCGAGTCTGTAGTCCACAGTCCGCAGTCCGCAGCAAGACGAACCAAGAGCGATGCTGACCCGTCACGCCATAGTCGGGCTGCAGACTACAGACTGCGGTCTGCGGACTCATGAGCGCCGTGAGATTCATTCCGCTACTTTCCGCCGAGGTTGCCTATGGCTCATAGGGCGCTTCGGCTCTAGCAGCTCCGGTGGAGGCGCTT
Source organism: Steroidobacter sp. (assembly GCA_025929585.1). GTDB lineage: Bacteria > Pseudomonadota > Gammaproteobacteria > Steroidobacterales > Steroidobacteraceae > Steroidobacter. Next base: position 3,455 of record JAICPY010000014.1, read on the forward strand.
CGTCGGTGAAGGCATCGAGGCCGGAAAACAGCTCGCGTTGATCCTTTAGCCAGCGGTTCGCTTCGTTCAACGAAGCTGACAGTGCATCTAGTGAGGAGCGTACGCTGTGCTCATCGGTTGCGAGCAGGGCTTGTTCTCGTACGAGCGAGATCTGCTGTTTGAGGCGATCCAATTCCGCATCCACGAGCTCCCGTCGGCGTTCCGCATCCGCGTGTGCGGCGCGACGCGAACGAATGACGTTCAATTGTTGCTCGAGACTACGCTTGAGCTCCTCGTCCGCATCGCCGGTAGACAAGCGGTCGATGATTCGACGCTCTTGCTCCTCCAGGCTAGTGTGTTCGCGTGTCGCCGCTGCGAGCACCTGAAGGAGGGAAGCGCGAGCAGCGAGTAATTTCAAATGAAGCCAGGCGAGTTGACGAACATCGCCGATTTGAAGCTCGGTAGCGCTGCTGCGCGTTAACAAATCCACGATCTCGCGAGCTTGCTGCTCGACAGCGAGCTGTGCCTCTTGTGCATCGGCGTCAATATGGGCGGCGAGCGATTGATATCGGGTGCCCCAATTCTCGCGACCGCCTTCAGAATCAACGATCGCGCGGAAGCGTTCGTTTTGCGAGAGTGCCCACAGGTACAGCCCTTCGAGGCCTGCCCCGATCAGCCAGATGGCGGGATTGATCACTGCACCGAGCAGCGCCAGCGTGGCGATACCGAACCAGTTCGGCGGAATCGGCATCCCGAAGGGCCGTGCATTGAATGCCGCCGCGAGGTACGAACGTTTCGCCGTCATGTCGCTGTCGGTTGCCTCGCGAAATGCCGAAACGGCGCTGGCACGAAGGCGAGGTCCGTCGCTTCGCGAATCGCGATGCGCATCTGGAACTCGAGCACATCGGCCGGTACCGGATTTTGATAACCGTCCAGGCACGCTTCGAGTGCGGCAGCGCCATCCAGATTCTCGGTGCGCGAGCGTCGATAGGCCTTGACGACCAGTGCTTCCGCCGCGCCCGGCGTGAGCAGCGTCGGCATTCTGGCTTCGAACTTCTGCAGTTGCGCAGCAGGCAAGTCGAGACCGTAACGCTTGGCCAGCGCACCAATCAACAATGCACTCTCGGCAGCCGTACTCGTCGGCAATAGCGGAACCTTGACGTCGACTCGACCTGGACGCTTCAAGTCGACTTCGATCAGATCGGGCCGCGAGGAGGCTAGGATCCACAGGACGCGGCCGCGGTTGGAAGTGTCGGCCATCTCCTGCGCGATCATCGAATACAAACGTCCGGACAGTCCGCTATCCCCGCTCCCGGCATCGCGTCTGCCCAATGTTTGATCGGCCTCGTCGATGAAAACCATGCAGCGGCCGAGCGCTCTCACGAGCCGGAATATTTTTTCTAGATTGCCTTCGCTCGAGCCCACCCAACGGTCGCGAAAATTCTTGAGCTTCACGACAGGCACGCCGGCCTCGCCAGCGAGACATTCGACCAAGAATGTTTTACCTGTGCCGACCGGGCCGCACAACAAATAACCCATCGGCAAAGCCTTCAAATCGCCGCTGTGCCACAACGCGATGTCTTGGCGTAGCCAATGCTTGAGAGCCTCTTGCCCGTGATAATCCTCGAGCGTGCGCTTGGATTCGATGAATTCCACCAGTCCCGCAGAGTCTCGTTCGACGAGGTCCTTCTTGATACGCGTCAAATCCGCCGAGCTGAGCGCTTGCCCTGCGTGACCGCGAATTTTGATGAGACTTTCGAGCGCGGCGACAGTGACACCGACCAGCGCCGCGGCAATGTGCGTCGTGTTCGCATCCGCCGCAAAGGCTTTTGGATGCTGTACTTTCAAGATCGCAAGCGCACTTTCGAGTGCAGCAGCCTCCGGCAACGGAACACGGATGCGCGCCGTGTGCGTATCGAACGCGATCATCGGCTCGACATCGTTCAGGTTGTCGGCGATTAGAATGGTCGTGAAAGGCAAATCGACGAACGGCGCCTCCGAAGACCACTCCCGCAGAATGCTCGTGAGGCTTCCATGTTCGTAACCCGCACCATCGGCGGGGATGATGTGATCGATGCCGCGCACGATGACCGCAACGTGCTCTTTGATTTCACGTCCCAGTGCACGCAAATTCCCGAAATAGCGCAGATAGCGGCTGATGTAATGCATTGCCGCCAACGGTTCGCGCGGCAAGTTCGTGAGGTTCGCGCCGCCCCACTTTTCGATCAGATCACCACCGCGCTCGATCCTCAAACCATTGCCGAGATCGTACGTGAGCACGATCGCAAAGCTCGCGAGCAGATCATCCTCGATGTAGCCGGCGAGATTGACGAGCCGCTCGCCGACGGCGGTCCGGTCGTGAACGTTGCCGTACAGGATGAATTGCCCGTGCGCGCCACTTTCGTATGCGTTCGCGAGCTCGCTTGCCCAGGCAGGAGAGCCTTCAGGTGCAGGCATAGGTTCGCTGTGTCCGGTTGGCAGTTGACAGTTGGCAGTGAGAGCAGGGGCCGCTTTGACTTCGTCACCTCGTCAGATAGCCTCAGGTATTTCCTCCCGCGCTCTCCGACTCCTTCGCACCCATGGTGCGAGTCGTCGGCGTGGCGGGGCCCTCGGACGGCAAGGAGATCCCCTCGCGAGCGGCGAAATCCGCAAGAGCTTGGTCGGCAAGTGCGTTGAGCTCGGCCTCCTTCACTTCGATGTCGCCCATGTCGACCGAGTCCTTTGCTACGCGAGCACGACCAGCCGCGCGAGTGCGTTCTTCCTCGACCATCTCATGCAACCGATTGAGCGTGTCGCCGGAGCCGCCGATGCTCGAAATCATGCCCGATGCCATCTCGTGGATCTCTGCCATCGCCTGATTCATGCGCATATCGTTGATCGCACCTTTGAGGCTTTCGATCTTTGACTTCGCGGTCTGCACGGCGATATCGCGTGCCTTCACGAGATTCTTGTAGGTTCCTTCGGCCTGCTCCAGCTGAGTGCGGTTCTCGGCGAGCTGTGCTTCGATCGTTTGCAACCGCAATGCATATTGACCCGCCGCGGACTTATTGCCGGCTCGCAAGTGAGCCGTGGTCTTCGCACGCAGGTCTTTCTGCTCCGCTTCGAGCTTGCGGACTTGACCCATGATGCGTTCGCACAGTCCGGCGTGGGTGGCCAATCCTTGGTTGTAGTTCGCGATCTGCTTGCGCAGATTCTCCTGCTCGAGCTCCAGCAACGCTTCGGGATTGCGCTTCTCCATCCCTGAGATAAACAAGGAGAAGAATCCTCTGATCAGATTTCCGAGTCGGCTGAACATGTGCCCTCCGCGAGTGCAATCCGGTGTACCGGGACGTGAAAGTCGTGAGAGGGTAGCGAAAATCGCCGGGTCAGAGTAGGGAATCAAGGTAAGGAGCGGTTGTGTACCGGTAAACGGGGCCTTGCGACCGGCAGGGCGCTACGTAGTTGACGGTTGACGGTTGACAGTTGACAGTCTGAGTGCCGCTCCCCGGTAAGCTTCGAACTCTGACCGTCAACCGCCAACTATCAACTGCCAACCGCGATAGCCCATGCCCACCTCAGTGAATCCCGCCCCGCCCGCTCCGCAGCACTTGCATGAGGTGCTGGAGCTCGAGCAACTCGATACGAATCTCTTTCGCAGCCGCGTCAATCAGATCAATAGCAATCGCTCCCTGTTCGGGGGGCAAATCCTGGGGCAGGGATTGCAGGCCGCAGCCCTGACGGTCGATCCCTCGCGAGTGCCGCATTCTTTGCACGGATATTTCTTGCTGGCCGGGATAAGTGACATTCCAGTTATCTATGATGTCGAGCTCACTCGTGACGGTGGCAGCTTCTCGACACGCCGCGTCGTCGCACGTCAACGCGCGAAGACGATCTTCCACATGGAGTGCTCGTTTCACAAACAAGAAACCGGATTCGAGCACGAGGTGAAGTTGGACCTCGATGTGCCGGATCCCGATAAGCTTCTGAGCCTGACAGAACTAGCGCAGCGCTTTGCGGATCGCATGCCGAAGAGCGCAGCGGCGATGCAGGAGAAGGCGATCGTCGAGCTGAAACCGGTCAGCCCGGAAGATTTCTTCCTGCGCAAAGCCGAGACGACTCGCGCTCTATATTGGATCAAGGCCACCTCGAAGTTACCGGACGATGCGCTCACCCAAACCTCGGCGTTGGCGTATTTATCTGATTATTTCTTGACGCCGCTGACGATCTTGAAGCACACGGTTTCGCTCATCAACGATCAAGTGATGATGGCGAGCCTCGATCATGCAATGTGGTTTCATCGCGCTTGTCGAGCCGATGAGTGGGTTCTGGTCGATGCGCTCAGTCCTTTTGCGGGTGGCGCGCGAGGATTTACTCGAGCCCAGATTTGGACGCGCGATCGCAGATTAGCGGCGTCGGTTGCGCAGGAGGGATTGGTCCGGCCATTGCAGAGATGAGATAGGGGAGGGGACTGGGAACTGGGGACTGGGGAATAGGGAATGAGGAATAGGGAATGAGGGAATAGTTCAGCGGCCCTCCAGCGTTGCACGGCCACACTCGTACCACCTCTCTGGCGGTCAACGGTCAACGGTCAACCGTCAACCGTCAGCAGCGTGGCTCTCAATCTCTCCACATCGCGTTTGCCTAGCAATTTCGCCTGGCCGGGTCTGAGGTTGCCGGCTTTCAGGGGGCCGATCGCAACGCGTTCCAGTTCGCGAACCTTTAAACCCACGCGGGCGAGCATGCGTCGGATTTCGCGGTTCTGGCCTTCGCGCAGCGTGACACTCAGGAGCGTTCGATCGCCGCGGGCCCGATCCACCAATCGCTTCAGAATGCGTACCGATTCCATCGACGCGCGCTTCGCCGTCTTCGTACCCTCCGAAGTCGGAGTTACCAGATACATGCCTTGCTTGAGTTTCTGAAGCTGCTCGTGCGAAGCAAGCCCTGCGCAAGTGACGTGGTATTCCTTTGTCACGCCGAACTTGGGGTGGGTGAGCTGATAGGCAAAGTCGCCATCATTGGTGATCAGCAGCAGGCCGGTCGAATCGGCATCGAGCCTGCCGATCGGAAACAGCCGATCGCGCCTGAGCGCTAGTGGAACGAAGTCCAGAACCGTACGTCGTCCTTCGGGGTCGCTCGTCGTCGTGATGACGCCTTTCGGCTTGTTGATCAGGATGTACGAGAAGTTGCGCGCAGGTGCGGTGGCAGTAGCCGTGCCAGCTGTCACTGGCAGTTCGATGACCTCGCCGTCCAATTCGACTACGTCCTTCGCCGGATCCACGAAGCAAGGCAGTGTCGTGACGGCCTTTCCGTTCACGCGCACGCGCCCCGCAGTGATCATTTCCTCGCAATCGCGGCGTGCGCCGATGCCGGCATCGGCCATCGCTTTTTGGAGGCGGACAGAATTTGAAGTTGCGCCAGGACGTGCTCTAGTCATGAGGCCAATGGTATCCGGTCCTGCGCCTCCTGACTCCGAGCTTCGAACGAATAACCCCCTGATCCGCTGCGTCGCGCAGAACTCAAACGAGCTGCGCTTTCGGCCTCTACACCTCTACACGTGTACACACCATCTCATCCACTCGCCTTCGCAAACTCGTGATTCAGTAGTGCGCGCAATCTGACGGCCTTGAGCGGTTTGTGCATCATCGTGAGCCCCGCGGCGCTCACTTTTCGCAGCTGTTCCGTCGCGGTATCGCCTGAGATCAGAACGGCAGGAATGTTTTCGCCGAGCTGTGCGCGCAGCTCTCGAATCGCCTCAATGCCATTATCGTTTCCACGCAGCCGCAGATCGGCAATGATGAAATCCGGCGTTTGACCGTTTATTTTCTGAAGCGCCTCTGGCGCGTCCATCGCGGTAACGCTTTTGCAGCCCCAGCTCTCCAGCAGGCTCTGCATGCCGAGCCGCACCGACTCTTCGTCGTCTACGACCAGGATGAGCTTGCCGCCGATCAAGTTCGGAACCTTCTGCTCGATCGTCGCCGAGATCGAATGAATCTTGGTCGGATCGGCGATCGGCACCTCGATCGAGAACTTAGATCCTTTTCCCTGTGTCGACTTCAATTGAAGAGGATGGCCAAGCAACTGAACGATGCGTTTGACGGTTGCAAGGCCAAGTCCCAATCCACGTGTGCGATCGCGGGCAGGATTGTTCAATTGATAGAACTCTTCGAAGATGCGCTCGTGTTGTTCTTTCGGGATGCCGACTCCGGTGTCCCAAACTTCGATTCGAACCGTTCGGCCCCGAGTTCGACATCCGACCAAAATGCCGCCTTCTTCGGTGTATCTGAGCGCGTTCGCTACCAAGTTGGATAGGACGCGAAACAACAACGTGGAGTCCGTCGCCAGCATCGCTTTCGAGCGGCGCAGCCTGAGCTTCAGGCCTTTTTCCTGCGCGGAATTCGCGAACGTGCTACGCAGTCGATCGAAGACCGTATTGATCGAGACGATCTCGCGCTTGACCTCCACCTGTCCGGCATCGAGCTTGGAAATATCGAGCAAGTTGTCGAACAACTGTTCCAGCGATTCCGTGCATTGCAGGATCTGATCGATCATCTTGCGTCCTGCTTCGTCGACCGAGCCATTGCGCAACGCCGTCGCAAACAATCCCAGAGAATGTAACGGCTGACGGAGGTCGTGATTGGCGGCTGCGAAGAATCGCGATTTGGAGCGGCTTGCCTCCTCGGCCTCCACGCGAGCCTTCTCAGCGATCGTGTTTTGATGCTTCAATTGCTCGACGAGTTGCTCATTCTCGTAGCGCAGGCGAATCTGCGTGACGATCGCGCGTGCATGCCGATCGACGAACAACAAAACGTATCCCAGCACCGCCATCCACATGACACCGAGCGCCGCGTTTCCGTATCCGCCGAGGGTGATGTAGCGCATCGCCAGCAAGCCGAAGATCGGCGAGACGAATGCATATAACGCAGGAGGGAAGTGTGCATGCGTGAGCACGCTGATGGTCGCTCGGCCTGCGAGGCAAGCCGAAATCAACGCGAGCGCCAAGGATTGTTCGCGTCCGACCAATACAAAAACCGCAGAACCCCAGACCACGCCTGCGACCGCACCGACGATCGCTAGTCGCCATCCCCACTCGCGTGGTGCGATTTGCTCGCCTGAAGCTCGATCGAATGAGAACGCCAGCCATTGCACGACGGCCTGGACGACAAAAACGGCGCCTACCCAGGCCGCAACGTTCAGGAAACCGGAGTAGGGCCATGCGATGACAGCGACGAGCGCCGCCATCAATATTGCCGAACCTGATGCTGCTAAAGTGTTGTCGTACAGGAGTGCGACGCGCTGACGTTCAACGCGTCGCAGGAGTCCCGCATCCATCTCAACGGGCGGTGGCGTATACGGGCGTGCTTGGGAGGAAACCGCGGCGCTGCGCGACGAGGACGGCTTGTGTGCGATTGCGGACATTGAGAGCCTCGAACACCGCGCTAACGTGTGCCTTCACCGTACGCTCGGCGACATCCAGTGAGCGGGCAATCTCTTTGTTGGAGAAGCCGCGGCCGAGCATGCTGATGACTTCGAGCTGCCGCAACGTGAGACCTGATGGTTCCGGTGCAGACGCCATTCCCGACTTCGCCGGTACGAACACTTCGCCCGCAAGCACTTTTTGAATTGCAGCGATCATCTCATCGGCGGTAAACGATTTCGGGATGAAACCGGATGCGCCCGAGTTGATCGCGCGAGCGGCGATACTTTCCTGTTCGTCGCCCGAGATCATGATGCAAGCGGTGGTCGGAAAACGAGTACCGATGAGCTTCAAAGCATTGAAGCCATCGTCGCCTTTCAGATGAATATCCAAAAGGACCAGACCGATATCGCCATCGCGTTGCATGGCCTGCAGCGCTTCGGGAACGGAGGAAACACTCAATACGCCAGCTTCGAGGGCGCTCTGCTCGAGAACGGCATGGAAGCCGGCGCGGAATAACGGATGATCATCGACGATGAGGATTTTCATAAACTGTGCCCCAACTCGGCCCTGCCAGTGACTATACCCGGCACTCCGTTGCCTGCGGATCAGTTCTAAACCTTATGTTTTCTGCGATCCATCGTACGTCCGGACTAGGGAGAGGCGCAATTGCCCTTTGGTGCAGTGCGCTACCGGAGGGCCTTTGCACCCTCCGGTAGGGTGCTTTTAGCAGGAGGAAGTCTTGTTGGCTGATGCGTCCTTGAGCCATTGCGCGATCAGTTGCGCAGTGCGGTCGTCCTCGCCGCGAACCGCAGCCACGGCCGCCAACGACGCTCGCAAAATGGGTGCGATCTCATTCAATCGCTTGCCTTGCAGATACCACGCCCGGGCCAGTGTTGCCTGAGCAATCGCATACTCAGGACTTCGCTCTCCGAACTCGATGCGCCAAGAAGCGCTCGCTTCTTCAAGCGGCACTTCCGCCTCGGCCGGTTGTTGCGCTTGCACGAGAGCGCGACCCTTCAGTGTCCGCGCCGCGGCGATGTAAGCATGATGCTCGGGGAGTCTAGCCCTGAAAATTACGAGCGAGGCATCGGTCTTGTCTACGCAGTCCCCAAACTCGTTCTTCTCGAATGCGAGTTGCGCGAGATTCAACAAGCTGTAACCGACGAGCGGGTGCTCCGGGCCTCGAACCTTCTGATTGAGTTTCCATGCTTCGTCCAGGTCGCGATGCGCAGCATCGAATTTTTTGAGTGTGATAAGCAATGCGCCGCGATTTGCTTTTGCATCTATCAGCGCCGGTTGCGATTCCTCGCCACACTTGGTCAGGACTTCGATCGCTTCATCGTACTTGTCTTTTGCGCCCTTCAAGTCACCTCGCGCCTCGAGAACGGTGCCGTAGTTGTGCAAGCGAACTGCGTATGTCGGGTGATTGGGCCCGTATAACTTCGCGTCGATCTCCTTGATGCGCTGATAAAGCTCGCTCGCTTTTGCATAGTCGGAGCGCCATTGATGCACGCGCGCGATGATGTCGAGAATATAAGGGACCCAGGGATCGGAGCCGTGGACTTTGTCTTCGAAAATTTTCAACGCGGAACGTGCCGCGTGTTCTGCTTCGGTCAGCGCGCCACGCAGGAATTCGATGGACGCGAGCACCGATAGATCACCAGCCACCGCGAGACTTTCCCCACCGGATACTCTCGAATCGATGCTGAGCGCTTCTTTGATCTTGTCCAGAGCTCTATCGAGACGTCCGGCGTCGCGGTGCACTCGCGCGAGGCTGTTGATGCTCGCAGCAGTCTGCGGATGTTCCGGACCGAAGATTCTCAATCGAATTTCCAGCCCCTGCTCGATGAAGCACGCCGCCTCGTCGAAATGACCGTTTGTTAGATACGTAAGACCGATGGCATTGAGCAGCGTTGCGAGCAGCTCAGGCGAGTTGTCGAGATGTAACTTGGTGATGTCTGGGAGCTTCGGCCCGGTGTTCCCCTTGCGTCCGGAGCTCTCGCGTTCCGCATGTAAGCGGGTCAAGCGCGTCATCACGACGTGCGGTAATTGAAGTTTCGCGAAAACTCGCGATTGAATGCTCGAGCTCGATGTGTCGCTTCCGGGATCGATCGACGAACGCAGCCCTTCTGTAGGTTGCTCGGGATCTTCGACGATGAGGATTGACATGGAAGCGCTCCTTGTAGTGGATAAAGTATTGCGCCGGCCGGACTGATTATGCGCCCAGACCGACTCGCACGAATCGTCCAAGAGGGCAAAGGGAAGCTACGGAGCCTCCTGTGGCACCCTCTCTTCATTTGGGCCGAAGCTGGCGAAGTACTTGGCCGCCTCGGCGGAGCGATTCTGTCGAGCATAGAGCTGCTCGAGCCAGCCCTGCGCCCGTTTCGTTGCCTCGCCTTCGGCACCTTGGGTGCGGTACAGCACCGGATAACTTTGTTTGAATGCTTCCTCTGCTGCCTCGGCCCGGCCCAGCAGAGCCCAGACCTGTGCGAGCGCAGAATAAACGAGCGCGTACGTATTGCTTTGTTTACCCTGCTGTTCGGCCCAAATTTCGGCAGCCTCCTTCAACGGGGCTTCCGCTTCACTAGGCCGGTTGTTCTCGAGCAACGCTCGTCCGAGCATGTAAAGCGCTTCACCCGCATACGGGTGGTTGCGGGGTAGGCTCTTCCGGTAGACAGCTAGGCCTTCTCGCAGCCGTGCTTGCGCCTGTGGGAAACGCTTACGCTCGAATTCGAGCATGCCCAGACTCGCGAGGTCGTACCCGACGCGATAGTGGCCTTCGCCTCGCCAACGCTGGTTCAATTCGAGAGATTGCTGATAGTACTGTTCCGCTTCCTCCAAGCGGCCGAGCGACTGCAGTGTATAGCCGAGATTGCCGAGCGCATCGGCAGTCAACTGGTGGCTTGGCTCCAGCACGCGCTCACACAGTTCAACCACCTCTCTGAACTGGCGCTCCGCCGTGGCGAGGTCGCCTTTGCTCTGCATGATAGTGGCGAGGTTGTGCAGCCGTTCGATCGTCAGGGGGTGATCAGCTCCAGAGCTCTTGCGTTGGATTTCCAGGGCGCGGGTGAGCAGTTGCTCGGCTTCCTCGATGTGTCCTCGCGACTGTGCGATGCGACCCAACATATCCAACACGGTGGTCGATTTCTCACTGTCCTTCCCTTCGTGCCTGACGTAGAGGGCAAGGCTTTCTCGTAGAAGAGGCTCTGCTTGGTCGGACTTGCCGCCTAGGTAGTGCAAGATACCAAGATTCTGTAGCTGCAACGCGCTTTCGACGCTGTCGTTGCCGTGGAGCGTACGGCTGATGTCGAGAGCCTCCTGCGTTAGTTTCAGCGCTTCCTCCAGGTTGCCATTGTTTCTTTGCAGCCAAGCAAGTGAAGTCAGGCTCTGCGCGACACTGTCGTGTTCATTGCCAAAAAGCCGGCGACGCACCGTCAAGGACTCATCGAATAAAGGCGCCGCCTGGCTATTCAGGCCCAAGTTCAAGTACACCTTCCCCATGGTGTCCATCAAAGTCGCTTGAAGTTCTGGTTGCTCCTTGAGCTCGTTGCGAATGCGTGCCGCACCGCGATCGAGAATCTCCCGAACGCGAACTTCATTGCCTCGAGCCTCTGAAGGATCGGACAACTGAAACAGCTCCGTCATGAACGAGGACACGTCCTCTGCTCGAACACGCTGCACTTCAGCGACCGAGCGCTGATAAGCGGCAATATCTCGCTCTTCTTCGATGCGAATCGACTGCAAATACGTGGTGATCGAGAACCCGATCAGCGAGAGCACGAAGGCTGCCGACATACCGACCACGATGAAATGGCGACGAACGAACTTGGTGGTTCGATACGTCCAAGCATCGGCCTGAGCTGCGACCGGTAAGCCGTGAAGGAAGCGCTCGATGTCGGCGGCAAACTGCTCCACCGATGAGTAACGACGCTCCGGCTCTTTGCGAAGGCCCATGAGCACGATCTTGTCCAGGTCGCCACGCAGCTGACGTCGCAGCTTCTGCAACGTCGTGCGGCGGCGCAGCGCTAGTTCATCGAGTTGCGACTCGGGTACTTTCGCGCTCGTCACCAGCGCCGCACTCGGCGCCGTGGGCGGCTCTTCGCAAATAGCGCGTTCGAGATCGGCCAGACGCGTCATTCTCGCGAATGGCTTCAAGCCTGTAAGCAGTTCGTACAACAAGATCGCGAGAACGTAGACGTCGCTCGCAGTCGTAATTGGGTCGCCACGCACCTGCTCTGGACTGGCGTGATCAGGCGTCATCAATCGCACATCTGCTTGTGTGACGGCGAGCGTCTGCATCAGTTGTCGTTCGTCGAGGAGCTTGGCGATACCGAAGTCCAAGAGTTTCGGAATCCCGTTGCGAGTCACGAGAATGTTCGAAGGCTTCAGGTCGCGATGGACGATCAGATTTTGGTGCGCTGAATGTACAGCCGAGCAGATCGTCCGGAATAGGCGCAAACGCTCTTCTAAGGTCAGAGAGTGTTGGTCGCAATAAACATCGATAGGGTCTCCATCGATGTACTCCATGACGATGTATGGCGTGCCGTCGGGCGTTGAGCCCCCATCGAGCAATTTGGCGATGTTCGGGTGATCGAGCGTGGCGAGGATCTGACGCTCGATTCGCAATCGATTCTGCACGTGTTTGGACAGTAGACCCCGCCGCACTACCTTGATTGCGACTTGCTGCTGGAACTGTCCGTCGGCCCGTTCGGCTAGGAAGACTGCGCCCATCCCGCCCTCGCCTAGGGTGCGAACGACACGGTAGGGACCTACGAGCTCGCCTTCGAGATCTGCGGGTTCTTGAGTAACGTCAAGATCGGGATTGGAGTGAAGGTCTGCCCAGGAGTCTGCGGAATTTGCAATCTCGCGGGTCACCGAGTCGAAGAGCGCTTCATCGGCAGCGCAAGCTTCACGAACGAACGCAGCGCGATCCTCGGGCGCGAGCGATTGCGCGAGGCGTACGATCTCGTCCAGGGATTTGCGCGTCTCTTCTGCCATGCAATGAGATCGATGTTTAAGCTGTTTGCCTGGGTGAAAGTCGCTTGAAACCGCAGGATGATCTATAGGGCAGTTGACGTACTGGACGTCTTGCGCAAGGCTGCGTACGCAAACTGTACCGCGTTAACGCCCGATCAGCAGGAGATCGTCATGAATGCCGGTGGCAACATGCCCGTCCGAATGAAGTAATTGGAATGCAACCTCGATCTGTTTGGTTACTCCAAGCACAATATTTTACGCATATGCGGCAGTCGCGCGCCTCGGCTCAGGGGCGAGCGCGAGGGAATCCGAGCCAGCCATCTCGTCTTGGACCCTAGTGGTATCCGCTATCCGCCGCCACCTTCCCTCTGAACACCGAGTACGACCACCACGTATATCCGAGCACTGCGGGGAGCATAATCGCTGTGCCTACGAGTACGAAGCCTTGGCTCGATGGGGGCGCGGCCGCTTCCCAGATCGATAGGCTCGGCGGCAACAAGTTAGGCCACATGCCTAGCACCAGTCCTACAAACCCCAAGCCGAAAAATGTCAGCGCCAAGATAAATGGCGCGTAGTCAGCGCGGCGCATCACGGCGCGCCATAGAACGACTGCGTTGACCAACGCGAGCAATGGCACGGGCGAGAGCCACACGAAATTTCCGCTCTCGAACCAACGCGCCATGATTTGGCTGCTCAGGAAAGGCAGCCACGTGCTCACCAGTCCCATGAACGCAACGACGACGGCAACCAAGGGTCGCGTCAACGCAAATGCAACATTTTGCAGCGGACCATCGGTTTTCAGGATGAGCCACGTGCTACCTAACAGTGCATAGCCGAACACGACTGCGACGCCGGTGAGCATCGAAAAGGGGCTGAACCAATCGAGCGGTCCACCAAGATAGCGACCCTCCGCCAAAGGCATTCCTTCGACGATCGCTCCTAAGATGACACCCTGCGCAAAGCCGGCCGCGATCGAGCCGACGCCAAAGCAGATACCCCAAAGATGTTTGGAGGTATGCGCTTTGAAGCGAAACTCGAATGAGACGCCGCGCAGAATCAATGCGATGAGCATCAATAGAACAGGTAAGTACAAACCCGAGAGCGCTATTGCATAGGCCTTCGGAAAGGCGGCAAGAAGTCCCGCACCGCCGAGAACGAGCCAAGTTTCATTACCGTCCCAGATGGGCGCCGCGGTGTTCATCATCTGGTCGAGTTGTTGTTCGCTTTCGGCGAACGGAGCCAGGATGCCGATCCCTAATACGAATCCGTCCATGAGCACGTACATCAGCACACCAAAGCCGATGATGAAAAACCACACGACGGGTAGAACGGTTGCTGCGTCCATGGAAGCGGTTAGCGGTTAGCGGTTAGCTGTTGGTCGAAGCGCCCCGCCGAATAAGTCCAGCGTGCGGCGCCGAGCTCTATTAACGCCGGACTAGTCAGAGTCCTCTTCTCTGCACCGTCCGCCATCCGCCGCCCGCTGTTCACCTTCTTCCTCATGTGTTCTAGACGACCTCTTCTTCGGGCACCGAGAGAGGTCGCGCGGGTGTTTTGTCTTCCGGGTGTCGCATCGCGTCTTCTACGGGCTGAGGACCTTTTCTCAGCAACTTCAGCAAGTAATACGTCCCCGAAACGAATACGAACAAGTAAACCGTTGCAAAGACAGCGAGCGAGGTGATCACGCTGCCTGGATTCAAGGGAGTTGCTGCCTCTTCAGTTCGCATCAATCCATAGATCACGTAAGGCTGGCGTCCGATTTCGGTCGTGTACCACCCCGCCAGGATGGCGATGAAACCCGCAGGTGTCATGAAAGCCCATGCTCGGAGCAGCGATCGCGATTGCGCAAGCATGCCGCGCTTCCATTGAATGCCGGACCACACGACCACGAGAAGCATCAGCACGCCGACACCGACCATCACGCGAAACGCGAAAAATACCGGCGCCACGGGCGGGCGGTCCTCGGGTGACACTTCTTTCAGCCCTTTGATCTCTCCGTCTGGGTCGTGCGTGATGATGATGCTGCCGAGCTTCGGAATCCCGACTGCATAACGGTTCTCTTCCTTCTCCTTATCCGGCCAGGCGAACAACAACAGCGGCGCGCCGCGCTCGGTTTCCCAGATTCCTTCCATCGCCGCGAGCTTCATAGGTTGATGCTCGTGGACCTTCAACCCGTGTATATCGCCGACGAAGATTTGGGTTGGAACGGCGATCGCGGCGAAAGCGATCGATAGCTTCAACATCAACGTCGCGCCTTCCTGATGACGGCGCTTCAGCAAGTACACTGCACTCACGCCGCCGATGACGAAGCAGGTCGTGAGATAGGCTGCGAGCACCATGTGCACGAGACGCACCGGAAACGAGGGATTGAAGATGATCTGAAACCAATCCGCTGCGTGGTAGATGCCATCGACGATCTCGTGTCCTCGCGGAGTGTGCATCCAGCTATTCGCGGAGATGATCCAAAAAGTCGAAACCAGCGTGCCAATAGCCACCATGCACGTTGCGAAGAAATGCAGTTGCGGGGAGATGCGCCGCCAGCCGAATAACATCACGCCTAGAAAAGTCGCTTCCAGAAAGAACGCCGTAAGTACTTCATAGGCGAGAAGTGGGCCGAGGATGTTGCCAGCCCGCGCCGACAGCTCGGCCCAATTCGTGCCGAACTGGAAGCTCATTACGATACCGGATACCACGCCGAGCGCGAATGAAACGGCGAAGATCTTCAACCAGAATAGATAAAGCTCACGCCACAGCGTGCGCTTGGTCTTGAGATACATGCCTGCGAGAAAGGCTAGCCAACTCGCAAGTCCGATCGTGAAAGCCGGAAAGATGATGTGAAAGCTGATCACGAATCCGAACTGGATGCGCGATAACAGCAATGTATCCGGATCGACCATGTGCGGAATTGTGGACTGATATGGGAAGCGATGGGAAGAGAGGGATGAAGATAGAGGTGATGTAAGTGATGAAAATGATGAAGGTTCAGATGGGAAAGCTTCGCACGTACGCTTTCTGACCTACATCACCTTCATCACGTCCATCACCTACGTCACTTTCTCTTGTGTATCCCTCACATCGCTCGGGGCACCCGCTTTGCCCAGCCAGCTCGCGGGGGGCGACAGTGCGCTGATGCTTGCGACGACGAAGGATGCTGCATAGGGGACGGACTGGATCAGTAGCACTGCGACCCAGAGTGACAGATCGCCGCTTTGCAGCTCCTCGGGGATGCCGGGGAAATAGCTAGTGCCGAACGGGATCTCGTGAGTGAGTGCGTAGGCGCAAGCGAGCAACGCCACCAGCATCGCGATTTCTTGTTTGGATGCACCAAGAATCTCCCCGAATGCATGCTCGATCTTGTTCTTAGGTGTTCTCAAGAAAGGTTGCTTGCGAACGAACAGCGACTTCAAAACCGCCGTGCCGATCGTATGTGCGAGAGCCAGGCCCGCGATTGCCGCTGCAAGGGTCTCACGGACGTTCGCCCCCACACGAGAGACGTACAAGTGTGCAAGCTTTACCAGTCTGAAAGTAAACATGGCAACGGGCACGAGCGAGAACATCACGAGCGGAGGTTCGATTCGGTGAGGCGCGACCAACATGGCGATCGACCAGGCAATCGCCGCTGCATTGAACAGCAGGTTGAATCCGTCGGCGGCCCAAGGCAGCCAGCCTGCAATGAAGTGATAGCGTTGGCCGGAAGTCAGGCGCATATCGGCAGGCCATAGCAATGCCCGAGCGTGCACGCGGAGAATCTGCATGGCGCCGAACGCCCAACGAAAACGCTGTTTCTTGTAGTCGATGAAGGATTCGGGGATCAAACCGCGTCCATAGCTCTTCGGCAGATACTGTGCTTCGTAACCGTGCTCGAAGATGCGCAGGCCGAGCTCAGCATCTTCAGTGATGCACCACTCGGCCCAACCTTCGATTCTCTGCAGTACCTCGCGTCTCACGAGCGTCATCGTGCCGTGTTGAATGATCGCGTTGCGTTCGTTGCGAGTGACCATGCCGATCTGAAAGAACCCGCGATACTCGGCATAGCACATGGCCTTGAAGAGGTTCTCATCGCCATCGCGATAATCTTGAGGCGCTTGCACGATCGCGGTCTTCGCATCGCCAAAAGCTGGAATGAGATCTTTGAGCCAATTCGCTTCTACTTTGTAATCACTGTCGATGACAGCGATGAGCTCGACGTCCGCGGCCGTGTGCTTCAATGCAAAGTTCAACGCGCCGGCTTTGAACCCGCTCAGGGGTTCTACATGGAAGAATCGGAAGCGTTCGCCCAGTCGCGCGCAGTGTGCTTCCACAGGTTGCCAGACCGATACGTCTTTGGTGTTGTTGTCGACGACGATGATTTCGTAGTTCGGATACTCGAGCCGATCGAGCGCATCCAGTGTTTCGATGAGCATGGCAGCGGGCTCGTTGTAAGCCGGTACATGGATCGAAACTTTCGGCAAATACCCATCGGCAGCCTCATCCGGAAAGGTTCGACGGCGAGAAGTGGCCCAATGCGCCTCGGCCCACTCATGCGCTTCGGCCAGCAACACCGCTATCACGAACAACATTCCTAAGATCAAAACGATGCCGATGAGCGCGCTCGCGATCGTTAGATATTTTTGCGAATAGTCATAGACGACGAGCACGAGTGCCGTGGCGGCTGAGTACACCACAACCGCAAGAAAGCTTCGTCCACGTGTACCCAAAGTTTTGCTGTGGACGAAAAATAAGCCGAGCAGCAGTGCTGCGATGGAGACCGAAATGGCCGCGAGCTTTCGCCAGCCTGGTACTCGCACGATCGGCTCGACGAAGGTGAGCTTCGGCTCGCGGTTGACGTTGTAGAGTCCCCAGTAGGCGCCCGCGGTACCTTCTTCACGCGCTTTCCAGGGCTGATCGAAGGCCTCTACGATGTAGTAAACGTATCCTTCCTGCTTCGCCTTTCTAAGGAAGCGGCGCAGGAACAACGATTGGTTGCTCGAAGAGGCAACAGCGGCTTCGCGAGTGCGTCCGTCGGAAGGCCAGCCTACTTCAGCGATGATGATTTGCTTGCCTGGGAACGCACGATGAAGTTCCTCCATGCGCTCGGATAGATATTCGACTGCGATGTCGACGGGCACACCTTCCCAATAGGGCAGCAAATGAACCGCGATGTAGTCGACGTGTTCGGCGAGCTCCGGATGCTTCAGCCACACGTGCCATGGCTCGGCGGTGCTCACAGGTTGTCGCACCGCCTCGCGAGCTCGATCCAAATAGGAGAGTAGTTGGCCGATAGTCGTATCGCCGCGCCACAAAGCTTCGTTTCCGACGATCACGCGGATGACGCTTGGATGTTCTTGCGCCAACCGAATTGCATTCGCGAGCTCCTGTTCATTCGCGGTTCCGTCCCGGTTGACCCAGCTACCCAGGGTCACCTTGATCTGGTATTTCGACGCGAGCTCCGGGATGTGCGACAGCGAATTTAGAGTGGAGTACGTGCGTACGGCGGCGGTCGATGCCATCGACAGCAAGCGCAGGTCTGCATCGATTTGCTCGACCGTCGGGAATGTCCCTTGTGCCGGCGCCTGTCCGGCTCGGAAAGGGGAGAACGCGACACCCTGCAAGCCGCGATCGGGCCAACTCGGCTCATCGGCCGGACGATTGATCCAGGCCCACAAGCCGAACGTGATCGCCGCGAACACGATCGCGACGAGCAAGCCCGAAATCTTCAGGGACGCGAGCATGTAAACAACGCAAGCCTCATCCAATAATGGCGAGACATGTTAACGTAGCGCACGCTGGGCAGCGCGAGCATACCGGCGGTGCGCCAGTGAAACGCGAGGAGTCGCCGAATGCGTACAGGTGGAGAGATGAGTGGACCAAAATACCTGCGAGTGATGCAGCGAGTACACCTACTGCCGTGGTTTGCGTTGGTGGGAATGGTGGCAGCGCTGAGCTTAGGCAAGCCCGCCATCGCAAGTGAATCGGAGAATGAGTTCAACCGATTCGAGATCACGCCGTTCGCAGGCTACATGGTGGGTGGGGAATTCGAAGATCCCGCCGATGGGAGCGAACGAGATCTGGATGAAGGGAGTAATCTGGGCTTGATCGTCGATGTTGCCGCGGAATCATGGCGGCATTATGAAATCCTCTTCGCGGACCTCGACTCCGAGGTCGATGGAACGAGTCCTTTCGATCTGAAGGTGCAGTATCTGCAGGTCGGCGGCACGGTCAGTCACCCGGATGCCGAACACGTGATCCCGTATTTCGCGATGACGATCGGCGCTGCCCGCTTCAGCCCCGACGCCGCTGGCTTGGATGACGAGACCAAGTTTGCCTTTTCGGCGGGCGGAGGAGTTCGCGTCCCAATCACCGATCACTTGGGAGTGCGTTTCGATGCACGCGCCTTCGTCACGGTACTGGACTCCGATGGCGATTTGTTCTGCGCCTCCGAAGGGGGTGTCGGTACCTGCGACATTCGCGCGAAGTCCGACACCTTCCTGCAATACGCCGCATCGCTGGGCCTAACGTTCGCTTTCTGACTCCCACTACTTCGTCACTGCCGCTGCGACAACCAGCGGCACTGCCCACAAGAAACGCGCTGTCTTAGTTAGTTTCCATCGCTCTTCGCGCGACCCGCGAAGCGAATGAAGTCGGCGCAGCCGCTTCTTGGCCATCCGCTATCCGCCATCCGCTTCTTCTCTCCATGCTTCTCATTGACAACGTCGCAAAGACCTTCGGCTCACAACCTGCGCGCGAAGTGTTGAGCGATGTTTCGCTGCGGATTTGCGCTGGCCAATATATCGCCATCATGGGCGAGTCGGGCAGCGGCAAGTCGACGTTGCTCAATTTGATCGCCGGACTCGATCTACCTGATCGAGGTCGAGTGATATTCGAAGGACGAGTTCTTTCAGAACTGGATGACTCGCAGCGTACGATTCTACGGCGTGCGCACCTGGGCTTCGTGTTTCAAGCGTTTCATCTGCTTCCGCACTTGAGCCTCGAGCGCAATGTCGGTCTGCCGCTCGCTCTCAATGGGATTCACGGCGCACGCGCTCAGCAGCGGATCGACGAGATCCTCGATGCAGTGGGGCTTTCGTCTCGTAGGCGAAGCATGCCGGCGAATCTTTCGGGAGGCGAAATGCAGCGCGCAGCCGTTGCAAGAGCGCTGGTGCATCGACCGAAGCTCGTGCTAGCGGATGAGCCGACGGGGAACCTGGATGCCGAATCCGCTCAAGAAGTTCTCGCGCTACTGCGAATACAGCTCAAGCAGGACGGCGCGGCAGGGATCCTCGTAACGCATTCGCCTGCAGCTGCTGAAACGACAGATGAAATTTTTCGTTTGCACCGGGGCCGCTTAAGTGCCAGCACATCTGTCCATGAAACGATATGAGCGCGGCGGCATTCGTAGTACTCGACGCGGTGGTGCTCAGGCCCATGCGACGCAACCTCGCCCGAACTACGCTGGCTGTGTTGGCGATTGCTTTGGGAATCGCGCTTGGGTCGTCTATCTATTTGATCAACCGCTCGGCAGCGGATGAGATCTCGCTCGCCGCCCGAAGTCTATATGGCCTGGCCGATCTCTCGGTCGAATCCGTCGGCGAGACATTGCAAGACACGTTGTATCCAAGTATCGCGCGACTACCTGGCGTCGCGGTCGCAAGCCCAGAGATCGAGATCGAGGCGAGGCTCGCCGATCGGCCGCGAGCTTCCATCAAGCTCATTGGTGTGGATGCTTTCCGGTACGCCGAGATGCAGCCGGCCATTGCACGAACGGGCAACGATTCTGATGTGGCGCTCGAGCTTTTGAATCCGAGTTCGGTATTCCTCAGCGCCACCGCTGCACGCGAGCTTGGCTTGTCAAAAGGCGAGGTTTTGAATGTGCAGGTCGGTCTGAGGGTGGAACCGCTCGAGATCGCAGGAGTGCTCCCCGCGAACGTGTTGCGTGAGTCTGCGGGATTGATCGACATCGCAACGGCGCAATGGAAATTCGATCGACTCGGGCGTTTATCGCGCATCAACTTGCGTCTGAAGAGCGGTGTCTCGCTGAAGCAAATGAAATCGAGTCTGCAGCAACTGCAGCAAGGGCAGGCGCTGCGAATCACGACACCCGGTGAGGCAACCGACGATGCCTTGCGATTGTCTCGGGCTTACCGCGCAAATCTCACCGCGCTTGCACTGGTCGCACTATTCACCGGCGGTTTCCTCGTCTACTCGACACAAGCTCTCATGGCACTGCGCCGACGTCGCGAATTCGCGATCCTGCATGCGCTCGGCGTCACTCGCCTTCAACAGCTCTGGCTCAATTTGTCGGCGACGGCAGTATTGGGCCTGCTTGGTTCGGCGATCGGAATTGCACTCGGAGTGCTGCTGGCGAATGTGGGCCTCAGGACCTTGGGCCAAGCGGTCGGTGCGGGATACTTCTCGCAGAACGCTGCGCCGGTGAACTTGCATCCCGTCGAGATCGCATTGTTCGCTGCAGTGGGCATGCTCGTTGCGCTGGCAGGCGCGTTGCGGCCTTCGCTCGAGGCATCGAAAGTCTCTACGGCGGCAGCGCTGAAAGCCGGCGATGTCCTGAGTGCCTATTCTCCGGCGAATCCCGTTGCGCTCACGCTTGCTTTTCTGCTGGGGATCGCAGTGCTGTTGGTGCCTCCGATCGCCGGGCTTCCGCTGCCTGGTTACGTTTCGATCGCGATCCTGCTGATTGCGACCGTTGCCGCCATGCCTGCGTTCATTCGGGCCGTATTGAAGATTCGGCCGAAGACCAATTTCGTCGCCTACGAGATCGCCATCGCTGAGTTGGCCGGCACTGCTCGTTACGCTGCACTCAGCGTATCGGCCATCGTCGTTAGCTTTAGTCTGATGGTCGCAATGGCCATCATGGTGAGCTCGTTCCGAACCTCGCTAGATGAGTGGACGCAGAAGATGCTACCCGCCGATCTCTACTTGCGTGTTGGCTACGTTGGACAATCCGCACACATGGACGAATCGCTCGCGCGTTCGTTGGCGACACTATCCGGTGTGAGCCGGATAGAAGTGAGCCGGCTTTCGGAGGCGAGCTTGAATCCCGAGCTGCCGCCAGTCGTGCTCATTGCAAGGTCGTTCGATGTGGATGCCATTGAGGATTCGCTATGGATCACGGCAAAGGCGACGGCTCGTGCACCCGACGACACGACGCCCATCTGGGTCAGCGAGGCGGCAGCGGATCTGTTTGACCTTGCAGCAGGGGATCTGATCGAGATGCAAGTCGGCGAAGCGAGGCTTGAGACTTTCGTCCAAGGTTTATGGCGCGACTATGAACATCAGAACGGCGCGATACTGATTCAACGCGATACCTACACGCGCTTGAATGGCGATCGGGCGATCAACACCATTTGGTTCTGGCTGAGCGAAGATGCCTCATTACGATCGGTTCGGGATGCACTCGTTGCAAACCTTCCGCCGGGGGTTCAGTACGACATCCGACAGCCCGGGGAGATCCGCCAGTTATCGCTGCGCGCATTCGATCGAACGTTCGCGATTACCTATGTGCTGGAGATCGTTGCGGTAGCGATCGGGCTTTTTGGCATCGCTGCAGGTATCTCGGCACAAGTGCTGGCGCGTCGCGGAGAATTCGGTGCTCTTCGACACATCGGTTTTACGCGTGGGCAGATTGGCGGCATGTTGGCAATCGAGGGCAGTGTGCTCGGTGCAATGGGTGTGCTCGCGGGTCTTGCGATGGGCGTCGTCGTCAGCTTGATTCTGATCTACATCGTGAATCGGCAGTCGTTCCATTGGAGCATGGACCTGCATGCTCCTGTTTCGCTGCTCACATCGTTGGCACTAGCGCTCGTGGCATGCTCTGCATTGATCGCGCTGCTGAGTGGACGGCAGGCAATGGGCGTAGATGTCGTGCGGGCGGTGAAGGAGGACTGGTGAGGCGCGCGGTGCGAAGTGGGGGCGCTCTATGGGGGTTCCCGTTGGTCTCGGCATTTGTGCTGCATGAGGCTAGCAGTCGCGCATTGCGGATACTGCATTCTGCCCTCGACAAACTCTGCGTATTGATCATCGCGGCGCTCGCTCCAGCGCTCGCTTTATCGCAGGCCGCTGGCCGCACGCCCGACTCCGTCATCTACCCCGAAGTCACCCCTGGCTACACACTTTCATTTCCGCGCGACGAAGGCAGTCATCCCGATTTTCGCATCGAGTGGTGGTACATCACCGGGTGGCTCGAAGATGCAGAGAAACAGCCGCTCGGTTTTCAGGTGACATTTTTTCGGCATCGCCCTGGCGCTGACGAGCAGAATCCATCGCGTTTTGCAGCCAAGCAATTGCTGTTCGCGCACGTCGCCGTCAGCGATCCGCGCCGCGGCGAGCTAGTGCGTGCAGAGCGATCCGCGCGATCGGGGTTCTCGCTTGCTGAAGCGCGAGAGAATCAGCTCGATGTACATATCGATGATTGGGCGCTTCGCAAGCACGCAGATGTCTATCGGGCGCAGATCGAGGCCGAGAATGTCTCGATCGACCTTGAGTTCCAGCCGACGCAAGCACCCCTGCTGCAGGGCGAGGAGGGATTCAGCCGAAAAGGACCGGAGCTCGAGTCCGCCAGTTACTACTACAGCCTGCCTCAATTACGAACGAGCGGCACGATCATCGTTCGGGGTCGCGAGCTCGCCGTCCGCGGAATGGCTTGGTTCGACCACGAGTGGTCGAGCGCCATGATGGATGAAGCAGCGAGCGGCTGGGATTGGGTCGGGCTCAACCTCGAGGATGGCAGCGCGGTCGCGGCTGCCCGGATGCGAGGCCGACGAACGAGTGAGCACTGGGCCGCTGCGACGTGGCGTTCGCCGACCGGCACGTCGCCTCAGACGTACGGACCCGAAGAGATTGCTTGGAAGCCTCTGCGACACTGGCGCTCACCTCGCACCAGTATCGAATACCCCGTCGAGTGGCAAATTCAGATCGGTGCCCGCGTGCTAACGCTCAAGCCTTTGATGGACGACCAGGAAAACGACGCACGCGGCAGTACCGGCACCTTGTACTGGGAAGGTGCGGTGCGAGCGTTCGAGAACGAAAAAGAGATCGGGAAGGGATATTTGGAGCTGACGGGGTATGGGGAGGGGAAGTGATGGAGCTGATGTAAGTGATGGAGGTGATGAAGGTAAGAGCGGGTTCTTCGTTCTGACCTACGTCACTTCCATCACATTCATCACTTACTTCTTCAACTTGTCCACCAACCGCGACAACAACGAATCGTTCTTGGGCATTTTGTAGATGCCGCTTTCGGAAAGCTCGACTTCCTTAGCTTCTTCGAGCAGTTGTTCGGCGAGAGATTTCTTGGGCGGGATCTTGTACCTGCCTGTGGTCGAGCTCTTCGAGGGCGTTTTTTTCGCAACCGGGGCGGAACGCTTCGTGGCTGGGGCCGCGTTCTTGGCCGCGGGTTTCATACCGGGTGTCGTGAGTGCACGGTGTGTGGCCGTATCGCTCGTGCGGAATGACCCGGTCGAATTCATGCGGAAAGAACCGGTCGCGGAACTATCCACATGCGAACCCGGCACCACTTCCATCGTGACGGTCGGCACTGACGCTCGCGATGCTCGAGCGCTGTTGAGCTCGACCACATTCGGTTTGGTTTCGACCGCTGGCGGTTTCTTCGGCATGGTCGCGTCTTTGAAGCGCGCTTGTTCAGCTAGGCTGATGCGCAGCACAGTGGGCGAGCTGAAGAAGGTCTTCAAGTAACCAGCGACGGCCTCAGCCGAAACGGCTTCCTTGAAGAAGCCCAAGCGCAGGGAATGAACGATCTTGCCGCTGCCTGCTGTTGCAATCGAATACAAGCGATATGCTTCGAAGATATCCAGGTGCGGCATCGCGTCCAGATTGACGGGCTGCTCCGATGCTGCGAGCTGAATCGCGAACCACTTCTCTTGTGCCTCGTTGGCGAGCTCTTCACTCGTGAGCGCGCGAATCGTTTGCGTGCTGTCGAGATCCGGGTTCTTGACCAAAGCGGACTTCGAGACAATCGCAGGGGCCTTCGCAGCTGCAGGTGTCGCGGCTTTTGGCGGTGCTGTGATTGCAGGTTTGGCGGGAGGAGTTGCCGCCTTCTGCGGTGTACTCGGCGCTTTAGATGGCGCGACCTTGTTGTGCGTACTCGCCAGCGGCGCGGGTTCTGTCTGCAAGCTCAGCTTTACGGCAGGGATATCGATTCCTTTGCCGACATGAAAGGGTTGGTTCGAGGGTGCAGCCGTGCTCTTCGTCGCCGGAGGCGGCGGCGGGTCGGATAACGTCAATTCCAATGCAGGCGCACGCACGCTCGGGGAAGAATCCGCTTTGCTCGCGTTCTTCGATGCAGATTGCGCAGCGCCTTTGGGCGCTTCGGCTTTCAGGACAGGCTGTGTCTTGAATCCAGGCGCGACGGTTTGCGCAACGTGCTTACCGGTCGCTTCTTTGGCGGCCGCCCTTGAATCTAGTGCAGGGGGCTCCCACGAGAGATTCTCCAGGCCCTGCAAATCTTCGTAAGTCGCAGGCGTTGGTAGCGAGGAGGACTTTGCGGTTTTCGCTGGCACCGTCTTCGCAGCGGGCGGTGCAACTGTGATGGCTTTCTGCGCCGGCGTCATTGCGGCCTTTGTCGCAGAAGGCGCTGGCTTCGCAATAGTCGTTGTTTGCTGCTCGGCTTTGGGAGCGACTGCTGATTTAGCGGCTGGTGCAGACGCAGGCGAGGTCGGCTTCGGTGTCGCTGCGGCAGGAGCGATCGTCTTCGCAGGCTGTGAGGGAACGATCGTCATCATCGGCTTCGATGCGGGCGCCTTGATGATGTAACCGCGCGTGTGGCGACGATCTTCCTCCGACAAACACGCTGTGAATGCCGTCGGATACTGTTCGCGAACTCGCAGCAACACTTCTTCGGCTTGTGCTTCGGTGGTGAAGAATCCGAGCCGCAGGCGATAGCGCGTGCGTCCATCTTCGACGCGCGTGACTTGGTAGAGACGGTAGGCTTCGAGCCCTGGAAGCGATTTGCTCGTGAGCTGCGCGGGTGCCATCGAGGCACACAGGTTGATGAGGAACAATGATGTTCCCGCTTCGCCGGCCGGCGCCAATGCGCTCGCCATCAGGCCCGACGGTTCAACGTAGGCCTTGCTCGTGCTTTCTTCCACGTCTTCTTCCCCAACGCAGCAGCCGCAAATACATCAATCCGAGCCGCAGATCGGCTACGCAATTTCGTTCCGTTGGGGATACAAGCGCGCTTGCGCTTGAGTCACCTCGTTTCGCTATTGAGATATCTAAATCGCGCTGGAGCGCGAGTGCGAAATCGAAGTGGCAACCCCGCTGTCTTAGGAAAAATCCGTTAGACCGGAAGCTTTGCGTCCTCGCCTTTCAGCGAGTTTGCCTTTGAGAGCTCGATTGGATGCTGCGTCAGCCACGAATCGTAGTCAAGCGGCCAGGTCGCATTCAGCAGACAGGGGGGATTGGCGACAGGGAGCTTTCGAGGGGGAAAACAGGGTTATGTCTGATGGGAGGATGCAGAGTCCGCAGTCCACAGTCTGTAGTCCGTAGCCAGACTGCCCGCCTGCCCGCTCCACTCTTGCTGCGAACCAGGGACTGCGGACTCCATCCTTCTACACCGCCATCCGCGTCCAAGCCTCCTTGCTGGCACTGGCGGGTTCCCCGGCCATGATGCGAGGGGCGAGTTGGGAGACGATGTGCACTTGAGCGGCGTCGGATAGACCGAGGGCGCGCAACGCGCTTTCCAAGCCTTCGATGAGTTGGCGACGTTCGACCTCGCTCGGACAGCTGTCGCGCGCTAAGGCGGCAAGCTCATCCCCGACGCTCTCAAGCGTCTCGGCGATCGAGGGCGCGAACTCGCTCAGGTCGCCTCGCAGCCGAGCCGCGAATCGAAATGAGTTGTACGCACACACATATGCTCGATGCCGTAACTTGAGATTTTTCAGCATTCCCATTTAAGCGACGTCTCCTCGGGCGATGAGCCCAAGCCAAAGTGTGGAGAACGTCGCACTCAAGGCGGTGTGCGTTGGGTCTCAGATTGGGCGGCGCTCTCGTGAGACATCTGCCCATACCTTTCAGATCAATGGGTTACCAGAGCGTGGTGCGAGTCCATAGTCCTCAGTCTGCAGTCCGTAGTCCGATGGCAAGACCAGTTAAGTTAAATACGCGGCCCGTCATAAAGCGCATCCTTCTTGCCTGCGGACTGCGGACTCCGGCTTCTTACGCCCTCCCAACATTCCTATCCGTCGGCGAATGGAAGTACTCGCTCTCTTCGGCGAACTGACGCATCAATTTGCGGAGTTCCTCCAGACGTCCTTCTGCGGTACTGATCGGAATGCACTCCTCGCAGTTCGGGTCTGCGCACGGCTGGCGGGAGTACAACCAGTACTGCACCGCCCCCGCCAGCAGGCCGTCGGCGATGTCCCAGATGTCGGCTTTGTCGTCGTTGTCGGCGATCTTGTTACCTAGATCGACGGCTCGACCGAACGCCTCACTGAAAGGATTGCTGGATTCCTGCATGACTAACTGCCCCGAAGTTAAGAAGTTCATTGTACCGGCCCCGCGGGAGGCCATGAAGTTCCGGCATGTGGCTTGTCTTGATCATCCTGATCCCCACTGGTCTACTGTCATGCAAGTAGCGCAACTTTGGAGCAACGATGGCTGAGGATCGCAATGCAGAGCCGACGATGGATGCGGGCGGAATGTACTTGGAAGAGATGTTCACCGACCGTCGAGTGGGCGCCATTCGCCGCCTGACCCCGGTGAAGAGCGATGGCAGCGTCGACTCGAGCCGTCCGGTACTGTTCGTCGGCCAAGCAGAAATCATGACGAACATGGGGCCGGTGCCGATCAACTTCGAAATCGAGGGTGAGACTCTCGATCAAGCAGTCGAAGGCTTCACAGTCGCTGCGAGCGCAGCGATCGAACGGACGGTTCAGCAGATTCAAGAGATGCGTCGGCAAGCCGCGTCGCAACTCGTGGTGCCTCAAGGGGGCATGCCGAATCTCGCCGGCGGCGCCCCAGGACGCGGCGGAAAGATTCAGCTGCCGTAGCTTTTGCTCCGTGCGAGCCTCATGGGTGAGGTGTGAGGGTGCTTATGTCTTTCATTACGCCTCACGCCGCGCATCTCACGCGATTCCGGTTGATTGCCGCCGCCCTCGGCGCATACATACTGCTCACGTGTGCTGCTTCAGCTCAATCGCTGGAAGTGATCGAG
This sequence comes from Steroidobacter sp., assembly GCA_025929585.1. Classification (GTDB taxonomy): domain Bacteria; phylum Pseudomonadota; class Gammaproteobacteria; order Steroidobacterales; family Steroidobacteraceae; genus Steroidobacter. Next base: position 30,967 of record JAICPY010000014.1, read on the forward strand.
CTGCAACACCGCACGGCCGAGGATGTGATTCCTGTTCTGCAGCCGCTGGTGGAACCGGGTGGCGCCCTAAGCGGCAGCGATTACACCTTGTTCGTGCGCACCAGCCACGCAAATCTCGCGCAACTGCGCGCGGCTGTAGCGCGGATTGATCGCAAACCGCGGCAGCTCATGATCTCCGTACGTCGAAGCGCGACCGAGCAACTGCAGCGCGAACGCGCGAGTGCATCGGGGACTGTGCGTTCGGATCGAAGCGCAGCAAGCGTGAATGAGTCACCGAGCACGCGATCGGGCGTCACCGTTCGTGGCACGAAAGCACAAGAGCAGTCGAGCGGTGGCGGAATATCCAGCGTCAGTGTGCTCGAAGGATCTTCAGCGTTCATCTCATCCGGCAGCAGCGTACCGATCGTGACGACAGTAGTAGGCGGCGCAGGCCGCCGGCCCTGGGCAGGAACGTCAACGCAATATCGAGACCTGACCAGCGGCTTTCTAGTTACACCGCGCGTGAGCGGCGAGGAAGTCGTGCTCGACATAGAGCAACGTGATGAACGCGTACGCGACGGCACGATTCAGAACCAGCATCTGACGACCCAAGTCAGCACTCGCATGGGTGAATGGGTGCGTCTCGGCGGGATCGAGGAGAGCGCAAGCTCGACGCAGCGAGGCGTTCTGAGCCGCCAGTACTCGACAAGTAGTGATTCGCAAAGTGTGTGGGTCAAGGTGGAAGTGCAGTAAGAGGAAGTGACTAATGATCAGTGACTAGGGGGTAGTCAGAATCTGAAGCGGCTGTTCGCTGCTTTCTTGCGGCCCGCGACCCGCTAGTCACGACCCGCTTTCTCCGTGCCGCGCCTCGTCGGAAACCTCAGGATCACTTTCAGTCCCGGCTGATTGTCCGAAAGCTCAATCGAGCCGCCGTGCAATCGCATCACGGCGGCAACCAAGCTCAAGCCGAGCCCGCTGCCCACCTGCTGGCGATCGCGTTCCAATCTCACGAACGGTTGCAAGATCCGCTCGCGATCCTCCGCTGGAATGCCAGGGCCGTTGTCGACCACGCTGAGGACCGCCTCTTGGTTCGCATATCGAAGCTCGACATCGACTTGTCCGCCAGCAGGCACGTATTTCAACGCATTCTCCAGCAGGTTCACGATCGCTTGCGCGAGGAGTTGGCGGTTGCCTCGTAGCGGTCCGGCGCTGTCGGCCGAGTACTGCAAGGCGATGTCGCGTGCGCCGGCCTCGGGTTGATAGAGCTCGATCATCTCTCGCGCAAGCTCGGCCAGATCGATTTCTTCCTCGCTGACGTAACGGCCGCGGCCATCGGCTTGCGCGATCTGCAGTAGCGTGCCGAGTGTGCGCTGCACACGATCGAGCTCCGCGAGTGTCGCTTCCATGGTTTCGCGTGAGGCGGGATTCAGGTCTTCGTGCTGCAATGATTCTTCGATGCGCACGCGAGCGCGATATAGCGGAGCGCGCAAATCGTGCGCCGCGCTATCGAATGTCGTCTGCAGCATCTCGGTTTGTTGATGAATGCGATTGAGCATTTGATTGACGGCGGTCGCCAGCTCATCGAACTCATCGTGAGCCGCTTCTACCGGCAGTCGCTCGGCAAGATTGCCGTTCATGATCGTCCGGCAAGCGTCCGCGATAACCGCGACACGGCGGCGGACGCGTCTGCTGTAGACAACCCCTACGAGAGTCGCGAGCGCGACCGATGAACCCACGCCCCAAAACATCGCCGTCCGCAAGCGCGAGGCGAGTCGACGTCGTTCCAGAATATCGGTGCCGACGAGCAGTCGCCGACCACCCGGCAGGCGGAAGGTCTGCGCACGCACCGGATGCTTCACCACGCCGCCGGAGTCGCTCGCATCGATGTTGAATTCGATCCAAGTGCCGTAGCTTGCGACTTCCCGCGGCCAGTTCGCGAGATTGCCCGCGATCGGATAGCCATTCACTTCGGTCAGTAGATAAACGGCGCCGGTCCGTCCCCAGCTATCGGAGCGTCGATGCAACGTCGAGACGAGTTGGATGAGCCCGCCGCGCATGTAGTCATCGACCAGGTTGTCGACCTCTGCTCGAATGACTGCATCGACTTCGCGATCCAACACACGGGCCGTCAAGAAATACACGGCGGTAAGCAGCAGGCTCACTCCGCAGGCGAAAATCGCCACGAACAGGGTGGCAAGGCGGGCTGAAGAGAGCCGCATGGGTTTGCTCATTCCTTGAGAACATACCCCGCGCCTCGAACGGTGTGAATCAAAGGTTTCGAAAAGCCTTTGTCGATGGCAGTTCGCAACCGGCTCATGTGCACATCGATGATGTTCGTCTGCGGATCGAAATGCAGATTCCAAACGTTCTCGAGCAGCATCGTGCGAGTGGCGACTTGTCCGGGACGGCGCATCAGGTATTCGAGTAGTTGGAATTCCTTGGTTGTCAGGTCGATTTGTTGTCCCGCGCGCGATGCGCGTCGCGCGAGCAAATCGATCTCCAGATCCGCCACCTTCAGGCGAGTCGTTTCGCTGGCTGTCGAAGCTCGACGCCGCAACGCTTCGATGCGGGCGAGCAATTCGGAGAACGCAAAGGGCTTGGTTAGATAATCATCGCCCCCGGCGCGTAATCCCGCGACACGATCATCGACTGTGCCAAGCGCGGACAGGATCAAGACAGGCGTGCGATCGTCCTTTTCGCGCAGCGTTGCGATGATATGCAGTCCATCGACATAGGGCAGCTGCCGGTCGGCGATGATGACTTCGTACCGACCCGATAGCGCCTTCGATAAGCCCTCACGACCGTCGGCCGAGTGATCCACTTCGTAGCCGCTCTCCCGTAACCCCTTGACGAGATATTCGGCGGCCTGAAGATCGTCTTCGATGAGGAGTAGTTGCATGCGTCAAAGGCGCGCGAAGGTTCGAGGACGTGTAAGGATCTTGATGTGATCCCTACACGTCCACAGCCCTGTACCTTTACACGAATAACTATCCCACTCTGACCGGCACGAAGATTTGCGCCGTGTCACGCTGGATCAGCAATGCCACGACCTTGCCGCCGCGTTTCTTGGCTGCGCTCTTCAAGTCGTCGATCGATTTCACCGGCGATCCATTCACGCCAAGGATGATGTCACCGGGTCTCACGCCAGCAGCAGCCGCCGGGCCGTCGACATCTTCCACGAGAAGGTTGCCTTGTGTTTCGACTTGCCGCTTCTCCTCCGGAGTCAATTTACGCAGCGCGAGCCCGAGCTGACTTGCTTCATCAGCTTTGTCTGAGGAAGAAGCGACGCGCTGACCGTCCTCGGGAATCTCCTCGGGTTGAACGGTGATCCGCTGCGGCTTGCCATCGCGCCAAACCTCGAGCTGCACTTTGCTGCCCGGTTTCTTGCTCGCGATCAGGCCCGGCACTTGTGAGGACGTATCGACTTCGACGCCATCCACGCCCAGAATCACATCGCCTGCTTTGAGGCCGGCTTTGTCGCCCGGTGCACCTTCTTCGACCATGCCGACCAGCGCGCCGCGAGGACGATCCAGGCCGAAGGAATCAGCAAGCTGGGCGTTCACATCTTGGATCGACACGCCGATTCGACTGCGCGTGACGCGGCCGGTCTTGATCAACTGGTCCTTCACGTTGTTAGCTACATCGATAGGCACCGCGAACGACAATCCCATGTAACCGCCGGTGCGGCTATAGATCTGCGAGTTGATGCCGACGACTTCGCCTTGCAAGTTGAACAACGGTCCGCCGGAGTTGCCCGGATTCACGGCGACATCGGTCTGTATGAACTGCGCATAACTTGTTTCCGAACCCGGCACCGAGCGAGAGGTCGCACTCACGATGCCCGCCGTCACACTGTTCTCGAAGCCAAACGGCGAGCCGATCGCGATCACCCACTCTCCGGGCTTGAGCTTCGAGGCATCACCGATTCGCACCGTGGGGAGATTCTTCGCATCGATCTTCAGTACAGCCACATCGGTGCGTTCGTCCAAGCCGACGACTTTCGCGGTGTATTCACGGCGATCTGTCGTTTTGACCGTCACCTCTTCGGCATCCGCGACGACGTGTGCATTAGTGAGCACGTAACCATCGGAGCTCACGATGAAACCCGAGCCCTCCCCACGAGGGGTAGGCATCTCGCCGCGCGGCATAGGCCGTCCAAATCGGCGGAAAAATTCGTTGAGCGGGTCTCCAGGAGCCATGCCGGGAAAATCAGCGATCTCCTGCGCCTTGCCGACCACCGCCACATTCACGACCGCGGGACCATACTGCTCGACGAGCGAGCTAAAGTCTGGGAGTGCGGCTGCACTCGGCGCGACGACGCTTGGAGCCGCAGCGGCGGCCGTGCCGAGCGTGTGAGCGCTCGCGCTGCCCGGAAGATCTCCAGAGCACGCTGCAAACGCGACGCCGCATGAAACCGCAGTGACTCCTGCTTTGAGCCAAGTCGAAACCATAGCTACACCCTCAAAATGTTCGTGACGATGGTGAGACGTATTCATGGGGCGAAAGTTTTCGGATTACAGGGTTTTAATGAAGGATAGCGGATAGCGGATAGGGGATAGGGGATAGGGGATAGTCAGAGCGGAAGGATCAAGCCAACTTCGCTTGACGCTATTGCTTCCGCAGCTCGTCCAATTCCGCTCGCAGCTGTTCTACAAGATGCTCGAGCTGGGTCACGCGTTCCGTCAGCGATGGGCCGCGTGCCTCCGGGGTGGGCAGTGGCGGTTCCTCCTCGAACGCGGAGACGTCGATCGGACCGCTGAAAAGGTGTGCGTACCGGGAATCCCGCCGGCCTGCTTCACGTGGCAGTCTCACGACGAATGGGCCATCCGTTCGTGTCGCCAATGCCTGCAGAACGTTCTCGACTTCGCTCACGTCGTGGATTTCAGCCATTCGGCTTGCTCGTCCACGCAGCTCACCGGGAGTTTGCGGACCGCGCACCATGAGCTCACACAGTACGGCGGTCGCTTGCGGTGTGAACTCGAGCGAGCCAAAACCGGTGTTACAGAAGCGATGTTGATATTTAGGCACACGGCTGCCGAAACCGGACTTCTCCAACACCAAGTGCTTTCTGACTAGGGCATCGAGCGTCTGTTGCACGGTTCGTTCATCCAACTCCATCACCGGATCGCGATTGCTTTTCTGATTGCAAGCATTGACCAGCGCGTTGAGTGACAGCGGATACTGATCCGGGGTCGTGATCGCCTTCTCGATCAAGCAGCCGATCACACGTATTTCAGGGGCCGAAAGCTGAAGATTCATAGGTGAGGAGCTTATGCGAATTGGTTAGAGCGTTATGAGGAAGTGACGGGTGACCGGTGATGGGTGACGGGCAAGAAGCTGCCTAGATGTCTCGCTCAAGTGCCTGGATTCTTCTGCTTACGACTCCAAATACAGCGCTACGAGGCCGCGTTCTCGCAAGTGCGTAACAGGGATCGCCGCATTCTGACCCGTCACTCGTCACCCGTCACCCGTCACCTTTTCCTTTACAATTCGCGCGAATCAATCCGCCACTCCCAGGACCTCCATTGCTGAATCTGTCTCTTCCGCTCGAGCCGATCGAGCTGGACCGCACGCCTGCCCCCGCGGTTCCAGCACGGTTGCGTGAAATTCCTTACAACTACACCTCGTTCTCGGATAGGGAGATCGTGATCCGGCTCTTAGGTGAGCGGGTATGGCTGATCCTCGATGAGTTGCGGGCGGAGCGGAAGACGGGACGTTCGGCGCGCATGCTGTACGAAGTGCTCGGCGACATCTGGGTCGTTCAGCGCAACCCGTACCTACAGGACGATTTAATCGACAACCCGAAGCGCCGCCGCCTATTGGTCGAGGCGCTGCATCATCGACTGAACGAAGTGGAACGGCGTCGAGATGCTGCCGATCCGGAGCGCGATCGCAAGGTCGGTGAGCTGCTGGAAGCGGCTAGAGGCGCGGTCGAGGCTTTTGCGCGCGACTTTGAGCGAATGATCGACCTGCGCAAGCGCGCACGTAGGCTTTTGGTTCGCTACACGCGCGAAGACAACATTCGCTTCGATGCTTTTGCTCGCGTGAGTCATGTAACGGACGCAACCGACTGGCGCATCGAGTATCCCTTCGTCGTTCTATCGCCGGATACGGAGAATGAGATTCCCGCGCTGGTGCGCTCTTGCGTTCGACTTGGCCTGACGGTTATCCCGCGCGGCGGCGGTACGGGTTACACCGGCGGCGCGATCCCGCTCACGCCACTTTCAGCGGTGATCAATACGGAGAAGCTGGAACGATTGGGAAGTGTCGAGATGAAGGAGTTGCCCGATGTAGCGGGCGAAGCGCCGACCATCTTCAGTGAGGCGGGCGTCGTGACTCGGCGCGTATCGAATGCGGCCGAAGCCGCAGGATTCGTCTTCGCTGTCGACCCGACGTCCGCGGATGCTTCTTGCATCGGCGGCAATGTTGCGATGAACGCCGGCGGCAAAAAGGCGGTGCTATGGGGCACGGCAGTCGACAATCTCATCTGGTGGCGCATGGTCGACCCCGATGGTAATTGGCTGGAGGTCACGCGCTTTGGGCACAACCGCGGGAAAATTCACGAAGTCGAAACGGCTTCCTTCGATCTGGTCTGGAAGGATGGCCAGGACACGCCGCAGAAAGCTCGCGTGTTGCGTACTGCGCGCATCGATATCGAAGGCGCCAAGTTTCGCAAAACCGGTCTAGGCAAAGATGTCACGGATAAATTTCTGGGTGGATTGCCTGGCGTGCAAAAGGAAGGTTGCGACGGCCTGATCACCTCGGCTTGTTGGCTGCTGCACAAAATGCCGAAGCACATTCGTACGGTGTGTTTGGAATTCTTCGGTCACGCTCGGCATGCGATTCCTTCGATCGTTGAAATCAAAACGTTCTTGGAACGGGAGGCGCGCACGAGTGGCGTGCAACTCGCAGGCTTGGAGCATCTGGATGAGCGTTATCTGCGCGCTGTCGGGTATGCGACCAAATCCAAACGCGGCACGTTGCCGAAGATGGTCTTGCTGGGCGACATCGTCGGCGAAGACGATGCAGCAGTCGCACGAGCGACCTCCGAAGTCGTGCGCATCGCGAACAGTCGCGCTGGAGAAGGTTTCATTGCCGTCAATCCGGATGCGCGCAAGAAGTTCTGGCTAGACCGCTCTCGCACAGCCGCCATCGCGCGTCACACGAACGCCTTCAAGATCAATGAAGACGTCGTGATCCCCCTGGATCGCATGGGCGATTACACGGATGCGATCGAGCGCATCAACATCGAGCTGTCATTCAAGAACAAACTGAAGCTGCTCAATGAGCTGCAAACTCTGTTCGCAGGCGAGCTGCCGCTCGGCAAGACCGATGATCCTGACTTGCAGGACGTCTCGCGCGAGGAGTTGATTGGCGATCGCCAAGCTCAGGCTCAGCAAACCTTGTCCGCCGCACGTGCGCGCTGGGCCTACCTGTTCGAAAATTTGGATACGCCGCTCAAGACTGCCTTGCCGCAGCTCGATGCACTCGGTTTCGAACCATTGCGTGGCGATTTCGAGCGGCGCTTGGAACGCGAGCCGGAAACAACCGTGTTCGACTTGGTCCAGGATCGATCCGTGCGCACTTCGTGGAAAAGCGAAGTGCGCGCGCACATGCGTCGCTTGTTCGTAGGTGGTGCGTTCTTGCCGATCCTCGATGCCATCGAAGAGATTCACAAACGCGTCCTTCGCGGCCGGGTTTGGATCGCGCTGCACATGCATGCAGGTGATGGCAACGTACACACCAACATTCCTGTGAACTCCGATGACTACGAGATGTTGCAGGAGGCGAACCGATCGGTCGTGCGCATCATGCAGATCGCGCGCAACTTGAACGGCGTGATCTCGGGTGAACACGGCATCGGCATCACCAAGCTCGAATTCTTGTCGGATGAGGAAACCGCGGATTTTCGACGCTACAAGGATCGGGTCGATCCGGAAGGGCACTTCAACCGCGGCAAGCTCATGCCCGCCGGCGACCTGCGTAATGCCTATACACCGAGCTTCAATTTGATGGGCCACGAATCGCTCATCATGCAGCAGTCCGACATCAATTCGATCTCCGATGCCATCAAGGATTGTCTGCGCTGCGGCAAGTGCAAGCCGGTGTGCGCGACGCATGTACCGCGAGCGAACCTGCTGTATTCCCCGCGCAATAAGATTTTGGCTACCTCGCTTCTCATCGAAGCGTTCTTGTACGAGGAGCAAACGCGCCGCGGCGTGTCGATTCGGCATTGGGATGAGTTCGGTGATGTCGCGGAACACTGCACCGTCTGTCACAAGTGCGTCACGCCGTGCCCCGTAAACATCGACTTCGGCGATGTGTCGATGGCGATGCGCGATCTGCTGCGTCGGATGGGCAAGAAGCGCTTCAATCCAGGGACGGCGGCATCGATGTTCTTCTTGAACGCGACCAATCCGCAGACGATCAAGCTCACGCGCAAAGCAATGCTGGAGTGGGGCTTCAAAGCACAGCGCCTGGCGAATCGTGCGCTCAGGCCGCTAGCGCTGGTGCAAACCGGGCGTCCGCCGGCAACGACCGGCAAAGCGCCGATCAAAGAGCAGGTCGTGCACTTCGTGAACAAGAAGATGCCGGGCGGACTGCCTAAGAAAACCGCACGCGCGCTTTTGGATATCGAAGATCGAAACTACGTACCGATCATCCGTGATCCGGCTCGCACCTCGAGCGATTCGGAAGCCGTGTTCTATTTTCCAGGCTGTGGATCCGAGCGGTTGTTTTCACAGGTGGGATTGGCGACTCAGGCAATGCTTTGGCAGCAGGGTGTTCAGACCGTGCTACCACCGGGTTACCTGTGCTGCGGCTATCCACAGCGCGGAGCGGGAGAATTCGACAAGGCCGAAAAGATCATTACCGACAACCGAGTGCTGTTCCATCGGGTCGCGAACACGCTGAACTATCTGGACATCAAAACGGTCGTGGTGAGTTGCGGCACGTGCTTCGATCAGTTGCAAGGCTATCGCTTCGATGAAATCTTCCCAGGCTGTCGCATCATCGATATTCACGAGTTCCTCATGGAGCGTGGCGTGAAGCTCGAAGGCGTGACGGGCGTGCGCTACATGTACCACGATCCGTGTCATACGCCGATCAAGGCTCACGATCCGCTCAAGGTTGTGAACGCGTTGATGAATGAGAAAATGAACGGCAAGATCGAGAAGAACGATCGCTGTTGTGGCGAGTCGGGTACGTTCGCCGTCACGCGCCCCGACGTTGCAACTCAAGTGCGCTTCCGAAAGGAAGAAGAAATGCGCAAGGGTGCCGATAAGCTGCGAGCCGACGGTTTCAAAGGCGATGTGAAGATCCTGACTTCGTGTCCTTCGTGTCTGCAGGGATTGAAGCGTTACAACGACGATGCGAATCTGGACGCCGATTACATCGTGATCGAAATTGCCCGCCATGTGCTCGGTGAGCAATGGTTGCCGAATTACGTGAAAGCGGCGAACAGCGGTGGGATCGAGAGAGTGTTGGTGTAGGAACGAAGGCGATAGGGGATAGGGGATAGGGGATAGGGGATAGGTAAGAGAGAAAGACAAGAGGCAAGACAACAGACACGGAAGTTGCGCAAGGCAGCTATCCACAATTCTAGACGAGCCGGGAGCATGGACCTGTAGCATTCTTGCGGTCACGCAACAGCGTTTCCTAAAGGAGCGGCGATGTTCAGGTGTTTAGCGTTCTCTTTAACTGCGGCAGCAGCGCTTGCTGTTATTCCCGAATACACCTATGCCGCCGCTGCGGAGCAAAGCGTCAAAGAACGCTTTCAATTGGAAGAAGCCGCGACAGCCGTGCGCGAGCGCGCGGGATGGAAGAAGCCGAAGCGCATTCTGCTCGTGGGAGGTTCGCCCGAATCCGTCGAGCAACTAAAAGCGGTAGCGCCTGGCGTAGAAGTTGTACGTGCGAGCAACGCAGTGGAAGCTCAAGCGCTCGCCGGAAATGTGGATGCAGTCATCGGTGGCTGCACGCCGGGAATCTTGGAAGCGGGCAAGTCCATTCGATGGGTGCAGGTCTTCAGTGCCGGAGTAGAGGGCTGTATTGGAATCCCTTCGGTGCGAGAGCGTGACATTCTGGTCACCAACATGCAGCGAATCATGGGGCCGGTCATTGCCGAGCACGTCACGGCGATGATGCTGGGACTCGCACGCGGACTGAACGCGTATATCCCTGCTCAGGGTGCGCGCGAGTGGCGGCGAGATGCGGCGGCCGGAAAGATGGCCGTCGTCGAAGGCAAAACGATGCTGGTAGTCGGCCTGGGCGGTATCGGCAGCGAGATTGCGCGCCGAGGACACGCACTGGGTATGCGCGTTATCGCAACGCGGGCGAGCGGTCGAACGGGCCCGGATTTCGTGAGCTATGTCGGTTTACCGGATGAGTTGCACAAGCTTACGAGCGAAGCCGATGTCGTCGTGAACGCAACACCGCTTACCCCGCAAACGACAGACATTTTCGATGCGGCCTTCTTCGCGCAGATGAAACCGACGGCGTACTTCATCAACATCGGCCGCGGCAAGAGTGTGGTGACCTCTGCATTGGTCGACGCACTCTCCAAGGGAGGCATCGCGGGCGCGGGGTTGGATGTGACCGAACCGGAGCCACTGCCCTCCGATCATCCGCTCTGGACGCTGCCGAACGTCATCATCACGCCCCATGTGGCCGCGCAATCCGATCTCGGCTTTGCGGCGCAGCTGGAAGTCGTGAAAGAGAATGTGCGCCGCTACACGGCCGGCGAGCGGATGCTGTCGGTTGTGGATGTGAAGAAGGGCTACTAGTTCGCGTTCGCGAACCAACAGCCGGTGTGAAGGTGAAAGAGGTGTAGACGTGTAGGGTCAGAGTGCCCCGGTGCCTCTACGAGGTGAGCGGTAGCTTCTGGCGTCTACACGTTTTGCACCTCTGCACGTCTTTTACGCCGCGCGTCCGCGCGCGGGGGAACCGCTCACACTCTGAGCGCGTTCCTCGGACACCTTTCGCACAGGTTTTCCATGTCCGAGCACGTCACTCCCTCGAAGCTCTTCGAAGCGGGTCGTAATTGTTGGCGAATTGAACGAGCGAATCGCGCGGCATTTCTCGTCGATGCTGACTCTTACTTCAAAGCCTTCGTCGCCGCGGCTCGCAGAGCGCAGCGGTCGATCTTGATCACCGGTTGGGATTTTCACAGCCGCACGCGTCTGCTATGCGAGGACGACGCTGGCCATGAGCTGGAGCTGGGCAAGTTTTTGAACGAGCTGGTCCGGCGCAAGCGTGGCCTGCAGATCCACGTTTTGATCTGGGATTACCCGATGATCTTCGGGTTGGATCGCGAATGGGCGCCGCTGTATGGATTCGGATGGAAGCCACGCCGTCGCATCCACTTTCGTTATGACAGCACCCAACCGGTTGGTGCATCTCATCATCAAAAAGTCGCCGTAATCGATGACGCAGTCGCTTTTTGCGGTGGCATCGATCTCACCTGCAAGCGTTGGGATACCTGCGATCATGCGCCGGACAATAATCGTCGCGCGGTGCAAGGCGCGCCGTACCCGCCGTTTCACGATCTAACGATGGCAGTCGATGGCGATGCGGCCAAAGCGCTCGGTGATTTGGTGCGAGAGCGATGGAGGCGCGCCGAAGGCCAGACGTTGTTGCCCGCGCACGTACGCAACGATCCTTGGCCGCGGGAGCTCGAGCCTTCGGTCAAGGCGGTAGATATCGCGATCGCTCGCAGCGAGCCGCAGACCTTGGAATATCCGGCGGTGCGCGAGGTAGAAGCACTGTATCTCGACATGATCCAGGCTGCTGGGCGCTCGATCTATATCGAGAATCAATATTTCACCGCCAACAAAGTCGGCGATGCGCTTGCGGCTCGCCTCTCCGAGCCTGACGGACCGGAGGTTGTCGTCGTGCTGCGGCAGTTGAGTCATGGTTGGTTGGAAGAATTGACGATGCAGACCTTGCGCACACGTTTAGTAGAGCAGTGTCGTGCGGCTGATCGGTATGGGCGATTTCGTGTCTACTATCCGTATGTCGATGGCTTGAAAGAGGGCACGTGTATCGACGTTCACGCGAAGATGATGATCGTCGATGAGCAATTCGTTCGCATCGGTTCTGCGAATCTAGCCAACCGCTCCATGGGCTTGGATACGGAATGCGATCTGTGTATCGACGCCGATGGCCGCGAAGAGCTGAGCGAGGCGATCGCAAGTTTGCGCTGCGAGTTGTTGGCCGAGCATCTTGGTTTCAGCCCAAAGGATGTGCGCCGGGCCATCGAGGAAAAGGGCACGCTGCGTGATGCCATCGATGTCCTTCAAAAACCCAATCGTACGTTAAGACCATTGACCGATCTGGCGCAGGTCTCGGAGACGGTGATGAGCATGGCCGCGGTTGCAGACCCGGAGAGGCCAGTCGCGTTGGGTGATCTCGCAGCGTTTTTCAACAACGATGTCCAAGGAGACATGGCTCGTTCCGGTCCGGCGTGGGGGAAAATCGCGCTGATCGTTTTCGCCGTGGCCGGGCTTACTGCGCTGTGGAAGTTTACCCCGCTAACCGACCTGCTTGAGGCGGATCGTGTCACTCGCTGGGCGCGAGAGGTGGGTGAACGTTGGTGGGCTCCGTTAGTCACGATGCTTGCGTATACGCCAGCAGCGGCGACCATGTTTCCGCGGCCGTTGATCACGCTGTTCGCGGTCGTGGCATTCGGGCCTTGGTTGGGTTTTGCTTATGCGATGATCGGGATCGAGTTTTCCGCATGGCTCACCTTCCTCGCGGGCAAACGCCTGGATCGCGATGCGGTGCGACGAGTCGCCGGTGTCAAACTGAACGAGATCATTCAGGTGCTGCGCAGGCGCGGCCTGCTCGCAATCACAGCATTGCGCTTGGTGCCGCTGGCGCCATTCGCTGTCGAAGGAGTCGTGGCAGGCGCAGTACGCGTAAAGCTCTGGCATTTCATGTTGGGCACCGGAATTGGCATCCTGCCCGGCACGCTGACCTCGACAGTCTTCGGCGATCAACTTCAAGCGGCTCTCGAAGATCCGAGCAGGGTGAATTACTGGCTAATCGGGGCCATGGTTGCGCTTCTTGCGACTGCGACGCTATTGGTTCGCCGCTGGCTGTTGAACTCTGCGAAGGTCTCCGATGACGATGAGGTTGGTGTGCGCGGCGTAGCTTGAGGCTGCGTGACACACGGTTGGTCGAAATGGCAGCGGCGCTCAATCGGCAGGACAGCCCGACTCACCTCAGAATTGCGTCCTACAATATCCATAGTTCAGTCGGCATGGATCGCCGCCGCAAACCTTCTCGCATTGCCGAAGTTATCAAAGAGCTCGATTGCGACATCATCGCTTTGCAAGAGGTCGACAATCAGCCGGGCGACGACGTCGAATCGATGCAACTCGAGTACTTCTCCAAAGTACTGCACATGTCCGCGATTCCGGGGCTGCGCATGATCCGCAAGACAGGCGAGTACGGCAACGCGCTGCTCACCCGATTCCCTATCCTGGAAGTGCGGCGGCACGAATTGAGCTATCCATTGTGCGAGCCTCGTGGCGCACTGGACGTTCACTTCGAGGTGTATGGGAGAACCGTCAGAGTGATTGCTGCCCATCTAGGTCTGCGTCGATCGGAGCGCAGGTTTCAGTGGGACGAGATACTCAAGGAAGTGGACGAGGAGAGTGAGGTTCCAACCTTCGTGCTCGGTGACATGAACGAATGGTATCGAGGCGCGCAGACCCTGAAGGCGGCGCACCGATTATTTGGCGAGCCACCCTCACCACCGGCATTCCCCTCATTCTTTCCGATCCTCTCACTCACACGCATCTGGGTGCGCCCCAGCGATTCGATCGCCGAGATGCGAGTACATCGCACCGAGTTATCTCGCGTCGCGTCGGATCATTTGCCCCTTACGGCCACAATCGACTTGCGTCGGTTGTGGCGTGACGTGGTGACGGAGTGACGAGGTCAGAAGGGGCGTCGTTTCCGATCCGACGCAAGCCCTACGCTCCGCACCCTCTGACTTCGTCACCCGTCACTTGCCTCAGGAGTGCGCTCCTAGAATCTTCGCCTTACTCGCTTCGTACTCCTCGTCCGAAAGTACGCCTAGTTCTCGGAGGCGATGATGTTCGCGCATTTCGTCGCGGAGGAACTGCGGTTTTTCTTGGGGGCGCGCTGCTTTAGCGGCGCTGATGTCCTTCATCAAAGCGATGAAGAAGCGTTTGCCGTTGCGCGCGCTGCCGATTCCGCCAGTCACGCTGATGAGCGTCGCCCCACCATGGATGCTCTTGAACTGCAGCGATTCCGTGGTGCGTCGTATAAACAGAAAAAATGTGAATGCGCTGACCAGAATCGTCACGCATGCCGCGATGATTCCCAGTTGCATCCACGGCTCCGGTGTCGTTCCCCATCGCGAAACGATCGTGCCGATGGACAATGCAAGCAGCCCGATCGTCACGATGAGCCATGTCCACGAAACCTCGCGCGTTCGCAATGGCTTCGCGTCTGCGAACCTCAGATCGACATCGTATTTCTTCGGCAAAGTGTCGGGACGAACGCTACGCACCGAGATGAAGTGATCATCCAGTAATGCAAGCTCGGTTTCGCATCCGCGCAGCGGGCTCTTGAGCGCGTAAGTTGCCAACACTTTGCCGCGCGCGCGACGTGCAGGAGTGGACGATTCCTCCGGCGTCGCTTCGATGTGTATGTGCTCGGCGCGTGCGATCGGCATGCTGGCGCTCGCCATATCTCGAATGATTTCTGCTTGCGCGTTCAATCGTGTCCCCTCGCCGGCGCAGTCTTAAGCTGGAAGCTCCGTGCATTCAGCTAAGGAGCGCGTCGATCCTAGGGCGAATGCGAATATCGCAATGAGAACTTCGTCACAGTGATGGACCGGTGATCGTATTCGCGCGCGCAGGCATCAGGTGAATTCTGAACTGAAGACCGCGTGGGATAGACAAGTGTTAAATGGGTAGGAGAGAAGGCGATGGGGGATAGGGATAGGGGATAGGGATAGAGGTGAACTTTGTTTGACTATCGCCTATCGCCCATCCCCTATCGCCTTCTCTCCTTACTCGCCATCCACGAACCTCAAGAACTCCGCGCGCGTACGCGCGTCTTCGCGGAAGCCGCCGAGCATCTTGCTCGTGACCATCGACACACCGCGTTTGTGCACCCCGCGAGTCGTCATGCATTGATGGGACGCGTCGATGACGACGCCTACACCGCGTGGTTTCAGGACTTCATGAATGCATTGAGCAATCTGGGCCGTGAGTTTTTCCTGCACTTGAAAGCGGCGTGCGTAGCCATCGACGACCCGCGCGAGCTTGCTGATGCCGACGACTTTGTTCGTCGGCAGATAGCCAACGTGAGCACGGCCGATGATCGGCGCCATGTGATGCTCGCAATGCGATTCGAATTCGATGTCTCGCAATACGATCATCTCGTCGTATCCTTCAACTTCCTCGAAGGTGCGGCGCAGATAATCTTTCGGATCGCTCAAATAACCGGAAAACCAGTCTCTGTACGCTCGCACGACCCGGCCGGGCGTATCGCGCAGGCCTTCGCGATTGGGGTTCTCTCCGGACCAGCGTAGTAACGTCCTGACGGCGTTTTCGGCTTCTTCTTGGCTGACTTCTGGAACGCGGTTCTGCTTACGTGTTGCCATGATGCTCCTATCAACGGAGAACTTCGGATAAAAAATCGAGTAACGCGGCCCATGCACGCCGTTCGGCGATCGCGCTGTACATCAAACCGCTCGCCGGATTCGACGCTTTCGGGTTGGTGAATGCATGCATGGTTCCACCATAGATATGCATTTGCCAGTCTGCTTGCGCGCTACTCATCTCGTCTTGGAAAGCGCGGACATCTTCGATGGGCGCAAGCGGATCCTCATGACCGTGCAGTACCAACACTTTTGCGCGAATCGGCTGTTTATCCAAGGTATGGCCTTGCAACAATCCATGCATGCTGACGACGCCGCGGACATCAGCTCCGCTTCTCGCAAGATCGAGCACACACAGGCCGCCGAAACAAAACCCCAGCGCTGCAATTCGATTTGCATCGACTTCTGGCACAGCGCGCACCGCAGTGAGCGCCGCGAGAATGCGGCCCCTAAGTAGCAGCCGATCTTCCAGAAAGGGGCGCATCAAAGCGCGGCCGTCCTCGATCGACTGTGCGCGGCGATTTTCGCCGTACATGTCGAGCGCAAATCCGACAAAGCCCTGCCTTGCCAGCTCCTGAGCTTTCTCTTCCACGAATGTCTCTCGCCCGCCCACCATATGGCTGATCAGGACGGCGGGGAGCGGGGTGGGGACAGAGTCATCGAAGGCCAGGAATGCCTTGCACACAGTATCGCCGTCGCGATACGCAATCTCCTGCGTGCGAATCATGCTCGCTCTCCTCACAATGCGTTGAGCAAATGGCTTGGTGGAAAGCATCCTAACGCACTGGGTACGCCTGAGGGTGCGCTCGGGGCCGGCGCGAGCTACCATTCCGCGTCGCTCGACTGTGAGAAACATATGCTTAGAAAGTGGTCGATCGCCGCCACGCTGTTGCTGCTTGCAGCCGCGGCACAGGCTGAAATCGTAAGTGCCGGGGCGAATGGCTTCAGTATCCGCCATGTGGCCGATGCTCCGAACGTCAGCGCGCATCTGGTGTGGGCGGCATTTTCCGATGTTGCGAAATGGTGGGACCCCGAACACACCTATTCCAACCAGGCGAGCAATTTGACGTTGGAGCCCGTGGTGAACGGATGCTTCTGCGAGAAGCTAGGCCTATACGCTGGCATCGAGCATGCTCGGGTCGTGTATGCCGAACCCGTGAAGAGGCTTCGGCTGATCGGCGCATTAGGTCCGCTTCAGGAATTCGGTATCAGCGGCAGCATGAACTGGCAAATCGAGCCGGCCGGCGGCGGCTCGCGCGTCACGTTCACGTACAACGTCGGCGGCTACGCAGATCGTCCGCTATCGGATTGGGCGCCGATCGTGGATGAAGTAATGGGCGTGCAAGTCGCGCGTCTCGGCCGTTACTTGACGGCGGGCGATCCTGAGGAGAAGAAAGAACCCTAGACGGCTTGCGTGTATGGGCCTGCGGCATGTGGGCGGCGCGTCTTATTGGCGTTGGAATCCGGAGCCGCACGCCGGCTATCCTTCCCTCGGAACTCCTTTCCAACCACCATGTTTAAAATTCCTGCAATTTGAGGCTTCCGAAAATGTCTACTCGTCCGTTAATCGTGCTGCTCGCAGCTCTTGCCTGTGTCGGTTGCCAAACAGTGCAGACGACACAGCCGGGAGCGGTGGGTGTAGACCGAAAACAGATCATGCTGGTGTCCGAAGAGCAAGTAGAGCAGGGCGCGCAGGAGGCGTATGGACAGGAACTGCAGAAGGCCAAGAGTCAGGGTGCACTGAATGCAAACGCAAAGCAGCATCAGCGAGTGCAAGCGATATCGAAGCGCCTGATTCCTCAAACGACGATATTTCGGCCGGACGCATCTCAGTGGAAATGGGAGATCAACGTCCAAACTTCCGAGGACGTGAATGCCTATTGCATGCCTGGCGGCAAAATCATGGTCTACACGGGATTGATCGAGCAGCTCGACACGACAGATGCGGAATTGGCAGCCGTCATCGGGCATGAAATTGCGCATGCCTTGCGTGAGCATTCGCGCGAGCGCATTTCCCGCGCGTATGCAGAGCAGCTTGCGCTCACTGGCGTTGCAGTGGCAACAGGGGCGAGCGACACGACGATGGCGATTGCGAGCCAGGTTTCCGCGGTGACATTCACTCTGCCGCACAGTCGCGAACAGGAAGCCGAAGCCGATCGCATTGGACTCGAATTGATGGCTCGCGCGGGTTACGACCCGAATGCTTCAGTCTCGCTGTGGCAGAAGATGGCGAAAGCCGCAGGAGGCGGTCCGCCGGAATTCTTGAGCACCCATCCTTCGAGCGGGTCCAGAATCAAAGACCTCGAGGCCAATATTCCAAGAGTGCTGCCGCTATATCAGGCCGCGAAGAAATGAGCAGGTCGCGCCGCAATCATTTGCGGCGAGGATGTCAGAAATATCGCACCGAGTAATGGCTAGCGAAGAGCGATTCCGAGTGCGACGAGCGCAATGATCAACGAAGCACCGACGCCGATCGTAAGCCAGGTTATCTGACGATGTAGCGACGTCAAAGCCCGGGCGAGCGCAGCCAGTTGCTCAGCCATTTGACTTACGAGCTCTGCTTGGCGCCGTTCGTTCTCCTCGAGTGAGGCAAGGCGAGCTGCAAGTTGTTCGTCTGTCTGGGGCGGCCCCCCAGCGACTGGGGGTGGCGTGCCTTTCGTCCGCCGCAGCAGCTCGCGTGACACATCGAGAATCGAGGGAACGAGATGAACGATCTGTAGCCAGGGTACGGCCATGAGCGTGTGATCCATGGGGCTCTCGCCCCAGCTAGCGGGCAGGTGAACGACGCAGGGAATGGTACCGGAAGCCGGATCGGCTGGCAGAATGGCGCCACGTCGTCGATTTTGCGCGCCGAGGCCGAACTCGGAAACCGCTTCTCCCGAGTCCGGACGTGGCTCAATCAGGTTGCGTCTTGGGCGGAAGGTGTCTGCGCCAGGTATTCGGCGCGGCTGATGAATCCGTCACCATTGGTATCTACGTAAGCGAACGCATCGGAGAGCTTGCGATCCATGCCTGCTTCGGTTTTGCTGATCTGGTTATCGGTATTTTTATCCAAGGACGTGAAGCCGGCGGGCGTCGCGTTGATCTTTGCGACTTGTGGCGGCGGCGCGGCGTTCGCGAGCACGCACAGACAGGCGCCCACCCACACTGCGAAAAGCTTACTCATCAATCTCCTCCTCAATTTCGGAATGTGTGCGCTACAGATTCGCACTTGAATGTTCGGTGCAGACATACCCGCGGCCGGGTGAACAAATACTGAACTGGCGCCTAGGATCTGCTCGCGCTGCCTCTTGGCGGTGGTGCCAGGCGCCCAATCGCGGCGAAACGCCCTTTTACGTGTAGAGTTCCTGATTCTAAAGAAGATCCTTGGAGTGCTGCAAAAAGCAGATGATAGATGAGCGAAATGGTTCCTGAAGGCATGCATGGTACGTGCCGGGGGCCTGAGGGGCTCGCCCGGGCAGCTCGGCCGGCCGGTTTGCATGCTCATCTTTAGAAATCTTCAGCCCTGGGGTTCGCGGAGCCTATTTTTTCGTTGCACCGGCGCGACCCTCAGGCGAGCATTTCGGACCGACTCATTGTCTGCGAGCTCGAGCTAAGGCGCGCCCTCGCTGTTCGCATTTCGTTTTGCATTGAAGGTTTCGACACCAGCCATGTCCATTCCCATGACACAACCGCCTTCTCTCTTGATCGTAGACGATGACCGTGAGCTGGGGCAGATGCTCACCGAGTACTTGAGTGGCGAGGGCTTTCAAGTCTCCGTGCTCCGGGATGGCGCCGAGGCGCTGGAACGATTGATCGAACAACCGCATCCGGCAGATTTGGTGATCCTGGATGTAATGCTGCCCTCCTTGAGCGGCTTCGAGGTGCTGCGCAGGTTGCGGCGAAATTTGTCGGTGCCGGTGATCATGCTCACAGCACACGGTGCGGATGTAGACCGTATCGTTGGCCTCGAGCTCGGTGCCGATGATTATCTTGCGAAGCCGTTCAATCCCCGTGAGCTCGTCGCTCGCGTGCGTGCCGTCTTGCGCCGCTTCTCGCCCAGAGATGCTGACGCTCCGGCGCATCCAGTCACCATCGGTCCGTTGCGCCTGGATCCGGCGATCTTCGAGGTGACGCTTTCCGGTGAAGCAGTACGATTGACGGGAACGGAGTTGCGCTTGCTCGAAGTATTGATGCGCTCGGCTGGACAGGTGCAGTCCCGCGAGTCGCTGACCGAGCGCGTGCTCGGACGCAGGCTCACGCCTTACGACCGAAGCATCGATACTCACGTCAGCAACCTGCGCCGCAAACTTGGTTTGGGCGAAGCCGGCTTGCCTGAAATCCGAAGCATTCGCGGCGCAGGCTATGTATTGATCGCGAGCGGGGATGCGAGGGCGGACGCTCGCGCATGAAGACCCTGTTCTTGCGGATCTTCTTGGCCTTCTGGGCCGCTACGCTCGTCGTGCTTGGCACGACTGCGGGCGTCGCTTGGTATCGGTTCCAGGAGGTGAAGCGGGTCAACGTCGATATCAAACAGCTTGCGAATGAAGCTGCTGCCTTGTTGCGCTCCGATGGAGCACGAGCCTTGCCGGCTTGGATTGCGGAATCGGAACGGAAATATAAAGAGCGGAAGATCTTCATCGTCGACTCGAGCGGCAACGATGTCTTGAAGCGTTTGCTTCCGCATCACTTGCGCAAGTATGTCACGCGCTTGCAGGATGCCGGGTTGCTCGGAGAAAACCCGGTCGGAAGCCGCAATATCGACGATCCTCTGCTGTTGACGCCATTGTTCACCGATCGCGCAGGCAATGTTTATTCCATCATGATCAGCGGGCCAAGTTGGCCTATGAACATGTTGGATGCGACCGACGTTCGTATCGTGGTGGTCGTGTTCGCGATCTTGATCAGCACCTTGGTGTCCTGGTCGCTCGCGAGATACGTGAGCAAACCTGTCGAACGCCTGCAGTCGAGCGCTCGTTCGCTCGCCGCGGGCAATCTCGAGGCCAGGGCTGGAGAGGAATTCTCGAGCCGCCACGACGAGCTTGGAGTGCTTGCGCGTGACTTCGACAGAATGGCCGATCACGTGCGCAATCTCATTGCCTCGAAGGAGGATCTGCTGCGTGGCATGTCGCACGAGCTACGCTCGCCGCTTGCTCGATTGCGCGTGGCGCTGGGATTGGCTCGACGGCCCGGAGAGAACCTCGTCAAGCAACTCGATCGGATTGAGCTCGAAGCCGAGCGGCTCGATACCTTGATCGGGCAGATGCTGCAGTTATCGCAGCTGCGCGCCGCAGAGCCGGCGCTGAGCCGCGATATGGTGGAGTTGCACACTTTGGTGAGTGAAGTTGTGGAAGACGCGCGCCTGGAAGCCACAGCAACGAACAAGCAAGTCCAGTGCGAATGCACCGCGAGCATCGACATCGAGGGCGATCAGCGGCTGTTACGTAGCGCGATCGAGAATGTATTGCGAAACGCGATTCGGTTTACGGCGCCAGGTACCTCCGTGAGGGTCGAGCTCACCCGCGAAGCGAGCAACGCGCGTATCAGCATCGAGGATTCCGGTCCGGGAGTTCCCGAGAGCGAGCTGCAGCTGATCTTCGAACCTTTCTATCGTGTCGCCGAATCGAGGGATCGAGACAGCGGCGGCACCGGCCTTGGTCTTGCGATCACATCCCGCATCGCTGCATTGCATGGCGGAAAAGTAACGGCGTCGAATGCGTCCAACGGCGGACTGCTCGTGCGAATCGAGTTGCCGGCGTGAGGAAGTGATGAAGACACAGTGAACAATCCGGTCTTGTGTCGTTATCACCTCATCACTTCATCACACCTTCTCCATGCCCCTTCGTGGCGCGTTGCGCGAGTGCATGGCTTCGTAGCAATTGTGCCCGCGTGCGCGCTTGCGAAATTTCGCTCTCTGGCGCTTGCCCCGTTCCCTTATGCGCTCTCGTGAGTACGCCCTGTAGACTAAATTCGAGCGTCAACGGGTCCGCATCTTCGAACGCCGTGCCCTCATAGCGCAGTAAGCGCGCTCCGTGGTAGTGATAATCGCCAAGCGCCGACAGGCCGTTAGCCAGCGTGCGCTGTTCGCTAATCCGCACTAATTGCTCGTCTCGGAAGTAGGGCGTGTAAGAAGTCGGAATTCCTCCGGCTTGCGTTTCGATCGCGGGACGTTTTGCCGCTATATCAGGCGCTGCTGTCACGAGCGGCGCTCTGTCTGAACTTTCGTCCGATTTAGAGCAGCCACCCGAGGCGAGCAGAATCGCAAGGCAGAGCGGAACTGAAGTTTTGCGCACAGCGTTCATTTTCCTGTTCTTCGCAGATGCCTCGAGCCGAAAGCAAGCGTGTTTTCGTCTGCGCTCGGCGACATGAGCTGAACATAAGCAGCTGCTGTAACGCCTACGCACGCGGAATATCGGTGCGCGCGATGATCGTCGATTGCTCGCTGCATCGAACGTGATGCAGCTCACGCGGCGGGATCGGACCTTCCTCTACGCTGCCGACCCTCGAGCTTTGGTTACTTATATTGGAGGACTCGATGAGCGCTGCCCAACCCTCTTCCCAAGCGATGCGTCGCCCTGCCGCCGCTTCGTCGCCACGCCCTGGCGCAGCGCCAGCAGCAGCTCAGCGTCCCCGTGCCGCGCCGTCGCGTGGCCTTTCCTTCGCGCCCGCCGAGGAAGAAGAGGCGATCAAACTCAACTTGGGGGATATTCCGCGCGTCCAAGAAACCCTCGACGTGGAAGGCTTCAAGCCCACACTGCTAAGCCGCTTGTTCGATTTTATTGCGCCCAATAAATAATTAAGTGACGGGGTGACGAGGTGACGGAGTGACGAGGTCAGAAACTTCGCGCCCAATGTTGCGCGAGGTTCACACCCGTCTTCGGATCTCTTCTTTTCTGAAATCTGACGTTGTCACCCCGTCACTTCGTCACCTCGTCACCCTTCTCCTTCTCAGTCACCGGCTCTGCGCCGCAATTCGCCGGTAAGTATTTTCAAGCTTTTGGTTTTCGGTATGCTTGCGGCGCGTCGCATTTGCGTCCGTCTGGGGAGATGTCATGGTCGGCTGGATTGTTTTAGCTATCCTCGTTGTCGTCGCGTTTTTCTTCGTCTCGGTTTACAACCGCTTGGTCGCGGGCCGAAACGCCTATAAGAACGCGTTTGCGCAGATCGACGTACAGCTGACTCGGCGGCACGATCTGATTCCGAACCTGGTCGAAACCGCGAAGGGCTACATGAAACACGAGCGAGAGACGCTCGAGGCCGTGATTTCCGCGCGCAACGTCGCGGTCAGTGGACTGAAGAATGCGGCCGCGCATCCGGGCGATCCGAATGCCGTGCAACAACTTGCGGGTGCGGAGAATGCATTGAGCGGCGCGCTCGGTCGCTTGTTTGCATTGGCGGAAGCCTATCCTGACCTGAAAGCGAATCAGAACATGATGCAGCTTTCCGAGGAGCTCACCTCCACCGAGAACAAAGTCGCGTTCGCGCGCCAGGCCTACAACGACTCTGTCATGAGCTACAACACGAGCCGCGAGATCTTCCCGAACAGCGTCGTGGCAAACACGTTCGCCTTCCAACCGGCGCAACTGTTGGAGATCGAATCGCCCGAGAAGAGGGCAGTGCCGCAGGTCAAATTCTAGCGGGGTAGGTATTAGCGGGTCGCGGTTAGTCAGAAGAAGGCTCTTTGCCTATGTGCTCTGAACTTACTTGTGCCGCCCTCTTGCGACCCGCGGATCACTAGTCACAAATCACTCTTCCCTTCAGTGAATTTCTTCCAGCGACAGGATGAAGCGCGCCGCGCATCGCGGCGGCTGGTGCTTCTTTTTGTGCTCGCCGTGCTTGCGGTCATCGTTGCGGTCGATGCGGTGGTGTTCTTTGTCTTGTCGCTGATGGACTCGCGTGCAAGCGACTCACCAAGCTCGATTGGTCAATGGATGAGTTTGAACACGGGAACCGTGCTCGGCACGTCGCTCCTCGTGCTCGGAATCATCGGGCTGGCAAGTCTCTACAAGACAGTCATTCTCAACGGCGGGGGAGGCGTGGTCGCGCGTTCGCTCGGCGGTGTGCGCGTATCTGCAGATACGACCGATCCCGCGGAGCGGCGTTTGCTCAATGTCGTGGAGGAGATGTCGATCGCTTCGGGCGTGCCGGTGCCGGAAGTCTATGTGCTCGAGAGCGAAGCCGGCATCAATGCATTCGCGGCAGGACACAATCCCGCCAACGCTGCGATCGGGGTGACGCGAGGTGCGATCGATAGTCTGAATCGCGCGGAGCTGCAGGGCGTGATCGCACACGAGTTCAGTCACGTATTGAACGGCGATATGCGTTTGAATGTCCGTCTGATGGGGTTGCTCTTTGGGCTATTGGTCATCGCGCTCATCGCGCGCACCGTGTTGCGAGTCGCGCCGCATGGGCGAAGCCGTAAAGGAGGCGGCGCGGCCATCGTGCTCGCAGCTTTCGCGATTCTGATCATCGGTTACGTGGGTCTGTTCTTTGGACGCCTGATTCAGGCGGCGGTGTCGCGGCATCGTGAGTCGCTCGCCGATGCATCTGCCGTTCAATTCACACGCGATCCGACCGGCATTCGTAACGCTTTGGTCAAGATCGGAGCCTCAGGATCGGGTTCGCAAATTGGTAATCCTGAAGTGGATGAAGTGGCGCACATGTTATTTGCGCCCGGGATGAAACGTTTCTTCCAAACGCATCCATCTCTGATCGAGCGGCTCCGCGCAATCGATCCGCACTTCGATCCTGCCGAAATCGAAAGGATGCGAGCCGAGTCTTCCGCCGGCAAACAGCATGTAGACATCGATTCGAAAGCGGCTCCCGCAAACGCCGGGCTTGATGGGCTGATCAATCTCACAGGCGTCGCAGCCGGCAGTGGCATTGCAGAACTCGTCGCAAATCCAGTAACGGCGCACATGCAGATCGCTCGCGACATCCGTGAGTCGCTGCCGGATGCGATTACGAACGCAGCAAAGCACGCGAGCTCTGCGCGCGCTCTGCTCTTTGCTCTCGCGCTCGATGAAGAGATGCAAGCACGCGACCGGCAGAAGCGATTCATTGCACAGCAGCTGGGCGAAGATCTGATCGCTCAGGTCGAGAAGCTGACGCCCACCGTTGATACGCTCGCGCCAGAACAGTACATGCCCGCTTTGCAGGGCGCTTTCCCGGCGCTGCGTCAGCTCGCGCGCGAGGAGCGCATGCGCTTGATGTCTTGTTTGAATTCGATGCTGCAGCGTGAAGGGAAGTTATCGCTGCGCAGTTTCGCTTTGCGCAAGCTCGCGCAGGTACAGCTGCGAGATTCGATCGAGCCCCATGGCTCTGCGCGATCGCTTGCTCTGGATGTCGTACAACAGGACGTGCACGTGCTGTTCTCGGTGCTCGCGCGAGAAGGACATCATTCCGAGGAGGAATCGCGGCGCGCTTATGAGGCGGGCATGCATCATGTGTATCCTCGCGATCGGCCCGCATATGCTCCTCCTGCCGACTGGGTTGCCGCACTGGATGTTGCATTGAGCCGTTTGGATCGACTGGTACCGGCTGCCAAGGAACAGCTCATCGAAGCAATGACGAAGACGGTCACTCACGATAAGAAGCTCACCTTGGGCGAGGCGGAGTTGTTACGGGTTGTGTGTGCTTCGCTACATTGTCCGATTCCGCCTCTGGTGCAATCGGAACCGTCGGCGACAAAATAAGTCACAGACTGTCAACATATCCGTGTTGAATCGGTGCGCCTTGAAGTCGCGGCCGTTTATCCGCATCTACCTATTCCCTCGCCGCTTCCTGCAGCGATCACCTGGTAATTTCTCGAAGAATGTCAAAATCCATCGTCGTTCGGGGCGCTCGTCAGAATAATCTCAAGAACCTCGACATCGAATTGCCTACGAACGAGCTGATCGTGGTGACCGGAGTGTCGGGATCCGGCAAATCCTCGCTCGTGTTCGACACGCTTTATGCCGAAGGCCAGCGGCGCTACGTCGAAACCTTTTCTCCCTACGCGCGACAGTTTCTGGATCGCATGGATCGTCCTCAAGTGGATCGTATCGAGGGCATTCCTCCAGCAATCGCGATCGATCAGACCAACCCAGTGCGTACGTCCCGATCGACCGTCGGGACGATGACGGAGATCAACGATCATCTGAAGCTACTGTTCGCCAGAGCCGCGAATCTGTACTGCCGGACCTGCGGCGGACCCGTGAAGCGCGATAGCGCTCAATCTATTTTTACGCAGGCGAGCGAACGCTTAACAGCCCAGGGACTTCACGATGCAAGAGTTCTCATAACCTTTCCTGTCCCTGTGCCGCACAATTTTGCGGAGGCGGAAATTCTGAAACTCCTTGAAGGCCAGGGTTATACCCGAGTGTATTCGCGAACCACGGCGGCGCTGGAACAGCGTGCCGGCCGTCTCGCAAAACGGGCCGAGAAGAAAATCGATTCGACGGGAACCGTCCTGGAGATCGTTCAGGATCGTCTGAGATTCAATGCTGAGAATCGCGAACGCATCATCGAGGCGCTCGAAACCGCGCTGCGCGTTGGCAAAGGCCGAGTGAGCATCGTCGCTAGCGACGATGTGAGCGGCGGACGGCGGACGGACGGTGAAAAGACCGGCTCGCGCCATCCTGACTCTTCCTCTGACACCGTCCGCCGTCCGCCGTCCGCCTCTCACCGGGCTGTTCCGCCATTCACCCACCTACGTTTTTCTTCCGATCTTCATTGCGCGCACTGCGACATTCATTACCAGGATCCGACACCAAGCTTGTTTTCGTTCAATTCGCCGATCGGCGCTTGCGAACAATGCCGTGGTTTCGGTCGCACGATCGGAATCGACTTTGGTCTCGTGGTGCCGGATGAGAGCAAGACTCTGAAGCAGGGCGCGGTTCGGTGTTGGCAAAGTGAATCCTATCGGGAATGCCAAGATGACTTGATGAAGTACGCCCGCAAGCGCGGTGTGCCGACTGATATCCCGTGGCGCGATCTCAGTGTCGAGCATCGCCGATGGGTCTTGGAAGGCGAAGGTTCGTGGGAGAACAAAGTTTGGTATGGAGTCAGGCGCTTTTTCGCCTGGCTCGAAAGCAGGTCGTACAAGATGCACATCCGCGTCCTGCTGTCTAAGTATCGGGCATATACGCCTTGCGCCGCATGTGGAGGGGCAAGGCTCAAGATGGACGCGCTTCTGTGGAGATTGGGTTCGCATGCCGACGCGCAGCGGACTTTAGGTCAAAGCGAACGATTCGTTCCAACAGGGTTGAAGTGGAGCGACGCGGTCCTCCAGCAGTTGCCTGGCGCCAGTTTGTACGAACTGATGCAGCTGCCTATCGATCGATGCAGCGCATTCTTCGATCGGCTGCAGCTTCCTGCGCCGCTGGATGAGGCGAGTGATTTGGTACTGCGCGAAGTTCGCAGCCGGCTCAGGTTTTTACGCGATGTCGGATTGGGCTACCTGACGCTCGATCGTCAATCACGCACGCTTTCGGGCGGTGAAGTCCAACGCATCAATCTCACGACGGCGTTGGGTACTTCGCTCGTCAACACACTCTTCGTGCTCGATGAGCCCTCCATAGGGCTGCATCCTCGCGACATGAATCGCGTCATCGGCGTGATGCAGCGGCTGAAGGAGGCAGGCAATTCCTTGATCGTCGTCGAGCATGATCCTCAAGTAATGCATGCAGCCGATCGCTTGTTGGATATTGGCCCCGGACCTGGCGAGCGAGGCGGTGAGATCGTTTTCTATGGACACCCTAGCGCGCTAATCGATGCCGAAAATTCCTTGACGGCGGACTATCTGCTTGGACGCAAGACAGTGAGCGGCGGACGGCCGCCGGACGGTGAGCCAGAGGGAGAGGAAGATAGTAGTCGGGAGATAGCGGGTTGGAATGCTGAGAGCGGCTCCTCTGAGCTAACCGCGAACCGCCAACCGCTAACCGCTTCAATCCGCCTTCGCGGTGCTCGCGCGAACAATCTCAAGAACATCGACGTCTCGATCCCACTGCAGAAGCTCGTCTGCGTGACCGGAGTGTCGGGGTCAGGCAAGTCGACGCTTGTTCAAGATGTCCTCTATCCAGCGTTGCGCAAGCAGTTTGGTCGGCCGAGTGAAGCCCCGGGTGCTCACGACAGCATCCAAGGCGCAGAACATATCCAAGAAGTCGTGATGGTCGATCAATCTCCGATCGGTCGTACGACGCGCTCGAATCCCGCGAGCTACGTCGGTGCCTACGATGCGGTCCGCAAGCTGTTCGCATCCACGCCCGCCGCGAAGGAGCGTGGTTACACGATCGGTACGTTCAGCTTCAACTCCGGCAATGGTCGTTGTGCGACGTGCGGTGGCAATGGTTTCGAGCACATCGAAATGCAGTTCCTGTCGGATGTCTACTTGCGTTGCGCCGATTGCGACGGCCGCCGCTACCGTGCGGAGGTGCTAGAGGTTCGGCTCGAGCTTGCAGATCGATCCTTGAGCATCGCCGATGTGCTCGATCTAACCGTTTCCGAAGCGATCGTATTGTTCGCGAATGAAGCTGAGGTACTCGCGCGTTTGCAACCGCTGGCCGAAGTAGGTTTGGACTATCTTCGTCTGGGGCAGCCGGTGCCGACCCTTTCGGGCGGCGAGGCGCAGCGGCTCAAATTGGCGGGCTATTTGGCGGATGCAGCGATTGCAAATGGCGCGAAAAAATCAAGTAAACGCGCGGGTGTCGATGTGCGGCGCAATCGAACCTTGTTCTTGTTCGATGAGCCCACGACAGGTCTACATTTCGACGACATCGAAAAGCTACTGCGCTCCTTCAGGCGTTTACTTGACGCGGGTCATTCGCTGCTCGTCATCGAGCACAATTTGGATGTCATCCGCGCCTCGGACTGGCTGATCGATCTGGGCCCCGAAGGCGGAGCAGCGGGCGGAGAAATCATCGCATTCGGCACGCCGGCCGAGGTAATGCGCAATGAGCGTTCGCACACGGGTCGAGCACTGAAGGATGAAGTGAGTGGCGGATGGTCGACTCGGGATTTCCTTCGATCACGGACGGCGGACGGTGAAGGAAAAGAGGCGGGTGATTTGCAAGTCGCGGATAGTTTGAGTGAGTCGGAGGCGAGCGCAAGCTACTCCGTACTCGCCACTAACCGCCAACCACTGACCGCTTCAATATCCATCTTCGGCGCGCGTGAGCACAACCTGAAGAATATCGATGTGGAGTTGCCGCGAGATCAGTTTGTCGTCATCACGGGCGTATCGGGATCGGGCAAGTCGACTTTGGCGTTCGATATCGTGTTTGGCGAGGGACAACGCCGGTACTTGGAATCGCTCAATGCTTACGCACGCCAGTTCGTGCAACCCGCATCGAAAC